>JBGUPV010000165.1:0-13043 GCA_045130455.1 Lachnospiraceae bacterium | reverse complement strand
ATACTCGTCGAGGCGCGCCTTGATCTCGTGCGGCGCCGGCAGACTCGCGATGTCCATAACGTCCGGGTTCGGCTCCTCGGTTTCTTCGCGCTTCTTCTTCGGACGGACGCGCGCATTTTCCCCATTCATCATGCCCGGGAACACGAAGCGGATGCCGCCGAACGGGAAGCCCTCGTTGTTTTCATCCTTCCGGTCGTTCTTTTCCTCGGGATCATCTTTCTTATCATCACCGGACTGTTTGTCTTCTCCCGCCTTCTCCGGATCACTCTTCTTTCCGCCGTACAGGTTGCCCGGGTTCATCATGTTCGGGAATCTTGTGCGAAACTCTTCCATCGTATTCTGAAGACAATTGTGGCAGACCGGCATTCCCGGAAGCACCGTGATCATCGGTCCGACCTCGCTCTCGGTCTTGTGGCAGACTACGCAGATCTTCTCGTAGCCGTTCTTGTTGTTATCATCTGTACTCATACATATCCTTTCTGCAGCCGCGTGCGCGATTCCGACTCACTGTGTCGCACCCGCAGCCGTACCTTGCATTTTCCGTCGCACCCGCAGTCCCTCGCGCGTCCTCCGACACGCGCCGATCCGGCGGATTCCCCCGTCCGCCGTTCCTCTTCCGATCATCTTCCGGGACCGCATTTTCCGGTACGAAACGTAAAAATATTTTACCATGATTCCGCGGCAAATGCAAGCGTTCCCGCCCTCTCGCGCCCTCTTTGACAAAAATAGCACAAAGAAACAAAAAATATCACAAAGCGTACACATTCACATAGTATCATCAAATCGGAGAACAGGCAGTCTGATCTGTCCGGCAGTGATTTTTAGAGGGGATATTTATGAAGATCATTAAGTATTTCGGGAAAATGATTCTCTTCGTCGCCATCGCGGGCGCAACATGTCTCGGCGTCTTTATCGCTTTGAAGACGTTCACGGATACGAACCAAGGGAACAAGCCTTCCATTCGCAACGCCGACTCAAAAGCAACTGCGACACCGACCGTCTCGAGCACTCCGAAGGCACCTTCCGAGTTTGACGCCGGAACGAAGCTCAAGGAGACCGACCGCTCGAACGCAGTGATGGTCGACGGCGTCACGGTGAGCGAGATCGCAGACACGGTACTGCCTTCCATCGTGCAGATCCGCGCGACATTTACCGGCCGTGATTTCTACGGGCGCATCGTCACTGAGACCCAGAGCGGCTCCGGCATTCTGATTGAACGGGACGAGACATTTCTCTACGTGGCGACCAACAACCATGTGGTCGGCAACGCCGAGTCCGTCACCGTCATTTTCCACGACAACACGGAAGTTTCCTTCACCGTCCGCGGCACGGACGTCGCCGGCGATCTCGCCATCATAACGGCACCGGTCTCCGACATTCCGAAGGAGCTTCTGGAGTCCCTGCGCATCGCCAAACTCGGCACGGACAGCAACCCGAAGGTCGGCGATATGGTCATTGCCCTTGGAAACGCTCTCGGTGAAGGCACCTCTCTCACCGTCGGCTACATCAGCGCGGTCGACCGCGAAGTTCAGACCGAGGCCGGCCCTATGCTTCTGATCCAGACCGATGCGGCGATCAACCCCGGCAACAGCGGCGGTGCTCTCGTGAACATCCGCGGAGAGGTTATCGGCATCAACTCCTCGAAATACACGCAGGACGCCGTGGAAGGAATGGGCTTTGCCATCCCGATCACGCAGGCGTTCCCGATCCTCAATTCCTTAAAGACCGGCGAAGTCGTCAGCGCCGATGAGGCCGGATACCTCGGCGTCTATATCCAGAGCGTCGACGACGACATGATCCGCGATTTCGGATGGCCTCGCGGCATCTATGTCAAATCCCTTGTTGCGGATGGCTCCGCGGCGCAGGCCGGCATCCTTCCCGGCGATATCATCACCGCGGTCAACGGTATCCACGTGCTTGATACTTCGCAGCTGATCGCCCGTGTGACAAGTTTCCGCGCAGGCACCGAGATCACTTTGAGCGTCACCCGCTACAACGGCACGGAAAAGCAGGAGCTCGAGATCGTTGTCACCCTGATGAACAAGGCGGTCCTGCCGAACAGCTGATTGGAAAATGAAGTAAAACAAACTCCCTTTTGAGAAGTCTCCGGGGCTTCATCAAGAGGGAGTTTTTTTATGCATTTTCAGTTTTTACGGCTATGATCGACCGGAGTCAAGCGGTCTCGTCCGAAGTCATCCGGGACCCGCGCACTTAGGACAGTTCGCTCGCGCAGAGTTTGAGCGCCGAAGCGATCACCTTGTCCATGTCGTAATATTTGTACTCGCCGAGTCGGCCTCCGAAGATAACCTTCGGCTCCGCCTGCGCCAGTTCGTGATACCGCTCGTAAAGCGCATGATTGGTTTCATCGTTGACCGGGTAGTACGGTTCCTCGCCGGGCTTCCACTCCGTCGGGTACTCCTTGGAGATAACGGTCTTCGGCTGCTTGCCGAACACGAAATGTTTGTGCTCGATGATACGGGTGTAAGGAATCTCGCGCTCCGTGTAATTGACCACCGCGTTGCCCTGATAGTTGTCCGTGTCGAGAACTTCGTGCTCGAACGTCACCTTGCGGTAGGCGAGATTGCCGAAACGGTAACCGTAAAATTCGTCGATCGCGCCGGTGTAGATAACCTTCGCCGCCTTCGCGTCCCAGGCCTCGCGATCCTTCAGGTAATCGACGCCGAGTTCAACCTCGGCACCCTCGAGCATGCGCTGTACCATCGCGGTGTAGCCCTCGGTCGGAATGCCTTGGTAACGGTCGTTAAAATAGTTGTTGTCGTACGTAAAACGAAGTGGCAGACGCTTGATGATCGAAGCCGGGAGATCCTTGCAGTCTCTGCCCCACTGCTTCTCGGTGTAGCCCTTCACAAGCTTCACAAACACATCACGGCCGACCATGCTGATGGCCTGTTCCTCGAGGTTCTTCGGCTCGGTGATGCCCTCCTCCGCGATCTGCGCCGCGATGATGTCCTTAGCCTCTTGCGGCGTCTTGATATTCCAGAGACGGCTGAAGGTATTCATGTTGAACGGAAGGTTATACAACTCGTCCTTGTACACCGCGACCGGCGAATTGATATAGTTGTTAAAATCCGCGTACGCGTTCACATAGTTCCAGATCGTCTTATCCGAGGTGTGGAAAATGTGCGCACCGTACCAGTGTACCGGAATTCCCTCAACCTCCTTGCAGTACGCGTTGCCCGCGATGTGGTCTCTGCGGTCGATCACCAGAACCTTCTTGCCTTTCTTAACCGCCTCAGAGGCAAATGTCGCGCCGAACAGTCCGGCACCGACGATCAGATAGTCATACATACTTTACTTCTCCCTTTATTAGTCGATATATCACTCGTCCGGCTGCAGTTCCGGCTTTGCGGCCTGCACCTGCGCTGCCTCGTAGTCCTCCGGCGTCGTGATCTTGCGGTTGGCGTAATCCCCGGGCACCGTCCGGACCCGCAATCCCGCGCCGATATAAATGCCGCTGATGTCCGTACGCAGCTCGCGCTCCGCCGGCGTCATGCGTGCATACAGTTCGCGAAAACGACCGAGGTATACGGACTGCGGCGTCTGCGCCAGAAGCATTTTGCTTCGCTTGGGAACTTCCTTGACCGAGCCGTCGTCGCCGATGTGAAGGATCGTGTCCTGGGCGGGAACCGCAGCCGTCACCGCCGTTGCTTCATCCGAGTACATCAGTGCCTGCAGACAGGCTGTGATCACCGCCTCGGAGACGAACGGACGCACCGCATCGTGCGTGATCAGGATCGTGTCCTTCGGAGCCTTCAGCCGGTTGACCGCTGTCTCGGTGATGCGCCACAGGGTCTCATTGCGGTTGGCACCGCCCTCCGTCACGAGAATTCGCTTCCTGCGCTCCCCGTAATTACGCTCGTCCAGCAACTGTTTTGTGTAATTGATCCATTCCTTCGGAACCGCGACAATGATCTTCTCGACCATCTCGTGCTTGAGGAATGCCTCCACCGACCAGTTCAGGATGCTCTTCTCACCGAGTTTCAGAAACTGCTTGGGCACCGTGGAACCCATCCGGCGGCCTGCGCCGCCCGCTACGATCGCGGCAATGATCATTTCTGCTCTCCCCCTTCTCCCAGACGGTTAACGGCACAGAACATCGCGCGGATGGAAGCACGCGTAATGTTGGAACTGATGCCGACGCCGTATGTCGTATTTCCGGTCTTCTCATCCATCATGCAGACATAAGCGGCAGCCTGCGCGTTCGAACCGGAATTGAGCGCATGCTCCGAATAGTCAAGAATGCGGATGTGAAGTCCGAGATTGTCCTGCAAACCCTGTTTCACGGCATCGATAGGACCGTTGCCGTAACAATCCATCTCTCCTTCGACGTCCTTGTACGTGTAGGTAAGGTGCGCGTGCGTCGTGAAAGACTCCGCGAGATCGGTGCGGTCGTCGATGCTGCAGCGCAGGAAATGCAGCGGATATTTCTTCTCCAGATACTCCCTGCGGAACAGTTCGTAGATGTCTTCCCTCGTGATCTCCGCCCCGAGCGTCTCGGCAAACCGCTGTACGCGCTGCGCGAACTCGCGGTGCATCTCCTTGGGAAGATTGAACCCGTAATAATCCTTCAGAACATGGGCGATACCGCCCTTGCCGGATTGAGAATTGATGCGGACGACCGTCTCGTATGTCCTTCCGATATCCGCAGGATCGATCACGAGGTAAGGCACCTTCCACTCGCCGTCCGGATCCTTGCTCATCGCCTGGAATCCCTTGCTGATCGCGTCCTGGTGTCCGCCGGAAAATGCGGTGAACGCGAAGGTTCCCGCGTACGGATGTCTCGGCGACACCGGCATTTTCACAAGCTTCTCATAATTCTCGAGGATCTCATCGATGTTGTCGAGTTTGAGCTGAGGATCGATGCCGTTGGCGTAAAGATTGTATGCGAGCGTGAGCACGTCCATGTTGCCGGTGCGCTCTCCGTTTCCGAACAGTGTGCCCTCCACACGGTCCGCACCGGCCAGAAGCGCCAGTTCCGCGCTCGCGATGCCGGTTCCGCGGTCATTGTGCGTATGCACGCTGACCGTCACGAATTCGCGGTACAGAAGACGGTCCGCGACCCATTCCACCTGATCTGCGAAGACATTTGGCGTGTTCAGCTCAACAGTCTCCGGAAGGTTGATGATCGCCCGCCTCGTCGCCGAAGTCCCCCACGCGGTCAGCACGGCGTTGCATACCTCAAGCGCATACTCCGGTTCTGTTCCGCTGAAGCTCTCCGGGGAGTACTCAAGCACGATCTCACCGTCAAAGCCGGCGGAGTACTGTTTCACCCACTCGACCGCCTGCACGGCGATCTGAAGCACTTCCTCTCGGCTTTTGCCGAACACGACCTCCCGCTGAAGCACGGACGTGGGATTGTAGATGTGGAAAATGACCTTGCGAAGCCCTTGAATCGACTCGCACGTCTCGCGGATCTGATCCTCGCGGCACTGCGACAGAACCTGAATGTACACATTCTCCGGCACTCGATCTTCGTCCGCAAGTTTGCGCACGAAATCGCGCTCCGTCTGTGAAGCCGCGGGGAATCCGACTTCGATCTCGCGGAATCCGAGATCGCAGAGAATATCAAAAAAGCGCAGCTTCTCCTCGACGGTCATCGGCTCCACTAAAGCCTGATTACCGTCACGAAGATCTACGCTGCACCAGATCGGTGCCTTGGTGATCTCCGCCGACGGCCAACGCCTTTCGTCGTAGCGCATCGGCGGAAATTTTCTGTATTTGCCGGATCGTAACATAGCCATCCTCCGCCAAGTAGTCGTATTGATCAGGTGAGGTCAAAACCGCTCTCGATGCCGGCTAGAAGCTCCTTGAGAGCCTTCTCCTCGTCCTCGCCGTCACACACGACCTCAATCTCCTCACCCTTCTTGACCTGCGCGCTCAGAATACCGAGCACGCTCTTGGCATTGACGCGATACTCGCGCACAACCAGATACGCCATACACGGATACGCGAGCGCGATGCTCGACATTTTTCCGGCAGGCTTAATGTGCAATCCTTTTTCGTTGATCACTACAGCTTTACCCGATACCATAATACCTCCTCCTTCATCAAATGATGAACCCCATAAACCAACCTGAATCGCGCGATCAGGTATTGTATCCTCACTCGTTCGTCTCGTTGTCTCCGCCGGCGTCATGATCGTCCGGGTGGGACGGGTCTCCGCCGTCCGGCTTCTTCGGATCGATCAGAACGTCCACGATAAACTTGTTCTTCGTACCGTCATCGTTCAGCTTGGAACGGTTGCCCTGCAGGCTCTCGTCGATGCACTTGAAGGACGAGGACGAACGAAGCTCCAGACGGGATCTTCCCTGCTTGGAATAATTGGTAAGATCGATGTACAGACCGAGATCATTTTCCTGAATCTCGGTTATTCTGTCCGCGAAGTCATAGATCTCGAACGTGATCGTATCCTCAACGAAGCGATATTCGAAATTCACGTTCGGGTTTCTGCGGACGATGTCGTCCGTCTTCACGGTAAATGCCTTCGTCGTGTACTTCTCAACTTCCGTGACGATGACGAACGTGTAGTCCGTCGCGACAAACACGGAACCTCCGTACATCTCGTCAAGCTTCTGCTGGAGCGGGATCGTGTCCTCCTTGGTCTCCATCAGACCTGTCGCCTTGTACGGAATGTTGATGCCGCTCTCCTTGAGTTCAGCAAGAAGTGCTGCGTCCGCAGCCAAAAGGACTTCCTGGCTGTAGCCGACCTTCTCCTTGATGCCGAAACCGTTGATCGCGGTGACCGTGCTCTCCTGCGTCTCCTCGTTCTCCGTCACGAGATTGATCATGACAAGATCCGTAGGAAGCACCTTCATATTAACCATGATGGACTTGATCGGGAGTTCAATATCGACGGTGTTTCCGTTTACGTCAACGGCGCGCAACGGCGCCTCGATCTCTCCGGGACTTGCGGTGGCTCCCTCAAGGTCCGGCTCCGCATAAATCGCGACGACCGAATTGATCGCGTCCTTAGCACCCGTAAGCGGGACCGATTTTGCGGACTGATCCGCAAGATACGCATAGTAACGCTCCGGCACGCCCTTTGGAACAACCTTGATCGACACCGATTTACCCGTATTTTCTTCGATATTTCCCTTCATCGTGGCGACCGACTGGCTCATGATCTCCAGACCGGAGACCGTAACGCCGGACTTGACGGAAACATGCACGGGCATCGCGTACACTTTGCTCATTTCCTTCAGATCAACGTAAGCCGTGAAATCCGCGGCGGTCAGTTTGTCGATCTGCGAACGGACGCCCTGTATCTTGATACGTACGGTCTTATCGGAACTCGAAACGTACGTTTCATTTTCACTTAAAACGGTCTTCTCATTGCGGATCTCGATCGGAATGCCCGAGATCGTCCTTGTGATCCGCGGGTCCGCGAGATTGATGATGGTCAGCCATACGACAAATGCGACAACAACGGAAACAAGCTTCATCCCGATGTTGCGCGTAAACAGGGATTTAAGCTTGTTTTTCATTTTTGCCCCATTCCTTTCTGAATCGTCTCGTGCTGCCGGTCGACTTGTTCTGGCTCTCGATCAGCTTTCTGCGCAACAGAGACTCATCAACATCGCGGATCAACTGGCCGCGCTGCGCGATCGCGACCTTGCCGGTCTCCTCCGATACGATGATCGTAAGGCAATCGGAAACCTCGCTGACGCCGACACCGGCGCGGTGACGGGTTCCGAGTTCCTTCGAGAGACGCATGCTCTCCGAAACCGGAAGGATACAGGTCGCTGCAACAGCACGGTCGCCGCGTACGATCACGGCACCGTCATGAAGCGGCGTGTTATGCTCGAAAATGTTGACCAACAGCGCGGAGGTGATCACGGAATCCAGCACGATACCGGACTTCTCATACTCCTCCAGCGATACTTTCTCCTCGATAACGATCAGCGCACCGGTCTTGACCTCTGCCATCGCAAGCACAGCGGCAACGATCTCCTCGCGCGTAACATCGGAGAAACGCTCTCCCGTGCCCTTGTTGACACTGAAAAAATTGCCCATGATCCGACGCTGGCCGAGCTGCTCGAGCGCACGGCGGAGCTCCGGCTGGAAAATGATGAACAGCGCGATGATACCGACATTGATCGTGTTACGGAAGATCCACAGCGTCGCGCTGAATTCAAACACCGTAGCGATCACCCAGACAACCAGGAGAATGATCAAACCTTTTACAAGGTACCAGGCGCGGGTTCTCTGGATCCAGTAGATCAGATGGTAGACCAGAAAAGCGATCAAAAGGATCTCAAGGATGTCCGTCACGCCGAATTTCGGCATCGACACCCAATCAAACGATTTTCGGAATGCTTCCGCAAGCGCTTTCATGCGATCTCTCCTTTCCCGCCTGAGTTACGGTGTGACCAGGCGCTGATCCTATACGTTCTTTCCGCCGCGTGTGACTTACAGATAATCCTCGTCATCATCCGCGGCTTCTTTCTTGCTTTCTTCCTCCGATGACTCGAAATATCCGTGGATGACCTGCTCATCCTCGTCGTCATCATCGTCATCGTCAAACAGAGTCGACGGGGTTGCCGCGAGAGGCTCCGCAGGTGCCGCAGCGTCACCCTCGAAGTATCCGTGGATAACCTGTTCGTCCTCATCGTCATCGTCGTCATCGAGCCAGGATGCTGCAGGCGCAGCGGATGCGGGCTTCGAACCGACGAGATTCCATGCGTTGCTGTCCGTCTTCGCTGCTTCCTTGCCTGCCGGAGCGGCAGAACTGCTGATGTCCTTGCCGGGCAGAACTCCGGTCTCGCGGACCGCATTGCTCTTCTTGCGATTTCCCGAGCCTTTCTTTCCGCGGCCCCGTCCGACACGTTTGGTGCCGTCCTCGTCCTCATCGTCCTCGTCCTCGAAGAGTCCGCCGGCAGCATCCGCGGCGATCGGCTTGCGGGAATTATCCTTGTCGCTCACAGCCGCAGGCTTCACGAGATCATCAAAATCGTCATCGTCGTCATCCTCGTCGGGAATCGGAACGGCCTTCGGCTTTTTGTCATCCTCCGTCTCCGCCTTCGCGGTACGGTTGCTGTAATCGATCAGACCGAGAGCTGCTTCCTCGTACTCCTCGTCATCATCCTCTTCCTCATCGCGTCGGCGCTTGATGACCTTGCGCTCCTTCCGCTTCGGCATACCGACCTTGATCTTCGGGATCGCCTTGACGTAGTAGAAGTAATCGTCATCCTCAAATTCCACATGCTCCGCGGCGGAATACTGCAGAACACGGGTGAAGAACAGGAGCACCAGGCAGGCGCCCGCGCAGAGACCGCACGTGATCACCATGCCGGCAATGCGGATACCCATATCGTAGCGAAGGTCGCCGATGATGTAACCGAGCATCATGACGCCGGTACCGACCGCGACACTGATCTCGAACGAGTAATCCATGTTGATCCTGCGGATAAAGTATACGGTTACGATGACCACGGCCATGATCAGCATGACAACGTACATCGTAGGATTTTTCAAAAGCTTGTCAAGCGATTTGGAGATCAACTCCTGCAGCTCCGGCTTCTCGCCGGTGATGGCCTTCAGTTCCGTGATGTAATCCGCGACCGTGTGGAGCGTGTAATACGCGACAACACCGCAGCAGACCGGAACGATCGTGAGCAGATTGCCGAACAGTCCCATCACGAGAGGCAGCGCGTACGGGAATCCCAGCGCCTGCATCGTCGGCATCGCGATCACCGCTTCGCCGTACTTCGGTGCGAACCGAAGGAAGAAACAATAGCAGATGATGAACAGCATGAACAGCAATACTGCGAGTATCGTCGACTGCGACATCACCTGAAGGGTCGAATACAAAACCGCTACGAGAACCGCCAGACTGGGCGGAAGGAACGCCGAAACCAGGGAGATCACGAGACGGATCATACCCGAGGAAAGCGACGCGTTGTATCCGATCAAAGCATTCAATTTGCCGTATGCGATCATCAGCAACACGAACCGAAACGCCAGGTTGAACCAGTAATCATATCTCTGGTACAGCGCGGCAATCTTGGCCCGCAATTCAAAAATGAGCATCATCGATCAGTCCCCCCATTCGTCTTCAATGTCCTTCTGAAGCTCTTCTCTCTCTTCAATCTTACGCACTTTACCGAGCATCTTGTAATATCTCGCCAATCTGGCATGGGAATGCACATAATGGATCCGATATCCGATCAGCGTCACGGCGATGAAAAACGTGAGCAGGAGCAGATATGCGGCCAATGCCCATTTGCCGATCAGCGGGTAATTCAAGTCGAGCGCGTTGTCCAGCAGGAATTCCGACTGATACGTAAGCACAAGCGCTGCCAAAAGGATAAATCCGACCGTCACCGCGATGATCGTCTTCAGAACCTGATGCCGCAGGTAGTCCATCTGAAAATACTGCGCGACATCGTTGTCTTCCTTGCCCGCCTCATTCTCGTATATGGCCAGTTTCGTCATGAGACGAACCTTTTCATAGTTGATCATAAACACCTCATAAACCGGAATTAAGGGCTCAAAACCGCAGTTTTGACCCTGATTTTGTATCCTGATCGATGGCCGGCGGCGTATCCGCACAGCAATGCCATGATATCTTGATTATTGTATCATACTTCTCTCAGAATATCAACAAAAAGCAAATGCCCGCGCCGAGTTTGCGGAGCGGGCCGTAAGCGCAAAATCATTACTCCTTCACATAGTACAGAATGCCGATTGTATTCGGTCCGCAGTGGCTCGAGATCACCCCGCCGGCGGTCGTATCGCAAATCTCGGCAAAGATCCCGAGGCTCTCCAGATACTCTTTCGCTCTCACGCAGAGCGCCGGATTACAGATCGAATGCGTGATGAACACGCGGTCCGTCTCCGCATTGCGGAGTTCCTCCGTGAGATCCGCCATATACTTCTCCAGCGAGGAGAGCATGTTGCCGCGGTATTTCTTTGCAACGCCCATCTTGCCGTCCTCCACCGAGATCATCGGATGGATCTTGAGTGCGTTGCCGAAAAATGCCGTGATCGCCTTGCAGCGTCCCCCGCGCGCAAGATATGTCAGCGTGTCAACAATGAAACTCGCCCTCACGCGTCCGCGTGCCGCTTCGATCGTCGAGACGATCTCTTCAGCTCCTGCGCCGCCCGCAGCCAGCTCCGCCGCGCGGATCACCTGTAGACCGATGCCCGTGGAAAGGTTCATCGAGTTGATCACGAAAAGCCGCTCGTATCCCTTGTCCTCGGCGAACAGGCGGATTACGTTGCACGTCGTGCTCATGTCCTCGGAAATACCGATAAAGATAATGTCGTCACCGGCCTCCATGAGAGAAGTCAGTAGCTCTTCCGCGATCTCGAACGTGACGGCTGCCGTCTTCGGTGTCGTCTTGTTCGCGTCGGCCCAGCGAAAGATCTCTTCCGGCGTCGTATCCACGCCGTCATAGTAACTCTTGCCGTCCATCACAATGCACAACGGAAGAACCGTGATGCCGTATTTTTCGATCTGCTCATTTGAAAGGTCGCACGTACTGTCCGTTACGATCCGTACTCTCCCCATACCAGCCTCCGATATTACGTTATTCATCACGGACGCGTCCCTGCGTCCATGGAGTATTATACATCAAAGCGACGTATATTCACAGCCTAAAATTATTAAATTTGTTTTACAATCCCCGTTTTCCCGCGCTTTTCCGCCGTTTCCGGGCAGCAAAAACGCTCCGGATCCGAAGACCCGGAGCGCTGAGCGTTCGCTGTGCGTGAACCGAACTGTCGAAGATCAAACTCTCTTCATGTACTCGCCGGTTCTGGTATCGATCTGGATAACCTCACCCTCATTGACAAAGAGCGGAACGAGAACGGTGGCACCGGTCTCAACGATCGCGGGCTTGGTAGCGCCGGTCGCGGTATCGCCCTTGAAGCCGGGCTCCGTCGAAGTGATCTGAAGCTCTACGAACATCGGAGGCTCGATGGCAAATACCTGACCCTGATGCGAAAGCATCTTAACCATCTCGTTCTCCTTAACGAACTTCAGCGTATCGCCGACCTGATCATCCGTCATAGCGATCTGGTCGAACGTCTCCGTGTTCATGAAGTTATACATATCGCCGTCGTGATACAGATACTGCATATCCAGTCTCTCGATGTGAGCCTGGGGGAATTTCTCAGTAGGACGGAAAGTTCTCTCAACAACACCGCCGTTCTTGATATCCTTCAGCTTCGTACGCACGAACGCAGCACCCTTGCCGGGCTTTACGTGCTGGAATTCAACAACCTGATAAACGGCATTGTCGATCTCGAGCGTAACACCGTTTCTGAATTCACCTGCTGATAACATATTGGTTCCTCCTTCGGAATTAAAGCATATACTACGTTTAAGTTTATCCCATTCGCAATTCATTTGCAACTTATTTTTCAAGAAATGCGAAAAATCTTTAACAGAATCATGCGCATTCGGGGGATTTTATTCATTTTCCGTGAAAATCAGGCCCGTCAACGGCCGTTCCGCCGCACAGCCGGTCTGCCGGAAGTGCGATCAATGAATCGAAAACTCGATCATTTTACCGTAAGTGCGATCATTTGACCGGAAGTTCGATCAGTTCTTTCGGGGAATGCGTAAAATTCTCGCATCCGTTCTCCGTAACGACCACAAGGTCCTCGATCCGGACGCCGCCGAAGCCCTCGACGTAGATGCCGGGCTCCACCGTGATCATGCTGCCCGCGCGGACGATCTCCTCGCTCCTCGCATTCGCGTACGGAGGCTCGTGGATCTCCAGACCGACGCTGTGCCCGAGTCCGTGCTCGAAGCATCCCTTATATCCCGCCGCATCGATGATGTCACGGGCGATCGCGTCGATCTCCCTGCCTTTCATGCCTGCGCGAAGGTTATCGAGAACCGCCAGCTGCGCGCGAAGAACCGTATCGTAGATCTTCCGCTGCTCCGCGTCGGCTTTTCCGAGCACGATGGTTCTCGTCATATCCGAGCAATATCCCTGATAAACGCAGCCGAAGTCCATCGTCACAAGATCACCTTCCGAAAGTCTGCGCTCTCCGGGCATCGCGTGCGGCAT
>JBGUPV010000164.1:0-3996 GCA_045130455.1 Lachnospiraceae bacterium | reverse complement strand
CGCGATCAACAACGCTCCTACCAAGAAGATCCCGATCTTCGACTTCGAAGTTCCTACCGAGCTTCCGGGCGTTGATCCGGCAATCCTTGATCCTCGCGACACCTACGCTGATGCTTCCGTTTGGGAAGGCAAGGCACAGGATCTCGCAGGCCGCTTCATCAAGAACTTTGTGAAGTACCAGGGCAACGATGCCGGCAAGGCACTTGTAGCTGCAGGTCCTCAGCTGTAATTGATCGAGCAACACAACTGATCTGTAATCAGAATGCCGCTGCAGGTTTCCTGCGGCGGCATTTTTGCGCCCATCGGCGGAAAATGTTTTGATCGGCAGTGCGGGAGAAAGGATAGTCCATTTTCCGCAAGGAACAAATCGTGTAAAGTGGATAGCAGAGACCGTGTGCAGGCTTTGGGGTGCCGCCGCGGTCAATAAAGGTTCGGGATCATAAGGAGAAGGTTATGGGACGATACAGACATTTTAAGACCGTGGTGTACATTCCGGCGGAGGTGGCCGAGAAGTTCACCGGGGAGAAGCTTGAGAGCGATCTCGCTTTCCTGCAGAAGTACATCGGGATTGACAAGGTGTACCTTGAGACGCACCGGAACGACATCGATGTGGAGCAGGCGCAGCTTGCGATGATCCGCGGTTATCTTGAGAGTCAGGGCGTTGAGGTCTCGGGCGGGATCACGACGACCATCGGCGACGCGGCGGCTTCGGAGCCGGGCAAGCAGCGGCTGTTCGGCACATTTTGCTACACCGACCCCTCGATGCGCAAGCGCCTTAAGGAGATCGCGGAGTACACGGCGGCAAACTTTGACGAGATCATTCTGGACGATTTCTATTTTACAAACTGTACGTGCGAGCGGTGCATCCGCGAGAAGGGCGACCGCGACTGGGTGACCTTCCGGCGCGAACTGATGCGCGATGTCTCGGAAAATCTGGTCGTAGGACCGGCGAAGAGAGTCAATCCGCGCGTGCGCATGATCATCAAGTATCCGAACTGGCGGGAGTCGTATCATTTTACGGGGTATGTGCCGGAGGTACAGCGCGACATCTTCGATGCGACGTACACGGGCACGGAGACGCGTAGCCCCGAGTACACCGACCAGCATCTGCCGGAGTATCTGAGTTATTCTCTTGTCCGCTATATGGAAAATGCGTGGCCCGGCCGCAACGGAGGCGGCTGGTTTGACACCTACGCCTGCTGGTCGATCGACCGCTATCTGGAGCAGGCGTACCTCACGGCGTTCGCGCAGGCGAAGGAACTGATGCATTTTCAGTGGAGCGACCTGATCGACAATCCGTTCATGGCCGCGATGGGACTGCAGCTTTCGAAGATCGACGATCTGATGGACGGCTTGGGCAGCGCGACGGGCGTGCCGGTCTACATTCCGTTCGCTTCGAGCGGAGAGAATCATCTTGAGATGCGCCTCGGTATGATCGGTGTTCCCATCGAGCCGACGCCGTTCTTCCCGGAGAATGCGCCTGTGGTGCTGCTGACGGAGAGCTCGCTCGCCGATGCGGACATCGTGGCGAAACTGGAGAAGTACGTCGCGAAGGGCGGCAAGGCGGTGATCACCACCGGATTCTTCCGTGAAGCCGGGGATGCACTTCGGGCGGCGGGCCTCACAGAGGCGCGGCTTACCGGGCGCAAGACCGCTGTGACGAGATACCATGTGACCGGGGCGTTTGCCGGATTTGCGGAGCATCGCAAGCCCGCGCTTTTCCCGGAGATCGTGCACGGAAACAACGATTCCTGGTCGCTGCTCAACGGCGGTGCCGGGGATGTGCATGCGTCGCTTCTGCTGAGAAGAGCGTACGGCCTCGGAAGACTCTACATCTTCGCCGTGCCTGAGCTGGACAGCGACCTCTACACGATGCCGAAGTCGGCGACGGACGTGCTCAAGCGAGTGCTGACGGGCGGTGAGTATGTGAGCGGGCGCCTGTTCTCGACGTTCACCTACGATGACGGTACGATCCTTTTGTACCGCTATGTCAAGGATGATCTTCGTCCAGACACGGTAACGCTCCACACGCGCCGCAGCGTGAAGGCATTGCTCGACGTCGCGAGCGGCACGGAGATCCCGGTCCGTGAGACAAAACTCTGGGAGGATTTTGAGCCCGCGAAAGAGTATACGGCGGACGTTGTTCTGACGCCCGGTGTAATGAGAAAATATCGCTGGGTCGAGGCGGATGGTGTATAATACGTATCAAGGGTTAGGTAAATAATTGAAGGAAAGGAAAGCCGGGGCCTTGGCCGGGTCCGGCAAATGACTTATGACGGAGATCAAACAACAACTGTTCGAGGGTGAGCGTGCCCTTTTCGGAAGCAGGGACATGAAGATCACGGACTGCGTCTTCGACAACGGCGAGTCACCGCTGAAGGAGAGCAGTGACATCGAACTGAGCGGTTCGCTGTTCCGCTGGAAGTATCCGCTGTGGTACTGCCGCAACGTGAAAGCCGACAGCTGCACGTGGTTCGATATGGCGCGCGCCGGCGTTTGGTACACGGAAAATATCGAGGTTACCAACGCGGTCATCCAGGCGCCGAAGAACTTCCGCCGGAGCCGGGGACTGAAGCTTACGGACGTGGCATTTTCCAATGCCGCCGAGACACTGTGGACGTGCACGGATGTGAAGCTTAAGAACGTGACGGTTGCCCGCGGGGATTATTTTGCGATGAACTGTTCCGATGTGGAGGTCGACGGACTGACGCTTGACGGGAACTATTCCTTTGACGGCGTGAAGCGTGCGGTCATCCGCAACTCGAGACTTCTGACGAAGGACGCTTTCTGGAACAGCGAGGATATTACGGTTTACGACTCGTTCATCTCGGGCGAGTACCTCGGATGGAACTCAAAAAATCTCACGCTCGTGAACTGCACGATCGAGAGTCTGCAGGGCATGTGCTACATTGACAATCTTGTGATGAAGAACTGCAAGCTGATCAACACGACGCTTGCCTTCGAGTATTCGAACGTGGACGCGGAGATCACGTCGAAGGTGGACAGCGTGTTCAACCCTGGGGCAGGAACGATCCGCGCGGAGAGCATCGGCGAGCTGATCATCGAGAGAGATAAGATCGATCCGTCGCGGACGAAGATCGTGTGCAGCGAGATCGGGAAGCACTCCGACCGGCCGGAGTGGAGCAGAGAATAGACTATTATCACGCGGGGGACTGTGAGATGCAGAAGGAGTATCGGTATGATTTTGATACGGTGATCAACCGGCGCGGCGGCGACGCGATCAAGTGGGATGTGCCGGAGAGGGAGCTTCCGATGTGGGTGGCGGACATGGATTTTGCGACGGCGCCCGAGATCACGGAAGCCTTGTCGGCGCGTCTTTCGCAGGGCGTGTTCGGCTACTCGAACGTCCCCAAAGCATGGCGTGCGGCGTACGCGGGCTGGTGGCGCGAGAGGCACGGACTTGCGATGGATCCGGAGGCGCTTGTGTTCTGTACGGGCGTGATCCCCGCGATCTCCTCAACGGTCCGGAAACTCACGACGCCGAACGAGAAGGTGATCATCCAGACGCCGGTGTACGGCACATTTTACAACTGTATCCGAAACAACGGCTGCCGCGAGCTGGAGAGTCCGCTGCTGTATGACGGAAGAAGTTACTCGATGGATCTTGAGGACCTGGAGCGGGAAATGTCCGATCCGCAGGCGACGTTGATGCTTCTGTGCAACCCGCAGAATCCGGCAGGAAAGATCTGGGACCGCGAGACGCTGGCGAAGGTCGGAGAGCTCGCGAAGAAATATCATGTGACGGTGGTGTCCGATGAGATCCACTGCGACATCACGGCGCCGGGAACATCGTACGTCCCGTTCGCCTCGGTGTCCGACGAGTGCCGCGAGGTGAGCATCACCTGCATTGCGCCGACGAAGGCGTTCAACCTTGCGGGGCTTCAGACTGCGGCAGTGTATGTGCCGGACAGGACGCTGCGACATAAAGTGTGGCGGGCGATCAACACGGACGAGGTTGCGGAGCCGAATGTGTTC
>JBGUPV010000163.1:0-8312 GCA_045130455.1 Lachnospiraceae bacterium | reverse complement strand
CACGGTGACAGGTCTTTGTTCCAATCGTCGACCGTGAAGGTGACCAGCAGGAAATCCGCGCCGGTCCCCTCCCGGATCGCCGCGAATTCATGTTCCGTCAACTCTTCGTCGTGGTCGCCCGTCGGCTGGACCAGAACGATCTGTGCCGACCGGTTTCCGTATTCCCTTATTTCCATGATCAACCTCACTGACTCCGAACTTCCATTCCGGCGCTCCATGCTCAGCGCATCAAAAGCCCGACCGGCGCCCTCACGCTCAGCGCTTCGCAAGCCCGACCGGCTCCCACATACCGGCTTTGGGATCGGCGCTGAGACGTACCGCGTGGTCGTATCCGAGCGACACCAGCAGCTCCTCCGCCTCATCAAACCCTGCGTCCATCAGCCCCGCAAAATGGCAATCGGAATTGATGATGACTTCCCCGCCCCAAGCTTTCCACTCTTTGAGCAAAAACTCCGCAGGGTACGGCGTGGTCATATATCCGCGTGCGATCCCGCCGGTGTTGACCTCCAAAAGAGCCCCGGTCTCGCGCATCGCCCGCAGCGCGTCGAGCGCCATCCTCCGGTACGCCGGCGACTCCTCGTCGTAGAGATGCAGGTTCGCGTTGTTGTACCGCACAAGATCGAAATGCCCGATGATCGCCGGCGACGATCCGAGCACATAATCGCGGAACTGCGCAAAATACCGTCCCGCCATCTCCAGCCCGTCACCGCCGCAGTACTCATCGACATAGCGCCGCATCACTTCGGGCGGCGCATCCACGCCGCTGTACCCTCCGTCAGGCGTCGCAAAATAATGCATCGACGCGATGAAGAAATCATAATCGCCCGCGTCCGCGCAGCTCAGCATGTCCCGCTCGATCCCGAGATACACCGCCATCCGGCAGGCGTACTCCTTTTGCACTCTGCGGATCTCGCGCTTGTACTCTTCCTCGCGGGCGGGATCAATGCAATGCGCCGGGTCAAATGTCTGCGGCGCATGAGACGAAAAGCCCAGGGAAACAAAGCCTCTTTCCGACGCGCTTTTTGCCATCTCCTCCGCAGAAGATCTTCCGTCGCAGAATGTCGTGTGAACGTGTGCCGATGATAAAATGTGACTCATACTACTCCTTTGACCGATGCACGGTACATTTTCCGCCGAAGCTCTCCCGACGTTTCTCCCGTTCCGGTCCGTGATCGTATTATATCACAGAAGTGCGGCCGGCGCTGACAAAATGAAAAAGAACCTGCCACGAATGCGACAGGCTCTTTTTCGAGTCGGATGCTGTGCGACACAGCGTTTATGGAATAGGATTTAGCGAATGCTGTCCCAGACATAGGTGAGTACCTGCTCTCTGCCGGTCACGATCTTGGCCCGGCAGGACAGTCCGCTCACAAGAGATACTTCCGCGTTGTTCTTATCGGTCAGCGCGGTCGCGTCAAATTCAACCCAGACAGGGAATACGGACATCCCGTTCTCCTGGTCCCACTGGGCGTCAGTCGATATTTTTCGAATGCGCCCGGTAACGATCCCGTATTCGGAGGAAGGAAACGCGTCAATCTCGAGTTTGACTTCCTGCCCCTCCCGGATCTTTCCGATGTCGTTGCCGACTACGACGACCTCCGCCTGAAACGTCTTCTCGGGTTTCGCGAAGATCAGTCCGACGCCGGTCCCGGCCTGCGCGATACAGCCGACCTCACCGTAGGCGGACGCGTAAAAATATCCGTTCTCTTTCGCGCGGATGACAGGCTGACCGTTCACAAGATCTTCCTTCTTCGAGTCCGTGTCGTCATCCGTATCTTTGTCGTCACTGACGGCTTTCAGTTCGAACAGGATCGTCCCCTCCGTAACATACTGACCGTTCCCGACATTGCATTTTACGATCCTGGCGTCACGGTCGCATCGGACCTCAATGACATCGTCCGTGTAGCCGATGATCCCGGTGGCCTCCGTGACGATATCAATCTTCGTCAGCGCCATCCACAAAACCGAAATCACGGTGATGCCGAGCAAAATATACACAAACCATACGATTGCCGGATTCGGTTTCTTTTCGTAGATTTCCGTGCTCTCCGACAGATTCTTCATTTCGATGATGATCGGTTTCATGACGTCGCCACCTCCGTCCCGAACTCACCCAGAGACTGCTGTTTTACCAGCTCGGCGTATTTTCCGTTCTGAGCGATCAGTTCCCGGTGCGTGCCCTCTTCGACGATCCTGCCCTTGTGCATGACGAAGATCCTGTCGCAGTTCTTGATCGTACTGAGACGATGCGCGATAAAGATCGTCGTGACATCCTTGGCATACTCGTGGATCGTGACGTCCAGCGCCCTCTCCGTGATGGAATCCAGGTTGCTGGTAGCCTCGTCGAGGATCAGGATGTCCGGTTTTTTGAGCATCGCTCTCGCGATCGCGAGGCGCTGTCTCTGACCTCCGGAAAGGTTGGCTCCGTTCTCCTCCAGGAACGTGTCGTAGCGGAGCGGAAGTTCGTTGATAAACTCGTGGGCCTGTGCCATCTTGGTCGCTTCCACGACGTCATCCATCGTCACATTGTCCATGCCCAGTGTCAGGTTCTGATATACAGAACCGCTGAACAGGAACGTCTCCTGCGGAATATAGGCAATCCTGTCGCGAAGCGCTTCGATCTGAATGTCCTCAATACTGCGGTCTCCGATCAGGATCTCGCCCTTTTCCGGCGCGTACATGTGCAACAGAAGCTTGCTGAGCGTCGTCTTGCCGGAACCGCTCTCACCGACAAACGCGATGTTGCTGCCCTGCGGGATCTTCAGCGAGATGTCCTTCAGGACAAGCTCTCTTGTACCGTACCGGAAATCCACATTGCGGATCTCTATGTCGCCCTTGAGATCTTTCGGAACGATCTTGCGGAGTTCTCTCTCCGTCTTCTCAGCCTCAAGATCGAGGATCTCGCCCAATCTGTCCGCAGCCACCACAGCGGTCTGCATCTGCGGCTGCAGGTCGATCAGGTTCTTGATCGGATCAAGAAAATAAACAAGTAAAGCATTGAACGTGATCAACCCGCCGGCCGTCATCTCGCCTTTGATGACACTGACCGCACCGACCCACAGAATGACCACACCGCCGACCAGCTCGACGGTCGTCTTCAGGCCCTCCTGGACGTTGCTCACCCAGGACAGTTTGAAAATGCTCTTGAGAAGCCTTACGAACTTCGTCTCCGTGTCGCGCTTTGTTCTGCGCTCGGCGTTGTACGCCTTTACCGTCTGAATTCCGTTCAGGGATTCCACCATGTAGGAAGTCAGCAGCGCATTGTTCTCCATCACCTGCTCGTTCAGCCTGCGATAGTGGTTTTTGAAGGCCAGGACGATCACGCCGTAAAGAACGACCATGATCACCGTGATCAGGAACAATTTCGGATTCTGCAGACACAGAATGATCGCACCGCCCGCAACCATCAGCGTGTCGATCATGATGGTCAAAGTCGCACCGGAGATGGCGTCCCGGACATTTCCCGCGTCCGAAAAACGGGAGATGATCTCGCCGACTCTTCTCGATCCGAAGAATTTCATGGGAAGGTCCATTACGTGGCGATAATAACCCAAAAGCAGCGAAATATCGAGCTTTTGGCTTAAGTACAACACCATATGCGACCGGATCATGCCGAGCACGATCTTGAAAATGCTCAGCAGGATCATACCGATGGACAGCGTCGTCAGCATCTTCGTCAGACCGCACGGCAGAACCGTATCGATCAACGCCTTGAAATAAAACGCGCCAAGCATTCCGAACAGTGTAATGATCAACGACGCCAGGAAAATATGCAGAAACAGATTCTTCTGCGGCAACAGAAGATAGAAGAACCGGCTGAACAGTCCCTTGGTCTCAACACCTTTTTTGAACGTCGCATTTTTCGTTAACAGGATCAACGCACCGGACCACTTGTACTCCGGCGGCTGATCTTCCGTGCCCGTCTCCCCGAAAAACTCCTCGGGCGTCAACTTTACGATGCCCTTGCCCGGGTCGGCGATCACGATCTCCTTTTTCGTGATCTTATGGACCACAACGTAGTGCATAAGATTTTCATTCACGATCATATGAGCAACACACGGAAGCGGAAAATCCGTAAAGAAGTCCTCTTTGTCGCCCTTTACGCCCTTTGCGTCGAAACCCAGTTGCTCCGCTGCCTTGACCAATCCGAATACGTTTGTTCCCTGTGTATCCGTCCCCGCAACTTCGCGGATCTGTGTGATACCGATCCGGTATCCGTTTTGTTTGCAGATCGTCGCCAGGCACGCAGCACCGCAATCCGTTATGTCATGTTGCTTTACGCAATAATACCGCATGCATCCCACTCCTTATATGCTCCCGCCCCGACAAAGCGGAAGCTTTCGCAAAAACGGGCCAATTCATGCCGAAGCATGCTCAGCCCGTTTTTGCCCTACATATTCACTTTTCAGATAGCAACAGTCAAAAAACTACTATTACTCCCAAGGATACGTGGTGCTAGGCTGATAGCTGCCGCTGATGTAGATATAGCACTTGTAACCCTTTCTGCCGAAATCATTGGAAACCTGCACCGTACCCGTGCACTTGCCGTTCTTGTACTTCGGAACATAGTAGAAACCGCCGTTAACGGTCATCATCTCGTTGAGATTCATTGTCGTAAACATGATAATACCTCCAATAAAATTATAGTTTGTTTTGCTTTTCGTTCTGCCTGCGCCTGACAGTCCGAATATTATAAAATGGTTGTAGTCGACCGGAACCAGATTATACAACGAAAACCGTCGTGTATATGTGATTACCTTCCCCTTCTCTGAGACCTATTATGAACACCCTCTGCCGAGAAATCAACTGGTTGTGGATGAACGACATGTTTTCTTGATGAACGTCATAATCCGGTCACGATCGGCCCCCGATCCGCCGCGCACATAACGAAAAAGCGACACATTTGACACACTACATAAGCTGGTCGATCTTTACATTGTAATGCGGTTTTCCGTCGATGTAGGTGATGAACCTGATCGAAGGATCACCGTTCCACCACATCTGCTTTTTTCCTGCATACTCGATACCGTTCTGACCGGTTCTGTAATAGTAGCATGTCACGGCGTGGAGAACGAAGCCCCCGTTGACACGCATCATTTCATCTGCAGTCAATCCGTCAAACATGATCCTCTCCTCCTTTGTTCTTTTCTTATTTGTTGTTTCACCAGTAAATGGCTTTCTTTTGGCAATTACTGATCCTGAATTCTTTAATTCCGCTGCCTTCCGCTACCAACTGCTTTCCAATAAATATCCACTCTCTATAGACTTTGTTTCCGACTTTTCTTGTATAAAGGCGATAAACAGGAACATAGTAGTAGCCGCCATTGATGTTCATCAACTCGTTCAGCTCCATTGTCTTAAACATAGAAACACTCTCCTTTCGTTTTTGCTTCAACCGCCTGCGCATGACTGGTTGCAAATTATAAAATGGTTGCTGTCGACCGAAGCCGGATCGATTCCCCTCTCGATTCGGCTTCACCAACCTACGATCATTATGGAAGGCCGAAAATCAAAACGCAACCGGGCGTTGATGAACAACATCTTTTTTTGACAAACGCCGTAAAACAAAAAAGGCCGGAGGTTTCCTCTCGGAATCCTCCGGTCATACATGACGGCCCGCATTCTGCGGTCTTATCGATTTCTGTCGATCGTTACGTTTTTGATGAATGAAATATACGCTTCTCTCACGGAAGAAAGATACTTCCTTCCGATCGGCACAACAGCACCGTTCGTCATCAGCAATGACGCACCGTTTATCTTATCGACATACTGAAGATTTGCCAGATACGACTTGTGGGTCCGGATCATCGTCGTGTCCTTCGTCTGTTCCTCGATGACTTTTATGCTGTCATACCCGGGAATCTCCTCCTTCTCGGAGCCGATGCTCACATAATTTCCTCTGGCCAGGATATAGACAATCCGGTCTAGCCGGATGAAGTCGTTTCCCTTAAGTGACTTGAAGGAGATGTTAATATTTTCCCGATTCTCACGGATCACAGTCTTGAGGCACGTTTCCACGCCGGCCCGCTCCAGCGGCTTCTCCAGAAACGCCAGCGTCTTCAGGTCGACCGTGTCCCACTTGAGTTCCTTATGGCTGGTCACGAAGACAATGCGCCAGAACCGGTCGTTCCTTCGGAGCTCCGCGAGCACCTCGAGACCGTCCGCGCCGGGCATCTCTATATCAAGAAAAAGCAGATGGATCTTCTCCCCCTGATAAGCCAGCACTTCCTCGCCGGACGCGAACTCGACAAACCCGTACTCCTGCTTTTGCGCATCCAAAAAGGCGCTGCAGAGTGTTTTGAGCTGCGCGCGATACACCTCTTCGTCATCGCAAATGCCAATGATCATTTTTCCCCTCCGTGTTCCGAAAAAACCTTAAGGGCCATAGACATTTTACTGTCTTATGACCCTATGTGTCAGGTGTGTTGTCCGGACTTGCAAAGACAAACTTGAGAGAATTTTCCGTGGAATTTAATCGTTCGGAATACCCAGAATGTAGCAGATCCAACTCCAAAAATCATACTCCCTTAAAACTGTAGAATCATTCATCTATTGCTGCACCCCCTGCGTAGTAGATTTTCTTCATTATGGAAATCTTCGTCGGAAAATGCAAACACTTTTGGATGAACGACGTATTTTTTTGATGAACGACATTCCGCCGGGTCACAGCACGACTTCCGCGATAAATGCGCCGGGCACCTCATTGATCGAAAATTCACCGTTTGCTTTGGCAACCGTGTTCCGAATATTCATCAGCCCGAACCCATGGTTCTGATAATCACTCTTTGTGGTGCCGTGCCGCCGCTTCTCCTCCGGATTGTTCCGGCATGTGTTGGAGACACGGATACATGTCTTGTCGCGGAAGGTACCGCAGGAAACGCTGATCTTCCGCTCTCTTCCTTCCTCCACCTGTTCCGCCGCTTCAACCGCGTTGCTCAGGAGATTAGAGAAGATCACGCAGAGGTCAAATGCCTCCATCTCGGTATCGCCGAGTTGTCCTCCGTTCCACTCCCACTGGATCTCCTCGCTGGTCGCCTTCTGGTGCCACTCACTGATGATGGCGTCCACGACTCCGATCCCGGTATACTTCTGTACCTCAAGCTTCCGCGCTTCCGCCCGCATCCGTTCCACGTACGAGCGCAGCTGCTCCATATCGTTGGTCTTCACACACTGCTCAAGCGCCGTAAGATGCGCGTTCAGATCGTGCCGGAATCTTCGGATCTTCTGATCGTTCTCGACGATCTCGCGGATGTGCGTCTCCTGCCGCTTCAGACAAAGCTGGTAGTAATCATTTTCAATCTTGTACTGCAGCGCCTTCTTCTCAATGCGCGACTGCCAAAGGACGAGCACCACGAACAGGATACCGACGATCGCCAGCGTGAACGACAGCGGGCGGGTCCAGTCCGACAGCTTTGCTTTGCCCTGCATCATTCCCTGCGAAATGCCGATGATGAAGAAAAGACCCACGGAGCCGACAAGGGCGATCAGGTACTGCGGTACGCTGAGTTCCACCGTCTCCCGCTCCTCACGCAGCCACTTGCAGAAGATCAGCAACACAAAAAATACGATCGGGAACACGGCTTCTGCCGCCACTCCGTACCACGACGAATGGTCCATGATCTCGGAATACGGCACATCGATCACGGCTGAGATCAGGTATGTCAGCAGGATCGATATGACTCCCAGTGCAAAAAAAGCGATCGGAAAGATCAGCACCACCATGAGATGCTTCTTTTCCACGATAATAAGAAGTGCCAGCAACGCCACGACAGCGATGACAACACTGTTATGACCGAACACATACGACTGGCACATCCCGAGCACCATCGGGCAAAAAGCAAGTCCTACACCGATATGCACGGGAAAATTCTTCCGAAACGGCGCACAAATGATCCATCGATAAGCGATATAGTAGCTAATAAAATTAATTAGATAATCTACCACCCATAAAAGCATGTTCATCCTCTTTTCAGTTGTCAGTAAACCCTATTTCCATAATCCGGTGCCATCTATGGCAACCTATATAACACTATTCCATAAAAGGAATTATTCCACATTTTTGATGATACGTCAATAAAAACAGGAGAGAAAAAAACAGACGGCAAATGCAATGCACTTGCCGTCTGTAATCTGTCTTCGTCTGATAAAGCCGGAATTACTTCAGCGGGATGTCTTTAAACAAATCCGCACTGTCCCGTTTTACAAAACCATATAGACCTTCATTCCTTTCTGTTAACTTATAACGACTTGAAAACAAGAGGTCAGCTGCTCTGTTTTCAGTATATCATACTATGCACCATCATGTGAAATCT
>JBGUPV010000162.1:0-3842 GCA_045130455.1 Lachnospiraceae bacterium | reverse complement strand
AGCCGTATCGGATTCTCCGGTAGGCCCGTTCGTTCCGCAGGAGCACTGCATCGAAGGCAGCTACAGTATCGACCCCGCGGTGTTGATCGATGATGACGACCGCACTTACTGCTACTACGGCGGTCTCTGGGGCGGTCAGCTCGAGATGTGGCAGTCCGGCGAGTTCGATCCCGACGCGCATCGTCCGGAGGGCGACGAGCCCGCACTCGGACCGATGTTCGCGGAGTTCAACGACGATCTGACCGCATTCATCACCGAGCCCAAGCACCTCGTCATTCTCGACGAGAACGGCGAGCCGATCAAGGCCGGCGACGAGGATCGCAGATACTTCGAGGGTCCCTGGATGCACAAGTTCAACGGTAAATACTACCTTTCGTATTCGACCGGCACAACGCATTATCTCTGCTATGCCGAGGGTGAGAAGCCGGACGGTCCGTTCACGTACAAGGGCCGCATCATGGAGCCGGTGCTCGGCTGGACGACGCATCATTCGATCGTACAGATCGAGGGTGAGTGGTACCTGTTCTACCATGACTGCGAGCTTTCCGGCGGTGTTACGCACGAGCGCTGCGTAAAATACACCAAGCTCAACATGCATGAGGACGGCACGATCGACACGATCTTCCCGTACGAATTCGAGCGTTGATAATGAATTGCTGATAAAGACCGCCGCCGGTTATTCCGTTGCGGCGGCCTTTTTGCTCCTGTGGAAATCCCGCGGAAATGTCGCAAAATACTGCATTTTCCGATCCGGGTAGGACCGCTTCGGAAAATGCGGGGCTTTTTTGGAATAAAGTTCCGCTATCGTGTGGCATTTTTCTTCCGGGATATGTATAATTATATGTGCAGGAGGGGGTATGGGGTATGAGTACGAACGAACAACGTAAGATAAAAGTCGCCGTTTTCGTTAACGGCTGGAACGCAGAAAATGTCACGCGCTTCCTCAACGGTCTCTCGGACCATTCTCCCGAGGGTAGCGTGGACTACTTTGTATTTGTCTGTCATTCAATCTATTCCAATACGCCGACAGAGCTTCGAAGCCGCAGCGCGATCTTCGACCTGCCGGATCTTTCGACGTTCGACGCGGCGATCATGTTCACGCCGGGTCTGAATTTCACGGAGACCATCAATCACCTGATCGTTACATTGGAGCGTGCGGGCATCCCGGTCATCAGCATCGGTCTGCAGCACCCGGGATTCCATTCCATCGGCGTGGACAACTATGTCGGTATGGCGGAACTGTGCGAGCATATCATCGAGAAGCACGGCGTTAAGACGGTCTCATTTATCGCGGGATCGCGGGAAAATGAGGATTCCAACACGAGGATCCGTGCGGTCCGTGACACGATGGCCAAGCACGGGCTGACGCTGGCGGATGAGGACATCTTCTACTCGAACTGGGAGATCTATCCGGTGGTCACTGAGTTCAGCAACCGGCTCCGCGACGGCGGGCCGCTCCCAGATGCTTACATCTGTGCGAACGATCAGCTGGCGCAGATGATCAGCTACGTGATCACCGACTGCGGGTATGATGTGAATGCCAGCATTGTCACCGGCTTCGATATGATGGAATCGGGGCAGAATTTTTATCCGTCCATCGCGACGGTCGACCAGTGCTACGAGAGCGTCGGCGAAGCGACGGTCGGTGTGCTGATGAAGATCGTAAACGGAGAGGAGGTTCCCGCGACGAAACTCGTTCCGTGCGAGTTCCGGCCGGGCGAGAGTTGCGGCTGTCTGGACTGCCGCAACGATGACGGCAGACGCCGTGCGATCTCCAGGACGCTTCCGAGGAAATCCATGATGACGGACAACATGGACGGGCGGTTCCACGCGATGGAGAAGGAGATCATCCAGTCCGTCGATTACGATGACCTGAAGGATCGTCTCCGCAAGCTGTTCTACTATACGACCGGCATGGAGAACGGCAATCTCTACATCATGCTCGACCCGAGGATCGTTGATTTCTCGCTGACGGACATCGCGTCCTATCCGCAGTTCAGCTACTCGGAGAAGATGGACACGTTTGTGGCGATCAGAAACCGGACACCGGTCGAGGCGGACATCATTCCGACGAGCGAGCTGATCCCGGGGTACAAGCCCACAGGCAAGAATCATTTTTACTTCTTCGTGCCGACGTACTTCGAGAGTTATGTCTGTGGATATATCGTGGTCCCGGACCAGATCAGCTGGTTCCGCGATCATTATCTCTTCAATCTCGAGAGCCGCTTCAGCCGTTCGCTTGTTTCGTATCGCCGGAACGTGCAGCTGACGGCGCTCAATGAGAAGCTCTCGATGCTCATGGAGAAAGATTCGCTGACGTTCGTTAAGAACCGTACCGCGTATGACCGGTATGTGAGAAGGCTCGACGAGAGCATCACGGCGGACAACGCAGAGCCGTTTGCCGTGGTATGCTTCGATATCAACGACCTCAAGCCCGTCAATGACCAGCTCGGGCACGAGGCCGGTGACGAGTACATCAAGAATTGCTGCAAATACATCTGTAACATATTCAAGCACAGCCCTGTGTTCCGTATCGGCGGCGACGAGTTCGTCGCGCTGGCGGTGCATGACGACTATACCAACCGCGAGCAGCTGCTGACGACGCTGCGGGAGCACATGGCGTACATCAATGATCACCGCGAGGATTATTTGCCGATCGAACGGCTGTCCGTCGCGTCCGGAATGTCGGATTACGGCGAGCACATCGGCGATGATTATGCGGCGGTATTCCGACGCGCGGATGAGCGCATGTATCAGAACAAGCGGCAGATGAAGGCTTTGATCCGCAAGTGATCGGGGGCCTTCGGGCCGGACAGAAACCGAACGGAAAATGAAAACGGCGGAGCTATAGGACTCCGCCGTTTTGCATTGTAGGATGAGTTTATATGATCAGATAACAATCAGCGCAGGGAAAATGGTTTCAAACTCTTTATACAGGATCATTGGAATTATTGTTATCTGAATCGCCGCGATTGCCGCGCCCGGGGAAGTCACCGCCGGGGAAGTTGCCGCCTTGGAAATCACCGCCGGGGGAGTTGCCTCCGCGGAAACCGCCGGGTCCGCCGCCGGGTCCGCCCATCATGGTCGGCTCGGGGATGGAATCAACCTGTGTTCCGTTGACGATGATCGTGCCGCCGGTGTAGGTTGCCGTGCCGTCGTAGTCGAAGGAAGACATCTGCGTGGTCACGTCGATCGTGCCGCCGTTGACTGTGAGATTGCCGTTGATATCGACCGCGTCCGTGTCGCCCTGGCCGACAACGATCTTCGTGTTGCCGCCATTGAAGGTGACGGACGGAGTTCCGTAGGTCTTGCTCTTGGTCGAGGCGTTGATTCCGTCGTCCGAGGCGGTGATGTCGATCGTTCCGTCGTTGATCACGACGCAGGTCGCCTCAATGCCCTCGGAGGCGGTGATCGTGAGGTCGCCGCCGTCGATGCGGATGAAGGTCGTGCCCTGAATGCCGTCGCTCTTGGCATTGATGTTGAAGGTGCCGCCGCTGATGTAGATCCAGCCGACGTTGCTGTCCTCGTTATCCTCGCTGTGGAGACCGTCCTTGGAGGACTTGATCTCGAAGGTCCCGCCGCAGATCGCGATGGAATCGTGCGTCTCGATCGCGTCGAGGGAGCTGTTGATCCGGTAGGTTCCGCCGGTGACGACGAGGTCGTCCTTGCCGGTGATGCCGTTGCCCTTGGAGGAAGTGATCGTGAGCGTTCCCGTGCCGTTCAGCAAGAGGTCCTGCTTGGAGTAGATAACGGCATCGGGCGTGCTGTCGCCGTCCGCGGCAAATGCGCCAGTGACGCTTAAGGAATTCGTTCCGGTCGTCGTTATGAAGCATTTGTCGGCG
>JBGUPV010000161.1:0-9486 GCA_045130455.1 Lachnospiraceae bacterium | reverse complement strand
CCGATTCCGTACGATTCTCCGCCTCCGAGCACGGATTTGTCGTCATATACGGGAATCGTCAGAGTCTTCGTATCGTCCGTCACCGCTGCCGCCCTCACCGCTTCCTGCGGCGTCGCCGGTGTAACCGTTGACGAAGGACTTACCGTTACAGTCGGTTTCGGATCTTGCAAGGCTCCGGTCGCTGTCGGAGTGCCTACCGAGGGCTCCTCAGTCACTGAAACAGAAGGATTAACCATCGGATCTCCGGAACTGTTGTTACGTTCTGAATTACCTCCGCAGGAACAGAAGGAACATAACGCGGCCAGCAATATAAGTATAAGAACTGTCTTTTTCAAAGTCATTGCTCCCGATCACAAATTCAAAAACACAAAAAAGCCTCCGCAGTCACCCGCGGAAGCTTTCTCATTTACTCTTCAATTCCCTCAAGGAATGTATTCTCGTTGAAGTCGTAGCCGTCATCGTCGGCCGTTACCGTCGCGATCGGATCGTCGAACGAAAGATCATCCGGTGGATTAATCTGTGCGTTCAACTCTCTGCGGTTCGCCGAGACTACGGTGTAACTCTCGTTGAGAGAGTTCACAAGGCCCTCCGCCTGCTTCTTGGTGTTGTTGAACGCATCGGCAAGGATTCTCTCCATGTCGCTCATGATCTCGTTGGCGTACGTCAACGCACCGGAGCGGATCGTCGCCGCGTCGCTCTCGGCACTGCTGCGGATCTCCGCTGCCTCCTCGGACGCCTGGGATACCATCTCCTGGGATTTATTGTATGCCTGCTGAACGATCGCATTCTCGCTCACAAGCTGCTCTGCCTTGATCTTGGCTTCCTTGATGATGCCTTCCGCGCGCTCCTCCGCCTGCGCAATGATGCTGTCGCGGTTGGCAATGATCTTCTGATAACGCTTGATCTCGTCCGGCGTGCGCTCCTTCAGCTCCTGAAGAAGTTCGTACAACTCATCTTTCGGCACCGAAACCTTAGTGCCGCCCCAGCCCGAAGTCTTGCAGCTCTCCACAAACTCGTAGATTTCATCAATTGTCTTTTCAATCGAAGCTCCCATACTCTAATTCTCCTTTGGCTTGTTCAGTTTGTTGTACACATCCGAAACGATCTCGCTCGGAACGAACTGTGTGATATCACCGCCGAAATTGGCGATCTCCTTAACGATGCTCGAGCTGAGGTACGAATACTCGACGCTGGTCGTAAGGAAAATGGTGTCGATGTTCGGATTCAGCTTATGATTGAGCTGCGCGATCTGCAGTTCGTACTCAAAATCCGTGACAGCCCGAAGCCCACGGACCAGAACCGTCGCATTTTGCTCTCTCGCGAAATCGACCGTCAATCCGGAAAAGGACATGACCTCGACATTGGGGATATCTCTCGTAACCTTGCGGATCAACTCCACACGTTCCTCCACGGAAAATGCCGGTTTCTTCGAGATGTTGTTCAAAACCGCGATGATCAGTTTTTCCGTGATCCGCGACGCGCGCTTGATCACATCGAGATGTCCGAGCGTGATCGGATCAAAACTCCCGGCGTAGATACCCGTCTTCATGTCACTCCTGACCCGTGCTCTCTTCGCCGCCGAGCGGCTTTACGAAGAGATGACGATTCGATTTGTATTCTTTGATTGAGGAAAGCCGATACCCCAGAGCCGCAAGATCCGGCAGCTCTTCGTCGATCGCCGTCTCGATCACCACCAGCGCATCCTCTGCGAGAAGCTGATTTCTCACAAGCGCTGCCAGCGCTTTCTCCTCCATCCCGCGTCCGTACGGCGGATCCAGGAAAACAACATCGAACTTCTTTCGATCCGACTTCATCCGCGAGATCGCCGACAGATAATCTGTTGCGTACACCGACGCCCGGTCGGCGAGGTGCGTGTGCTCCAGATTAGCCTTGATGCATCGGATCGCATCCGAGGAATTATCCGCGAAGCACGCGGACTCGGCGCCTCTGGAGAGGGCCTCGATCCCGATGCCGCCGCTTCCCGCGAAAAGATCGAGGAATCGACAACCGCCGAGATGCGGCTGAAGAATATTGAAAAGCGTCTCCTTGATCCGGTCGGTGGTCGGCCGAGTGTTTGTTCCCGGCGGAGTCATAAGCAGTAACCGCCTTGCGGAACCGGCAATCACGCGCATAGAAATCCTCCGAAATCCACAGTTTTTCCGAGTTGTCGAGCGCATCGACAGGCACTCGATAACCAAATATAATTATATGCGATAGCTATATTGATGTCAACGGAAAATATCATTTCGCGACGGGCAAAACCGCCTCGATCCGAGCCACTGCATCCCCCAGTTCAAGGATGTCCAACTGCTCCGCGAGACCCATATCCACGACCTTCGCGGCATCCGGATCGATCGGCAGTTTCGCAAGGATGGTAAGCTCCTCCTTCGCTGCCACTTCCTCGAGCTTGCTCTCGCCGAAGACCGCATGCTTTCCGCCGCAATCCGGGCACTTGAAGTAGCTGTAGTTCTCCACGACGCCGATGATCGGAACGTTCATCATCTTTGCCATGTTGACGGCCTTGGACACGACCATCGAAACGAGATCCTGGGGGCTCGTGACGATCACGATACCGTCCACCGGAAGGGACTGGAACACCGTGAGCGGCACGTCACCGGTTCCGGGCGGCATATCCACGTAGAGGTAGTCCACTTCACCCCAGCATACGTCGGTCCAGAACTGCTTTACCGTTCCCGCGATCACGGGACCTCTCCAGATGACCGGAGCTTCCTCGGAGTCCAGCAGAAGGTTGATGCTCATCACTTTGATGCCGGACGGCGTGACCGCCGGGATGATACCGTCATCATTGCCCATTGCCGGCCCCTTCAGTCCGAACGACTTCGGAATGGACGGTCCGGTGATATCGGCGTCGAGAATACCGCAGCGGTATCCCTTCTTCTGCATCTGAACGGCAAGGTTCGAGGTGATAAAGGATTTGCCGACGCCGCCCTTTCCGCTGACAACGGCGATCACTTTCTTCACGCGGCTGTTCTTGTTCGCGGGTGCGAGAAAATCGGCCTTATTGCTGCCGCCTTCCCTGCTGCTGCAGTTTGCGCTGCAGGTGCTGCAGTCATGCGTACACTCTTCGCTCTGCGGCTGATTGTTGACTTCACTCATTTTTTCCTCCGATCGTCCGGCTGTTCGTTCCGCCGGGCCTTCTTTGTATTATTTCAAAATGCCCCCCGTCTGCGCGACAGGGGCAAACATCGTTCTCTACTATAGCACACCTCATCCGATTATGACAACAGGTTTCTTCAGCCTTCCTGCATATCCTCGTAAACTTCCGTGCGGACCTGTTCCTCGCTACGGCGGAGCAGCTCGTCGTACTGAACGTACATCTTCTGAACACCGTTCTCCAGCAGATAATAGTGCATGATATACGGGATCAGCAAAATGAGGAGCGCGCCGAACAGAAGGAACATCGGAATTCCCGGATCGGCCACGCAGTACAGCGCGACACCGACCGAGAGGATCGCGAACAACACCGTCACGATCAGATGCACAAGCCGCTCATGCATAAAGAATCCGATCTGCACGAGATGCTTCTTCACCTCATCCGCGTAGTTGACGTTGATCGGCGGATGCTCCAGCAAACGGTCAATGCTCTCCAGATATGCAAGTATACGCTTCTTCATGGTATCCTCCTACTCTCTTCCCGCTTCCCTTGCTTCCTTGATCAGACGCTCCAGCGTGTCGGAAAATCTCTTTCGGATCGCCGTGTCCGGGTCGCTTCCCAGTTCGCTGAAGCGCTCGCCAAACACCAGGCCCCCGGCCATGGTCGCGTGACCGCCGCCGTTGCCGACGCCGCGGAGCGCGTAGTTGATCAGCTGGCCGGCATTGATGTTCGAAAGCTCCGACCGCACGGAAAATTTCATTCCTTTTCCGCGATCCGCATACACCACGGCGATCTCCACCGCATCCAGCGCAAGAATAAAGTTCGAAACGCTCGCGATCAGTCCGTCCGGACAGTCAAACGGAATGTGCACGTAACCGATCTTGCCGAACACCGCGATATTCTGGATCGCGGCGCCGTATGCGCGAAGGTCGGACAGCTGCAGGCTGTTATTGTCGAGCCGCATGATCAGCTTGCTGTCCGCATACCGGTGCAGCAGGGAGAACATCTCGAGATCGTCCTCCGTCACGCCGGCACACATATTTCGCGTGTCCATCTTGATCCCGTACAGAAGCGCCGTGGCGACAAGTTTCGGGATCGGAACGTTCAGCTCCGTGTACAGCTGCGCGATCAGCGTCGCGCAGGCGCCGACGATCTTGTGGATCACAACATCGTACACCACGTCCGTCACCCAGGGATGATGGTCGATACACACAAGTTCCTCACCGATCATGTCGGTCAGGTTGGAATTATTCTTCTGGACATCGACGTTGATGACGACCGAATTTGCGTCGATCCGGCTCATCATCCGCTCCGGCAGGGGAACGATCTCGAAGGCATCCATCATCATGCGGATGTTGACCTTATCGACCGTTCCGAAATAACAGATCGGTGCCTCGATCCCCTGCGTCCGCAGCAGATGCTGAAGCGCGTAGGCCGACGCGAGCGCGTCCGGATCCGGATAGTCGTGGGTCTGGATGTACACATCGCGCCCCTGAGAAAGCTGTATCAGCTGTTCAAACTTGTCTTTCATCATAGTCCGTTTCCTCGTCATTATTTTACGCTGTTCACCACGCCGGCGCCGTCACACCTTCACACGCCCCGCGAGGATTTCATTGTAGTCCGCAAGATTTTTCCGAAGGAGGTTCGGAATGTCCAGCTCGTACGGGCACCGCGTCTTGCACAGACCGCAGTCGACGCAGTCCTCAATGCGCGCCATCTCCGTCTTCCAGTAGTCCGACAGCCACGCCTGCGAAGGGGCGCGGCGGATCATCTGGGACATGCGCGCGCACTGGTTGATGACGATGCCCACCGTGCACGGTGAACAATATCCGCAGCCGCGGCAGAACTCGCCGAGCAGTTCTCCCCGGTCGTGCTCGATGAACGCCCGGATCTCCTCCGTCATCGCCGCTTCGGACTCGAAAAATGAGAGCCACTCCGAGAGCTCTTCCTCCCTCTGGATTCCCCAGATCGGCAGCGCCGGGTACTGCAGCATAAACGCCATGCATGCCTTCGAGTTTGTGAGCAACCCGCCGGAGAGTCCCTTCATCGCGATAAACCCCATGCCTGCCGCCTCGGTCGCCCTGACAAGTGCGATATCGCGCTCCGACGCGAGATACGAGAAGGGAAACTGCAGCGTCTCGTAAAGCCCGCTCTCCACGATCTCCTCGGCCACGCCGATCTTGTGCGCGGTGATGCCGATGTGGCGCACAAGCCCCTGCTCTTTCGCCTCGCACAAAGCCTCGTAAAGCCCCGTCCCGTCGCCGGGTCGGAAGCACTGCGGCGCACAATGGAGCTGATAAATGTCGATATAGTCGGTGCGGAGTGCCTCAAGACTGGCACGAAGCTCCTCGTGCAACGCCTCCCCGGTCTTCGCCTGCGTCTTCGTCGCGATAAAGACCTTCTCGCGCATCCCGTCGAACGCGGCACCGAGTTTCCTCTCGCTGTCCGTGTACGCGTGCGCGGTGTCGAAGAACCGCATTCCGCCGTCATAAGCACGGCGAAGAAGCCTCACCGCCGTGTCGGTATCGACACGCTGGATCGGCAGCGCACCGAACGCGTTCTGCGGGACCGTAATGCCGGTCCTTCCCAGTGTGATCATCGGGATCATCGCCGTCACCTCCGTATATTCCGCACATGGGGTTGCCCCCGAAACATTCCGAGACTATTGTATCATTTTTCTTCATCCATATCAAACGGAAAATGACAACCGAAGCGTCGTTTTCCGACATTGTTTTCGTGCAAAATGTCTCTTGACTGCCACTATATCTTGTGCTATGCTGAACCCAAGTGAAGAACATTTAGCCTCTGACGGTTCATGTGGAATCAACCACAGTGGGGTTAAATGCGAGGGGACAGCCTCCGCGCTGTCGATCAGCCGACCGTCTGGGCAACAGTTCATTTTCGTGCTGTTGTCTTTTTTATTTCTCTGCGGCATCACATTACCGCGGTGCAGTGTCAATGTGAGCCGCCCGATCATCGAAACGAAGCACCCGCGATCCGCGGTTTACATCATTTTACGAATATGCGACAGGAGGAAGGTATCATGGAAGCATGGGAAGGATTTGTCGGAGGAGCCTGGGAAAATGAGATCAACGTTCGCGATTTCATCCAGAAGAATTACACCCCTTACACCGGGGACGCCTCCTTTCTCGCGGGCGCAACGGAGCGCACGAACGAGCTGATGGGAAAACTCTCCCACCTCTTCGATCTCGAGCAGCAGTTCGGCGGCGTGCTCGACATCGACACACAGCATGTCACTTCGCTCCTCAACTATAAACCGGGATATCTCGATAAGGAGAAAGAGCTCATCGTCGGTCTGCAGACGGACCGGCCGCTTCGCCGCGGCGTCAACCCCTTCGGCGGTCTCAACATGACCCGCAAGGCGTGCCAGGCGTACGGCTACGAGCTCTCCGAGAAGGTTGAAGAGGAATTCTTATACCGCACGACCCACAACGACGGCGTCTTCCGCGTTTACAGCGACGAGATCCGCAAGGCCCGCCACGTCGGCATCATCACCGGTCTTCCGGACGCCTACGGCCGCGGCCGCATCATCGGCGACTACCGCCGCGTCGCGCTCTACGGCGTTGACCGCCTGATCGAAGGCAAGCAGAAGGACAAAGCGGAGCTGGCAGCATCGCAGCCGATGGACGCCGAGACCATCCGCCGTCTCGAGGAGCTGTACCAGCAGATCAACTTCCTCGGCAAGCTCAAGGACATGGCGCTTCTCTACGGCATCGACATCAGCAAGCCCGCGACGAACTCCCGCGAGGCGATCCAGTGGCTGTACTTCGGCTACCTCGGAGCCATCAAGGAGCAGAACGGCGCCGCGATGAGCCTTGGCCGCACGTCCACATTCCTCGACATTTACTTTGAGCGCGACTTAAAGAACGGCGTCTACACCGAGAGCGAGCTTCAGGAGCTCCTCGATGATTTCGTGATGAAGCTTCGCATGGCACGCCACTTAAGAACGCCGGAGTACAACGAGCTCTTCGCCGGCGATCCGATGTGGATCACCGAGTCCGTCGGCGGCATGGGTGAGGACGGGCGCACGCTTGTCACGAAGAACTCCTTCCGCATCCTCAACACGCTCTACACTTTGGGACCTTCCGCGGAGCCGAACCTCACGGTTCTGTGGTCGAAGGATCTCCCTGCGAACTTCAAGAATTTTGCGACGAAAGTGTCCTGCGACACCGACGCCATCCAATATGAAAATGATGACCTCATGCGTCCGATCTACGGCGACGATTACGGCATTGCCTGCTGCGTCTCCGCGATGCGCCTCGGCAAGGACATGCAGTTCTTCGGAGCCCGCGCGAACCTCGCGAAGCTTCTTCTGATGAGCCTCAACGGCGGCCGCGACGAGCGCTACAACATGCAGGTCGGCCCCGAAATGCCGGTTTACGACGGCGAGTACCTCGAGTACGACAAGGTGATGGAGCGCATGGGCATTTACCGCGAATGGCTTGCGAAGACATACGTCACCGCCATGAACATGATCCACTACATGCACGACAAATACGCATACGAGAAGACGCAGATGGCGCTTCACGACACCGATGTACACCGCTACATGGCCTTCGGCGTCGCCGGTCTCTCGGTTCTTGCGGACTCGCTGTCCGCGATCAAATACGCGAAAGTCAAGCCGATCCGCGATGCGGAGACCGGCCTGATCAAGGATTTCGAGACCGTCGGTGAGTTCCCCTGCTACGGCAACGACGACGACCGCGTCGACCTGCTCGCGAAGGAGCAGACCGAGCTTTTCCTCGCCGCTCTCCGCCGCACTCCGACATATCGCAACGCCGAGCATACGCTCTCGATCCTCACCATCACCTCGAACGTGATGTACGGCAAGAAGACCGGCAACACGCCCGACGGACGCCGCGCCGGCGAGCCTTTCGCACCCGGTGCCAACCCGATGCACGGCCGTGACAAGAGCGGTGCTCTCGCATCCCTCAACTCGGTTGCGAAACTCTCGTACCAGACCTGCAAGGATGGTATCAGCAACACGTTCTCGATCATCCCGCAGGCACTCGGACACAACGAGGCGGAGCGCTGCAGCAACCTCATCCACATTCTGGACGGGTATTTTGCGCAAAATGCCCACCACCTCAATGTCAACGTCCTCAATCGCGAGACTCTGATCGACGCGATGAACCATCCGGAGAAGTATCCGACGCTCACGATCCGCGTCTCCGGCTACGCCGTGACCTTCAACAAGCTCACTCTCGAGCAGAAGAAGGAAGTCATCTCCCGCACGTTCCACGAGGCGGTATGATCTCAGAGTAACGGATCCGCGAGTCATTTTCAGAACCACGCAAACACATGGGCGGGGCCTCAACGCCCCGCCCGTTTTCCTTTCGGAGGTGTCTATGTCCGATCCCGTGATCACAGGCAGAATCCACTCGTTCCAGTGTCTCGGCGCCGTGGACGGTCCGGGGCTTCGTTTCGTGTTCTTCCTTCAGGGATGTCCGCTGCGCTGCATGTACTGCCATAATCCGGACACCTGGAACCGAAACGGCGGCACGGAATACACCGTGGACGAGGTTGTCGCGAAGGTGCTTCGCTACCGCACATACTTCGGCGAGGACGGCGGTGTGACGGTCTCGGGCGGCGAAGCCCTTTTGCAGGCCCCCTTCGTAACCGAACTCTTCCGCGCTCTCAAGTCGCAGGGAATCAATACATGCCTTGACACGAGCGGTCTTTTCCATTCCGCATCAACCCCTGCCGGGCCGGAATCCGACAGTATCATCGGGGAACTCCTGGAAGTCACCGACCTCGTGATCTGCGATATCAAATTCACCACGGACGATGACTATCGCGCCCGCACGCAAGGCAGCCTCTCCGATGTCTTATCGTTTCTTTCTCTCACGCAGAAGCATCGCGTCCCGCTGTGGGTACGCCATGTCGTCGTACCGGGCTTCACGGACACGGAACCGGAAATCGACGCCATGATATCGCTTGCGAAACGATTCGATAATCTTAAGCGCATCGAGTTGCTCCCGTTCCGCAAGCTCTGCGTCACCAAATATGAGTCGCTGAGGATCCCGTTCCCCTGCGCCGAAATTCCGGAATGCCCGGCGGAGACGATCGAAACTCTGAGCCGCCGGATCCCGCAGGAACTTCGATAAATAAACAAAAACAGCGCAGACATTTGCCGGAGATCACCTGCAAACATCTGCGCTTTCATTTTTCTTCGGAATGCTCAACTCACACTTCAAGAATCTCGCCGCAGCCGAAATACACGATCTTCTCACCGAGGATCGGCTTCATGATCTCATACGCCCGCACGCTCGTGCAATGCCCCGTGTAGAACCTCACGGGATACTCCCGTAGTTCCTCCGCGGTCTCGCGGATCGTCGCGATCTCATCCA
>JBGUPV010000160.1:0-11026 GCA_045130455.1 Lachnospiraceae bacterium | reverse complement strand
AAGAAGTCCCTCACGCGGAAGCGGATGCGCTTGTCCTTGAGAAGCAGGTAGCCGACGATCAGCACCGCCTCGAAGACGCGCGCGATGAGCGTTCCGAGAGCCGCACCCTCAACCTCCATGCGCTTCGCGCCGAAATGTCCGAAGATAAATGTGTAGTTTGCCAGCAGGTTGACGAACAGCGCTCCGATGGACACGAAGAGCGGGAACAGCGCCTGCCCGACACTGCGGAGCACGATCGTTACGGTGAGTGAAGTGCCCAGGAAGAAATACGTGATGACCGAGTACTTGAGGTAGTCGGCGCCGCGGCGAACGATCTCCTTATTCATCGCATTTTCCGCGACAAACTTTGCGTACTCCTCAGGGGACGTCGCAGTCTCGAGATCGATCTGGCCCTTCGCGTAGATCTTCATGATACCCTTGGGCGCCAGCCAGGTCGTGAGGGCGAACAGCGCCGCGAGGATCAGCGTGAGACGGAGCATGAGAGCGACTGTCTGCTTGAGCGCTGTGGTCGCCTTGCCTCCCTCGTCGTCACCCTTCTGCTTCATGCCCCAGTAGCGCGAGACGAGAACCGACGCGCCCATGCCGAGACCCATGCAGAAGATGTGGTAGATGCCGATAAATGTGTTGGCCAGCGAGACCGCCGAGAGCGACTGCTCGCTCACCAGCTCGGCCTGGGATTTGCCGAGGACCGCAAAATGCGTCCACTCGCCGACTCCGATCTTGTCGTACAGACCGCCGCTGCTGCCGATGCTTCCGACCATGATCTGGTCGAGCATGTTGACACCGACGGAAATAAGGCTCTGCAGCGCGATCGGCAGAGCCAGGATCAGAACCTTTTTATAAAATGCAGTATCCTTCTGAAACAATTTCATGGACACAAACCTCCGGTTGCGAACTCTGCGCGGCCGTGCGCCAAATACCCATAAAAAGCAATAGGAACCCGCCAAACGGCGAATTCCCGTCACTATTACACGCAGAGGATGTCATTAATTCCTTATCATTACTTTGCCATTATGCACGCAAAAAGGGGAAAAGCAAATGCAACATTTTTCCTTTCGGCAAGAAAAAACATGTATTATCTTATACTGGCGGCGGATCTCGGCTTTGCGGCAGCATTGACAAAGCTCCGCGGATGTGTCACAATCTGCTTGAAAAGCCTCGGAAAATGCCTTGTTTCAAGCCTTTTCCCGCATTTTTCGAGACGGTTGCGCGCACGCGCGTAATAAAAAAAACCATTTTCCGAATAAAAAACATCGACTTTTCGAGATGCTTAATTAGAAAGGCTAATTAGAATATGAATTCGACATATGACAAAAAGCCGCTTTCCCGTGGAGATTTTTTTCTGTGTCTGGGCATCGTTCTTCTCGTGATCGTCCTCCACGGAGCGTCGCTGCCGCTGGCAACGCTGGACGCTGACGTCCGAGAGGAATATCGCACGGAGGACGGGCTTCCGTACCTGAGCGAGATGGACTCCTACGTCTACTACCGCATCACCGAGGAGACCGCGGACGCGGGTCTCTCCGCATACACGCTCCGGCACAGCCGAGGCGACGACCCGTACATCGCGGCCAACGCCACCGGCGAGGAAGGCGACGTCGTCATGGGCCTGCCGATCCTCGGCGCGACCGTCTACAAGCTGCTCTCGTGGATTCCCGGGATCACCGTCTACCACGTGGTGTACTGGCTCGGGCCGGTGCTCGCCGCTCTGGCGGCCATCCCCGCCTACCTCTTTGTCCGCAGACGCACGAACCGGCTCGGCGGATTTGCCGCGGGCTGTCTCGTGGCGATGGCGGCTCCCTTCGCGGCGCACACGCACGCGGGTTTTTATGATACGGACATGGGACTTGCGCTGCTGCCCTGCGCGTTTCTGCTCTGCTACCTCGAGGCGATCCTCGCGAAAGACCTTCGGCGCCGCGCCGCATGGTCGGTCGGCAGCGGTCTCTTCCTCTGCGCCCTCGCCACGTTCTGGCGCGCCTACTACGCTTATTTCTGCATCGGCCTCGCCGCTGCCGGCTGCGCATTGATCGCGGTCGCCCTGGCGGCAAAGCTTCGCAAAGGACTCCCCGGAGAGGATCCGCGCACACCTTCGCAGGTGCTGTACGGCGCGACCTCCGGCCTTGCCGCACAGCTTCTGTGCTGCCTGCTGGTCCGCGGCGGTGAGCTTTTCGCCGACCTCGGCGGGATCTTCGGCGACGTCGGAGGGTCTCTCGGCAACGGCGACCCTGCATTTCCCGGCGCGGCCAATTTCGTCAGCGAACTGCAGCCGATGCCCACCCTCGGTGACGAATACAACGCCGGCGGCTTCCTCCGTTTCCTGAACGGCTGGGCCGCCTATGACAACGGCCGCATCAACCGCCTCGGCGGCTGGACCGTGCTCCTCGCGACGCTGGCCATCGTCGCGTTTCTCGTGGTGATCTGCGTCCGCGCGGTGTTCTTCGAGCGCGGCAGTTCCGGTCCGTCAGTCCGGGAGAACGATGCGCTCCGGTTCCTGAACGACCGCTGCCGCATGATCGCGTGCTCCGTCTTCCTCTGCGTATGGCTCGGATGCGGCGTGATCATCCTCTTTAAGGGAGCCCGTTTCCTCACGATCCCGGTGCTTCCCATCGGGATTCTCTGCGGCCTCGGTGTCGGTCTTTTGTATGAGTGGATGACCGGCAATCCCTCCGAAGCGGACACCGACCCTGTCGACGAAGCTCTCGCCGGCAAGCGGTTCTCCGTCACGCTTTTCAAGCGCGTGCTTCCGTACGATCTGATCCTTCTCTCATTACTGACATTTGCCTTTGCGCTCCGTCCGGAGTTCGGCACATCGGCCGCTCTGATCGCCGCGTCCGCAGTGCTCATCCTGACCGGCATCGCCTTCGGCGTTCTCGGATCAAAGCGCATCCCGAAGTTCGCCGTCCTTCTGTTCACTCTGGCGCTCGTCGCGTCACCCGCGATGGCATGCTTCGGCTTTGCCTACTCCGCAACGCCCGACGGCTCGGACTCGCTGCAGGAGATGTGCGATTACATTCGGGAAAATACGCCGGATGACGCCGTGATCGGCTCCTGGTGGGACTACGGCTATTTCTATGAGCAGGCCGCGCAGCGGCTCACACTGGGCGACGGCGGCAACTTCAACAGCGAATGGAACTACTGGCTCGGCCAGGCGCTGATGACCGAGAATGATGCTCTTACAAAGGGCATTTTCCGAATGCTCGCCAACGGCGGCCTCGACGCGACGCACCTTCTGATGGATGCGCTCCCGTCCGACAAAGCCGCGCAAGCGACCTCGATCCTGAAGCAGACGCTTACCCTCACCCGCGCCGACGCGCGCATTGTAATGACCGAAACCTACGGGCTCGCCGGAGAGACGGCGGACGAGGTGCTTGCGCTGACTCACCCCGAAACAACACGGCCGATCTATCTGATCCTCTCCGAGGATATGCTCTCGAAGATCGGCGCGATCGCGACCTACGGCTACTGGAACTTCGGCTCCAACCCGGAGATCCCCTGGATCGCACTGAGCACCTCCCGCGTCACGATCCCCGAGGACGCAAGTGAAGTGATCGTTCCACTCACCCGCGCCGGTATGGAAGTCCGCATCCGCATCCTCGAAGCCGGAACCCTCACCGCGGAGCTTCGCCGCACCGGCACCAACGACGGGTTTAACACCTGCTGCCGCGTCATCCGCGCGGACGGAACCAACGGCGAACCCCCTACGGAACCAGTAATCGACTACACCGCCGACGCGGCATGGATCGAAGACCTCTCTGACGCTGCGATCCCCACGTTCAAGTCTATGGCCAATGGCGTCTACACGATCTATCTCCGTGAGGAATCGCCGTCTTGCTACACCTGTCTCGTCTGCAGTTCATTCTGCGCGGACTCGGTTCTGGTCCGCGGTTTTGTCACCAACGGAGACGCACTCCGCTACCGCGACGTCCGCGAGCTCACCGAAGCCAACGGAACGACCAAACTCCACGAAGTGGCCGTCTGGGAACTCGGACGATAAGACAACGATAAGGCAGATACGAAGAACGGCCGTCGCCCGAAGGCGACGGCCGTTCTTTATTCTTTGACCTCTGATTTATCAGTCAACGTAATATGGCAATTCATCCTTGAAATACTCAACGATTCCGATGGTTCCGTCGCCGACCAGTTCAGAGTAGTTTTCATACGCGGACAGATACGGCACATCATACATGGTGAAGTAGCTATCCTCAGTGCCGCATACCTTTCTGTAAGACACATTTCCATTCTTATCACGCCAAAACACAATAAATGTATCCCGAAATGCAGCAAAAGAATTAGGACCATTGACAAGTTCGGGCTTTATTTTTGCCGCAAGATTAATCTCCCCATCTGGCAGGCTGTACAGAATCGCTTCAGCCAATACCATCGTCATGTCATACAGATACTCTTCTCTCTGATCTGCATTACCGATTGTTTTTGCATATTTCTGCAGATATTGATAGTACTCACCAAAGGCATAATCCCAAACCTCTGCAACGTTGGTCGGTATCTCGACATTGCAGCCAAACGATATTTTCGCACCCTTTTTACAAAGCAAATATGCTATGCTTTGCTCTTCTGTCACGTCTCCTCGATCCAACAGATAGTTTCCATACATATCCTGTTTGTAGGTTCCGTTTTCCTGCCTCCACTTGTACACTCCGGCTGAATTACAAACCACAACTGAAGCAACATCAAGATTCGACAAATCCAGGTTGGCTAACGAAGAACTACCGACACTGATTCCATTGCCGACGGCAAGCGTCGTTTCGCTTGCAAATACATCTCCATGTCCCATGTAGTGGAAACACGACGCAACATCGAGGCATCCATAGAACTCTCTTTTATCTGCGAAATCCGAACAATGTACCGATTTTACCTTGAAGCCGAAGTTTTTTCTCAAACTATCGATATGCTCTTTTCTTTGCTTGAACAGCAATGGCTTATCATCGTTGTTCTTCCCAGACACAATAAACAGATCGAGGTTAGATCTGCGGACATAGCACTTCGTGCAGGTATCATCACTGTTAAAAGTATGATTTACCGCAGTCGATTTCTTTCTGGAATAACTGCATTTGGTGCACTTTTCAACCGTGTCTGTCGTACAGCTGTCAACCTTAACCGTCTCAGTCTTAAGCGTATGATCGCCCTTCGTTTTTTGACTGCATACCTTGCACGTCTTTGTATCGGTGCAAAGTGCGTTGGGTTTGTCCCATTCATGTCTTCCGTTCGGCGGAATATCGCCGCCGCCGTTGGACGGGTTAGACAACTTGCAGCGGGTGCACTTGTTCTCGTACTTTCCGGCAGTTCCGCAGGTCTCCGGCAAAATCGTTTTCGTCTGATAATCATGGCCCAGCGCCTTGTCGCCGACGAACCCACAATCCTTACACTTTTTAGCCAACGTACAGGTTGGCTCGGTACGGTCCCATCTGTGATCCGTCTTGGAGATCGTTTCAGTCTTGGACACATTGTTGCATCTGGAGCAACGATACGCCTTCGTTCCGGTCGCCGTGCATGTCGCATTCTTAGTTACGACCCATGAATACGCATGCCCGAGAGCAGCTTCGCCGACAGTACCGCAGACCGCACACTTTTTGTCCTGCGTACACGTCGCCTTGCTGATATTCCATGTATGCCCGGGCGCCGTGATCTTCTGTGTCTTAGACAAATTACTGCATCTGGAGCAACGATACTCCCTCTTCCCGTCAACCGTACAGGTAGCATTCTTCACCGTCACCCAAGTGTAATTATGTCCAAGCGCTTTCTGGCCGACAGTGCCGCAGACCGTACACGTTTTATCCTGCGTGCAGGTCGCGCTGTCACGATTCCATGTATGCTTGCCCGTCGCAGGAATATCACCGCCCCCATTGGATGGATTGGACAGGCCGCAGCGACTGCACTTGTTCTCATATTTTCCGCCGGTACCGCAGGTCGGGTACTTTATCGTCGACGTAACATAGTTGTGGCCCAACGCCGACTGGCTGACCGTTCCGCAGACCGTACACTTCTTGGGCGTGGTGCAGGTCGGCGCACTCTGATTCCATGTATGCTTGCCCGTCGCAGGAATATCACCACCGCCGTTGGATGGATTGGACAATTGACAGCGGCTGCATCTGCTCTCGTATTTTCCGCCGGTACCGCAGGTCGGATACTTTATCGTATTTGTGACATAATTATGACCCAACGCCGCTTTTTCAACCAGGCCGCAGCGCTTGCACTTCTTCGCCGTGGTGCAGGTCGGGGCGCTCACGTTCCAGTTATGACCGAGCGGTTTGATCGTTCCGCCGCCGCCACTCGGAGATCCGGCACCGCACTTGGTGCACTTGACCACATACGTTCCCGACGTAGTACAACCGGGCGGTTTCGTTGTCACAGACCCATAGGTGTGATTACATGCCGCACGCGACGCAACCTCGCGACTTCCGATTGAGGAAGCCGCTTGCGCGGTCGTCGCGCCGAGAAGCAAGATCACTGTTACCAATAGTGTTCCCAATACACTCAGTACACGTTTCTTCATTCTTTGTTCTCCTTTGTTTTTGTTTCACCAACCATACATAACAACTGTCTAAAAACCGTCTTTGCTACCAATCCTCCTTTTGCATTACGCCTTATTTTGTGAAACTCAACGGATTATATTTTGGCTTTCCATAATGTGCTACCCCAGAGCTTCATTCTTCAATGATATCCGATAAATGTTGGCTTGTCAATCGATATATGGATACATTTGCATATCAGATATTCCGTTAGTCTATTGCTTTATATCTATGTTTTCAGTCTTGTCCGGGCGAATTTTACATTACTCATTACGCAACAACTGCAGCAGCAAAACAAATCTCCTACTGCTTCAGTATCAACCCCGCCGACGATCAGACTTCTTCCCCCATTTTCAACCCCCGCCGCGCCGGAACAATTTCTTGCATTCCCTCGGAAAATAATGTATACTGTTATGGTATGTGACCTCGAGGCCGATGGGGCGGTGCTCGGGCATGCGGAAAGACTTTTGAAAGGGGTCCCGCAAGGGCGGGACGGACTGCAATGGCAAATAAAGACGAACAGATCAAAAAGCGCAGAACCTTCGCGATCATTTCCCACCCCGATGCCGGTAAAACGACGCTGACGGAGAAGTTTCTTCTCTACGGCGGCGCGATCAATCTGGCCGGTTCGGTCAAGGGGCGCAAGGCCGCGAGGCACGCGGTTTCCGACTGGATGGAGATTGAAAAGGAGCGAGGCATCAGTGTAACCTCGTCCGTGCTGCAATTCAACTACGACAACTACTGTATCAACATTCTGGATACGCCCGGCCACGAGGACTTCTCGGAGGACACGTACCGCACGCTGATGGCTGCGGACTCCGCCGTGATGGTCATCGACGCCAGCAAGGGTGTGGAGCGTCAGACGATCAAGCTCTTCAAGGTTTGCGTCATGCGCCACATCCCGATCTTCACGTTCATCAACAAGATGGACCGCGAGGCCAACGACCCGTACGAGCTCATGAGCGACATTGAAAATGTGCTGGGCATCGCGACGTGTCCGATCAACTGGCCCATCGGCTCCGGCAAGGGCTTCAAGGGCGTGTACGACCGTCAGACACGTGAGGTCGCGCTGTTCACGGCCGCGATGAACGGCCAGAAGGAGGTCGCGACGGAGTACGTCAAGGCAGACGATCCCGCGCTTCGCGACCGCATCGGATTTGATTATCACGACCAGCTGCTCGAGGACATCGAGCTTCTGGACGGCGCCAACGCGGAGTTCGACCAGGAGCTGGTCAACGAAGGCAAGCTCTCGCCCGTCTTCTTCGGAAGCGCGCTCACGAACTTCGGTGTTGAGACATTCTTAAAGCATTTCCTCGCGATGACCACGTCGCCGCTGCCCCGCACGTCGGACCAGGGCATCGTGGATCCGTTCAAGGAAGATTTTTCGGCATTTGTATTCAAGATCCAAGCCAACATGAACAAGGCGCACCGCGACCGTATCGCGTTCATGCGCATCTGCTCGGGCGTGTACACGCCGGGCATGGAAGTCAACCATGTGCAGGGCGGCCGTAAAGTCAAGATCGCGCAGTCGACGCAAATGATGGCGGACGAGCGCCACATCGTCGAGGAGGCGTACGCCGGCGACATCATCGGCGTATTTGACCCGGGCATCTTCGCCATCGGCGACACGCTGTGCACCTCGGCGCAGAAGTTCCGCTTCGAGGGAATCCCGACGTTCGCGCCGGAACATTTTGCGAGAGTCCGCCAGATCGACACGATGAAGCGCAAGCAGTTCATGAAGGGCGTGACACAGATCGCGCAGGAAGGCGCGATCCAGATCTTCCAGGAATTCAACACGGGCATGGAGGAGATCATCGTCGGCGTAGTCGGAACGCTGCAGTTCGACGTGCTGATCTTCCGCCTCAAAAGCGAATATAACGTAGAGATCAAGCTCGATCCGCTGCCGTACGAGCACATCCGCTGGGTTGTCAACCCCGACGAGTGCCCGATTGACAAGATCATCGGAACGAGTGATATGAAGAGGATAAAAGACCTGCACGACAACCCGCTGCTGTTGTTCATCAACGCATGGTCCGTCGGCATGGTCGAAGAGCGTAATAAAGGGCTGAAGCTCGCGGAGTTCCGCGTCGATTGAAACCCAAGACCGATTCTGGAGAAATAATGAAAAAGAAAAATAAAAAACGCCCGAACCGAGCGTTGGAAGAACCGGTGATCGCAGGCGAACATCCGCCGATGGCGGGTCCCGAGGACGGCGAATCCTGTCCCGTCGCGACACCTCCCAAAACGGCCTCATCGAAGAAGACCTTCATCTGGATCATCCTGTCCTTCGGTGTCGCGGTGCTCAGCGTCTGGGCGATCACATCGCAAAATAAGCATTTTTCGTTTAAGATCTTTATGAAACATCTGCGCGAGGCGGATCCCGTGTGGCTCGGGGTGGCATTTGCCGCAATGCTCGGGTTCATCCTGTTTGAGGCCTTCGCATTCCGCACGATGCTTCGCGGACTCGGCTATCGCCGAAGTCTTTTTGCCAACTACACATACGCGGCGACCGACATTTATTTTTCGGCCATCACACCGTCCGCCACCGGCGGCCAGCCCGCCTCCGCCTACATCATGATGCACTCGGGCGGGATCTCCGGCTGCGCCACCACCGTGACGATCCTGATGTGCCTCGCGATGTACGCACTCTCGCTGATCGTCATCGGCATCAGCTGCTTTTTGTTCCGGCCGGCGCTGTTCCTCACCTTCAGCGTATTCTCGCGCGTGATGATCGTCATCGGGATGGCCGTACAGGTCGGACTCGCATTTGTCTTCGTCCTCTTCATCCGAAAGGGCGATCTGCTGTGTAAAGTTGCCTGCAAGCTGATCGGACTCGGCTCGAAACTCCACATCGTGAAGCACCCAGAGCGCCGCATCGAGCACCTGCAGTCCTCCCTCAACAACTACCGTCTCTGCGCGGAAATGACCGCCGGCAAGAAGAGCATGCTCCTCAAGACGCTCATCCTGAACGTCCTGCAGCGCGCATCGCAGATCTCGGTCACGGTCTTCGTCTTCATCGCTACGGAAAAGGCCCTGGGCATCCCGGTCAACTTCCACACCGCGATGGACATCTTCGCGATCCAGAGCTACGTACTGATCGGCGGCGCATTTGTCCCGATCCCGGGCGGCATGGGCGTCTTCGACCTCCTGCTCCTGGACAGCCTCGGCAACTACCTGATGGACTTCCTCGGCACGGAATTCGGCGAAGCCGCAGCCGTCGACCTCGAGCTCATGAGCCGCGCCATCTCCTTCTATGCCTGCATCCTGCTCTGCGGCATTACAGTCCTGATCATCGCCCTCGTGCAGAAGATCCGCGGGAAGAAGATTCGGTAAATGACACCAACGGAGGGTATCCTCATGGAGAAGAAAGAGAAGAGAGAACAGACGAACGAGCCGAAAAAAGGCACGTCCAAAACGACGCTGATCGCGGCTGTCGCGGTGATCGTGCTCATCGTGGGATACTATGGGGTTCTGTACCTGCCGGACATCCTGGCAGCCCCGAAATACGAGGACAATCCCAAGACGTTTGTTCATACGTCGTATGGGGAGATTGATAAGAGCATCGCAACTCCGGTTGACACACGGGGCTATGAAAGAAAAGATGTTCTGGAATTCTTTGAGGATGTCGCTTTGTTTAACGAGCTGTCCGGCATCGGCCACCCTGCGACAAAGCGCGTTTCTCCGGTAAGCCTCTATATTCTCGGTTCCCCCTCCTCCGAAGATATCTCCACCCTCTCCTATGTCATTGAAAGCCTGAACAAGATTCCGGGATTCCCGGGGATCAGCATAACCGACAACGAAAACTCGGCGAACTCCTTCATCCATTTTTACGCCGGTGAAGAATACTCCAAATGGGAGCGTAGCCGCGGAATAATCGGCTCGAAAGGCGTTGCGATCATGTCCCAGATGGAAGGATCCTGCATTCTCGAAACACTCATCGGAATAAACTGCGACAGCGAGCAGCACAAACGCTCTTCGGTCATCATGGAGGAAGTGATCCAGTCCATGGGACTCTACAACGATTCCTGGAAATATACGGACAGCATCTTCTATCAGGGCGGCACAGACGTTGACGCTCCTTTGGATCTGGACTGGCTCCTCGTAGAGCTTCTCTATCACCCTGCCGTTCGTCTCAACGCAGGACGCAGTGAATGTCTCTATACTCTCAGAAATCTGTTGGTACAGTAATGCAAGTTCCTTTCCGAACGATCATACGTTGCGAAGGATCTCTATCGTCCTCTCGAGTCCACCCTTGATATCATACTTAGGTTTCCACCCGAGAGCTTGAAGTTTTCGTCCGTCCAGTCTGGCTTTTGTTGCAGTGCTGTATCCGGCAGCTTCTACCGCGTCGGGTATTTCAAACACAACTTTTTTCCCGTTAATTCCTGCAATGATCGCGGCGATGTCCTTAAGCATGGCATCGCTGCTTTTTTCTGCAATATTATATGCTTCTCCGCTTTCTCCCAAGAGCAAAACCGTAAGCAATCCGGATACGGAATCAG
>JBGUPV010000159.1:0-26398 GCA_045130455.1 Lachnospiraceae bacterium | reverse complement strand
GCCACTCGTGCAAATTGCCTTCGCTATCGCAGGCACATTTGAGATTATACTCGAAAGAATTCTCTTTGTCAACAACTTTTTAAACTGTTTTTTATCTTTTTTTACGGCTCATTTTCCGCCCTGTTTCTTCGGGAAAATGAGCCGAAAAAAGCTGCCGGGCAGTTCACCCGGCAGCCTTGGTTTACTTATTCACGCTCATCTCTGCGACTGCGGACTTTCTCTTTCGTGCGTCCGCCGAGCTCAACTCCGATCATCGCGAGCACGATCAGCAGCATTGCAAATGCGCCGATGTAGTACACGGTCATATCATCGGAAGTCTGCGGAGCCTTCATCGCGTCTTTGCTCGTCTTCTTCTCCGGCTGATATCCCGGATCCTCGGCAACGCGGGAACTTCCGGTGTAGTTCGGATCGATCAGGATGATCAGATGATCCTTGATGATATTGCCGTCCATGTCGTACATCTTGCCGTTCTCGATCTTGAAGAAGATGTCGTACGCAACTTCATATCCCGCAGGAGCAAGATTCTGGTGCAGACGATACGTTCCGTCAGGCATGTTCGTCAGCATCGTATTGAGATCGGTGCTCGTCCAGGAAATCTTGTTCGAGGTCGCAACAAAACCGATACCGCCGGAATTCTCCTTCGTCACGATCTTGCTGAGATCGATCCCCTTCGTGTAGCTGGTAAGAACAACTTCCGCTCCCGGAAGCACCTTACCGGCGGTAGTCTTCACAATAAAGCTGCCCTCTGCAGTTCCCTTGGAGAGAACATCCTCGATCGTACCCTTGGTTACCGATACATACGAAGCAGGCTTCGGCGTAGCCGTAGGTCTGCGGTAAGGCGTCGGTGTAGCCGACTTCTCGATTGGCGTAGGCGTCGCACCCCGGGTCGGGATCGGCGTAGCCGTAGGAGCCAGCGGCCGAGGCGTCGGCGTGTTGGTCGGCGTTACGTTCGGCATACGCGTCGGCGTAGGTGTCGGCGTACTGATCTTGACATAAGGCGTGCTGGTCGGCTTCGGCGTAGGCGTCGAAACGCGGACTGTCGGAGTCGGTGTATTTACACGTCCCACTACCGGCGTGCTCGTAGGCTTCGGCGTCGGCGTGTTGATACGGATTACCGGTGTGCTCGTAGGCTTCGGCGTCGGCGTGTTGAACTTAAACACGATCGGTGTGCTCGTAGGCCGGGGCGTCGGTGTGTTGGTCGGTCTCACCGTAGGTGTCGGCGTGTTCACGCGAACGATCGGCGTGCTCGTCGGTCTCGGCGAATTCGTCGGTGTCGGTGAGTTGAAGCGAACGATCGGCGTACTCGTAGGTCTCGGCGAGTTCGTCGGCGTCGGTGAGTTGAAACGAACGATCGGCGTACTCGTGGGTCTCGGTGAGTTCGTCGGTGTAGGCGTGTTGATGCGTACGATCGGCGTACTCGTAGGTCTCGGTGAGTTCGTCGGCGTCGGCGTGTTGTTACGAACGATCGGCGTGCTCGTCGGTCTCGGCGAATTCGTCGGTATCGGCGTGTTCACACGAATGATCGGCGTGCTCGTCGGCCGAGGCGTATTCGTCGGTGTCGGCGTGTTCGTAGGTCTGGGTGTATTCGTAGGCGTCGGCGTGTTGGTCGGCGTCGGGGTAGGCGTGTTCGTAGGCGTCGGCGTATTCGTCGGTGTAGGCGTATTCGTCGGCGTCGGCGTGTTCGTAGGCGTCGGCGTGTTCGTCGGAGTCGGCGAGTTCGTCGGAGTCGGCGAGTTCGTCGGCGTAGGTGAGTTCGTCGGAGTCGGCGAATTCGTAGGCGTCGGCGTTGTATTCTTCTTCGGAAGCGTGCGGCTTGCCGGATAGAAATGCGCCTCACTTCTGGAATCCATGGACTTCGCGATGATGCCGCCCTCGAAGTTACCGGAGTAAACGGTTACTCTCGCATCCGGAGCGATCAGATGACCTGCAAGACCCTGAAGGTCTACAGTGCCGGTTGCATCCGGGAAGTTCCAGAAAAGATTCATGCCGGTAAGATTGAGCTGAATTCCGTACGTGGAATCCGCACCGGGATACTTGTGACGGAAGTTGTTTCCGATATTTTCCCCGTTGATGCTGATGCTCCAGCCGTTGAACGTGAAGTTGCTTCCGTTGACACCCGTCACGGAAACTACCAGCGTGTTCTTCTGGAACCAGCTGTAGCTCGGAACAACGATGTTCAGCTTGGAGAGTTTGTCAGCGGGAACGGATACGTAGACTTCCTGGTTGGAGCCGTCCTTCAGCGTGAGTTTGTTGTCCGTGAGCGTATAGCCCATGGAAGCAAGTGCCTGAGACTGCGCGCGCAACTCACGGAATGCGGAATCCATATTGATGTATCCGGAATTCTGAATGAGGGTTCCGTAAGGATTGAAGCTCTTGGAACCGTAGAAGACCGTGCGATCGACACGATCACGAAGATTGGAAGGGATCGCACCGTTACCGATGTTACCGCTCTTCCAGTTGTTGATATAAGACGGCACCAATGCGATGTCGGCAAAGAAGTTGTTGTTCGAGTAACTTCCGCCTACCGCGATCGCACCCATGATATGATTCTCAGCTTTGAAATCATTGCGAACGAAGATGTTGTACTTAGCCAGAATATCCGAAGCGTTATACTTCGAATACTTCTCTCCCGAGTTGTGGCTCGGGGCTGCAGCAGCTCCGTTCGCTGCCAAAAGGCCGACAACAAGCACAATGGTAAGCAGGAGGCTTACCATCCTCCGGTTCTTCAAATTGTTCATAATACCAATTCTCCTCTTACTCTGCATCAGCGCCCGACGCGCCGATCACTATTCCCTATCCTCAAAGTTACATTTATATTACGCGAAGCGGCTTTTCTTCCGCTAACGATTCGTAATCATTCGACCGTCAGGTCCAGCACCCGCTTGCCGACGACGATGAATCTTCTGCCTTCGCCGCAGGTGGACAGTACCATCAGTGTGTCATCATCCGTAGGTTCCGGTGACGCGACATACGCATTGTCGCCTCCCTCCTTGCGGATCCGGTCGATCATGGAAGCCGCTTCGTGGCCGCTGAACTTGTCAAACACCCACTCTTTGCCTTGCTTCACATAGTCCGCCGAGAGCAAATGCTCCGGCTCTAGGTGGGAAACCACCACAACTTCGTACACGAGAACCCTGTGTTCCTGGTAAACGAAGAAGTACGGATGGCCGAGGCGGAAGTCCTCATCGTTGTAGACCTTCAGGCTTCCGAACATCGTGCCGTTCTTCATATTGTGTCCGTAGACGATCGTGAAAGGATCGTCAAGTGTTGTCGAATTGCAGTTCTGCACATACAGGCAACCGGGATACCCCTTGGTATGGTCGATGTTGTAATGCAGGTAGTAGTCTTCCACTTCGTTGGCTAGGATCGGATAGTCAATGATCGTATCCGGGATCGCGATGTATGCGAAGACATCCTCATTTTCCTGATGGAGAATGTTGAAATCCGGAAGGATCGTTACAAACTCCTCATAATCTTTCATGATCGCCGCGAGAAGCATCTCCTCTGCCGTCGGCACGTGCGTCGGTGTCGGTGTTGAGCTCGGGACGTCGGTCAATGCCGGCGTCACGGAAGCGTTGCTTGCCTGCTGACTTCCGTTGTTATTGAAAGCACGATCACGAAGATCTTCATAGTTCTTTTGTTGTTTGTCATTTCTCCATTCCCGGTAGAAATGATAACCGGCCAGACCTCCGCCGGTCAAAAGCAACAGGAGCAAAAGGATCAGAAGGACCTTCTTCCTCTTTCGCCTGCGCTCGACTTGATCCCAAGTCAGGTACGCCATATCAATTCTTCTCCTCTGCGTGACGGTCACGCGCTTTTTGGTAACTTAGATACCAGATCTTTGATCAAATCCGATTTTTTCACTTTTTTTGACGTAAAATACGTCCGAGTATTTCCTCAAAATCACTCACACTGTTTATTTTAGCATTTACAAATGACTGAGTCAAGTAACATAAGTGCAAAATGACATACGATTCGATGTCGTTTTTTATCCATTTTGCACAAAGACTTTAGCGCGTCAAAGTAAAAAATCGTAACAATTTGGATAAAAGTGCACATGCGCAAGCGATGGCACATCACATTTCACAAGATTTCAAAAAACACTTGACAAAAGGGCGGCCTTCTGCATCGGAAAATGATGCATCGGGTCGCCCTCTGTGTTTCACTGTTTACCGCCCTGTTCCGGCTGCGGCGGTTTATTTCAAAGTTACTTCAGCCCATGCCGAAGGGTTCGTGTAATCGCTGTCCGCGGTCGCGTTGAGCTTCATTACACTGATGCGGGAGCCGTTGGCGCCGGCATCGTTGATGTGCGCGTCCACACCGAGGACACGGCCCGCGAAGCCCGCCTCAATAAGCGGAACGGAAATCTCGACGATATAGCCGCCGTCGACGATCGATGCCTTGCCGGCTACGCCCGTGGTTCCCGGCGTTGTGCCGTAGGACATGCTGCTCTCGTAGTTGCAGCGATACTGACCGCAGGCGGAGTCATAGGACTTGTTCTTGCAGTTGTTCTGGTCAAGGAACAGCTCCACGGAGTCCTGCTCGTACGTGTTGCGGCTCGCTTTGTTCAGAAGCGTATCATTTACCTTGAAGAGAGCATAGAAGTTCTGCTCATCCCACATGAACTGTACGGTTCCCATCGCGCCTCTCCATGCGAGGATCGGGATGCGGATGTCGTACGAAGGAGCCTGGCTCCAGATGTCATCGATGGTTCCGTCCACCGCAGGCGAACCCTTTACGGCCTCCACCTGCTTGGTGATGAGAACGACTTCCTCCGGTCCGAACTCCGCGTATGCGTCGGTGTTCAGAACGGCGTAGTACGCTTCCTTCGGCTCAAGGTTCTTGTTGAACAGCAGCGGAGCGCCCTCGGCACGCCAGCTTGTATTGTCCTTGTAGCCCCAGAACGTAACACGCTCGATCACATCCGCGTTCTTCTTGTACAGGTCAAAGAGCTTCGCGTAAAATGCGGCCTGCTGCATCTCCTGTTCCTTGTCCGCAACGCCGTTGGTCACGCCGCTGATCTGGACATCCAGCTCGGACACGCTGATGGAGATACCGTCGATCGCCTTGAACATCTCGATACTGTTGCGCACGTTGCTGATCGAAGTCGACGTCGAATAGTGGCCCTGCATGCCGATACCGTCGATCGGTACGCCGCGCTTGCGGAGATCCGCGACCATCGCAGCTACGATCTCGGCCTTGTTCGGCTGATCAAGGTTGTAATCATTGTAGTAGAGCTTTGCGTTCGGATCCGCTTCATGCGCGAGACGGAACGCGATCTCAATGTAGTCGGTACCGATGGACTTCGTCCACTGCGTCGTGCGGAGGCACTTGGTCCAGTCTCCGTCCGCCGGAAGCGTCGCGCCGTCGTTGATCGCCTCGTTGACAACATCCCACGAGTAGATCTGGCCCGCATAGTGGCCGGCAACACCGTTGATATGGTCGCGGAGCTGTTCGATCGCCTCATCGCGGTCCTTCGCGCTGGTGCCGAGCCAGTTTCCGCTCTGGCTGTGCCATGCGAGGGTGTGGCCGTGTACGATCAGACCGTTCTCGGTGGCATACGCCATCATGCGGTCCGCGTTATTGTAGGTGAAAACTCCCTTGTTACGCTGCATCTCCTCGGGCTTCATCAGGTTCTCCGGGGTGATGATGTCAAAGTTGTTGAGAACGATCTCCTTGTCTTTTCCGTTCAGGATCACGTCCGTGTAGATCGTTCCGATCATGAAGTAATCCTTGTACGCTTCCTTGAGCGAGGAGTACTCCGACTGATGGAGCTTCTCAAAATCATATGCAGGGGTCGGCGAAGGCGACGGTGTCGGAGTCGGCGTCGAGGTCGGTGTCGGAGTCGGCGTCGGAGTCTCCGTAGGCGCCGTCGTAGGCGTCTCTGTCGGAACAGGAGTCGGCGTCTCCGTCACGGCCTGTGTTGCTTCCGGGGTTGCCGTTGCGGTCGGTGTCGTGTCGTTCTTCTTGTCATCATCCTTGGTGCAACCGGCGAAAAGCATCGTCATCATCGCAAGGATCAGGCACAGAGAAACGACAGCGTATCGTTTTCTTGTGTTCATACAAACTTCCTCCTATATGCATTCGCACTTTTCTTACGAATCGGTTCGTGCTATAATATTTTACAAGCATTCACCCTTGCATACAATGGGTTTTTGTGATTTTTTGAAGAATTTGCAAATGATTTCATTTGCCGCGAGGTCGTCATGATTTACATCGCTTGCGCCATCTACATGGAAGCCGCTCCGTTCATACGGCGGCTGGATTGCAAAAAAGATCCGTCGTTCACGAGGGAGCAGGTCTTCGTCGGCGAGGACGCCGTCATCATCGTCACCGGTACTTCTCCGGTGCCCGCTGCCGCCGCTCTCACGGACGTGCTTGCGCAGCTTCCCCCGCAGGACTGTGACATTTTTGCCAACATCGGAATGTGCGGCTGCTCGGACCCCGCGGTCGCTCCCGGAACGCTCTATCTGATCCACAGTATCACGGAGTTCGCCACCGGCCGGCGGTTCTTCCCCGACCTTCTGTATCTTCACGAACATCTTCAGGGCGCCCTTACAACCTACTCCGTCGTCATGGACGGAACTACGGACGCCTTTCTCTATGACTGCGAGGCCGCTGCCCTCTACCAGGCGGCGCTCCCGTTCTTCTCGACCGACCGCATGTACTACTTCAAGGTCGTGTCCGACCACGGCGACGATGCCGGCGAGATCTCGCCGACCGACGCCTACGAATTTCTCTCCGGCCACGCCGCGTCCGTCATCGAGTCATTGCGCCGTTTCGCATCGTATGTTCCGAGACGTTTCGCGTATTCCGAGGCCGAGGAGGCTGTCATTGATTACTTCTGCCGCAGTCTCCGCTGCTCCGTGACCATGGAGCACGAGCTTCGCCGGCTGATCCTTTACTACGAGCTGGAGCGCGGCTACGCCATCGCTCATCTGCGGGACTTCTTCCCGCTCTACGGTCTGAACTACGAAGACGACATCATCCTCGGCTCGAGAAGGGAGGGTAAGGATGTCCTCGACGCCTTCCGCCTCTCCTGCCTGTGCTGAGTCCGTCAAGCCGCCGTACCGAGGCGCATTTGACATCGTCTATGTGGAAAATGAGGCCGCTTCCCACCCGCGTACCCGCGAGATCCTCTCCCGGCTTCCGAACGCGACGGTCATCCCATGCGGCAACTACAAAGAGATCTTCAACCGGCCCCGGCAGGAACCGGCTTTGCAAAAGCGCGCGCAGGCTCTGATCCTCGCCGTCGCGAAACCGCCGTACCTCTATCCCGGCGCGCCGGTGTGCCAGAGCTTCGGCAGCCCCTATTTTTACTACACCAACGGCGTGATGAACTGCGTCTACGACTGCGAGTACTGCTATCTTCAGGGCATGTACCCTTCCGGACACATGGTCGCCTTCGTCAATCTCGAGGACACCTGGGCCGAACTCGACAGGCTTCTTTCCGAGCATGAGGCGTACGTCTGCATCAGTTATGACACCGACCTCCTGGCGCTGGAGCCGCTGCTCGGCTTCTGCGGCGCCTGGATGCGATACGCCGCGGATCGTCCGGACCTCACAGTCGAACTCCGTACCAAATGCGCTTCCCGCTCGACACTCCGGTCGCTCCCGCATTCGCCGGGTACCATCCTGGCACTCACGCTCTCGCCGGACGAGGTGATCCGCGCGCACGAACACCGTACACCATCCTTATCGATGCGCCTCTCGATGGCCCTGGAAGCGATCAGCCTCGGCATTCCGCTGCGGCTCTGCTTCGACCCGGTCATCGCGGTTCCCGACGCCGAAGCCGTCTACGGGCGCATGTTCGACGAAGTGTTTGCAACCGTTCCGATGGCAAGCGTCCGCGACGTGAGCCTCGGACTGTTCCGCATCTCAAAGGAATACCTGAAGGCCATGCGCCGGCATCGCCCCTGTGGTGTCACGCTCTACCCGTATGAACTCACCGGCGGCGTCTACCACTATCCCGCCGACACCGCGGACCGGCTGATGACCTTTGCGAAGGAACGTCTGCTCGCGGTCATTCCGGAGGACAAGCTCTTCCTCTGGGAATCCGATTCATTTTCCGATACATGACAACACCTGGCAAGGAGGTTTGCATGAACGACAGGGACGACAACAAAACTCTGCCGATCGCTCTCGTGACCGGCGCCACCTCGGGGATCGGCCGTGCCATCGCCGTGCGTCTGCTGGCGGACGGCTACCGTGTCTTCGGCATCGGCCGCAACAAAGACGGCGCGCCTGTACACGACGAGTTCCGGCTGCTTGCGCTCGACCTGACGGACACCGATGCGCTTACCGCCGCCGTACGCGAACTGCCCGGACCGGTTTCAGTGCTCGTGAATGCCGCCGGCGTCGCATTTTACGGACCGCACGAAACGATCGCACCGCGCAACATTCAGTCGATGATCGACGTCAACGTGACCGCACCCATCATCCTCACTTCCGTCCTTCTGCCGCAGCTGAAGGAAAATGCCGGCACGATCCTCAACGTCTCCTCCGTGACCGCCAAGCAAAACGCGAACACCCACGGCTGTGCCTACGGTGCCACGAAGGCCGCGCTCACTGTTTTCTCCGAGAGTTTATTTGCCGAGTGCCGCAAATACGGTCTCCGCGTCATCACGCTCCACCCCGATCTCACGGACACGGCGCTGTACCGCAACGCCGACTTCACGCCGGCCGACGACCCGGACTGCCGCCTCACGGCCGATGAAGTCGCCGACTGTGCGATGGTCGCGCTGCACGCCCGCGAAGGCATGGACATTACGGATATCACGATCCGCCCGCAAAAAAATAAGATCGTTCGCCGGACAGACCGATAAAACGATTACTTCTCAAGCATGCAAAAAGGCGGTCCCGCAAGCGGGGCCGCCCATTTTTATGACTGATCAGATCATTACTCGGTGAAGTCCTTCACAAAGCCTTCCGCTGCATCCGTCGCTTCCGATGCAGCTGCAGCAACATCGTTCGCCGCATTCTCGGCAACCGCTGCCGCCTCATTCACCGTCTGATCGGCAACCGTCTCTAAGGATTCCGTCGCATCCGCCACGGTCTCCGTCGCAAAGTCCGCAACCGCTGCCGCCTCGGCCGTCGCCTGATCGGCAACCGTCTCAACATTTTCCGTCGCTTCCGCCACAGTCTCCGTCGCAAAGTCCGCAACCGCTGCCGCCTCGGCCGTCGCCTGGTCGGCAACCGTCTCAACAGCTTCCGTCGCATCCGCCACGGTTTCCGCCGCCTGCGCTTCCGTCGTGTCAGCAACATCGGCAACTGCCTCAACCGCCGCTGCCGTCATCGCAACATCGGCAACACGCTCAACCGTGTCAGCCGCTGCAGCGACCGTCTCCTGCTGCACGGGCTGTACCGGTGCCTGCTGTACAGGCTGCGCGTACTGCTGCTGAGGTGTCTGCTGTACCGGTGCCTGCTGTGTCGGCTGTACGTATTGCTGCTGCGGTGCCTGCTGTACCGGCGCCTGCTGCGTCGGCTGTACATACTGCTGCTGCGGTGCCGTAGGCTGTGCGTACTGCTGTCCTGCCGAAGCATAGCCCTGAACCGTGGTTGCCGTTCCGTTATTTACCGGCTGCTGTGCAGGATTGTACTGCGGTGCCACAGGCTGCTGTGTCTGCTGTCTCGCATACGCCTGCTGTGCTGCGTAAGCCTGCTGCTGTGCATAAGCCTGCTGCTGCGCATAAGCCTGCTGCTGTGCGTATGCCTGCTGCTGCGCATAAGCCTGCTGCTGTGCCGCAGCTCTGGAATAGTCGTTCACTTCCTCCTCATCATTGCGAAGAGAGGAAGTAATGATCTTAAGAATGATCGCGAGAAGGATGCATCCGCCTGCGATGTAAAGAACGAGCATTGCCGGATCGTGAAGCACGCTGTACGCGATGCTCAGAATGTTCAACTGCCACTGCTCATCCACGAGCCGCTCGAGAACGCCGGTCCACCCTGCGCCGAGCACAAGTCCGGATGCGAGAAGTCCGCAGATACCGTACTCAAGGAACGTGCCTGCGATGAATCTTCCGCGCAGAAGCAGGATGATCAACATCACAAGACCGCATACGCCGAGAACTGCCCAAGGGATCACACTCGCATATTTGTCGACAAGCTCCCACGAATCGCGAAGCGACTTCAGGTCCGAATCATCCATCTTCGAGAGGTCGACCGAATCGAAATCGACATCCTCCAATTCCTCGCGGATGCTCGCGATATCGGAATCCGAAAGCTTCTCACCGGTGATATCCTCGATGATCTTCCGGTTATCCTCCACAAAATCCGTGATCTCTTTGGCGGAGATTGAAGCGTCGCCCTCGCCCTTCACGAGATAATTGACATAGGCATCGAGCTTATCCCCGACAAATGCCTTAAACGCCTTGTTGTTCAGTACTTCCTCGATCTCCTTGTCGGTGATTTCGAAATCCTTGCCCTGTGCCTTGGAAACGCGATTGCTGATCAACTCCGCAATGCTGACTTCCCTGTTGTGCTCGTCGGTCACCTTGATGGTCGAAAGATCGACGTTGTCGACGACCGTATCAACGATCACCGAGGGCTCCGCGATATCCGCAATCCTCGAGACGATGATCCAGCTCAGCACACCTGCAAAAAGGATGATGCCGAACAGGAAAGCAAAAAACTTCCGAATAAAACCCAATTTCTTCTTTTTCTTCATATGAACCTCCGCTGCGTGTACCATTACCAAAGGAACTTACCAGTTAATTGTACTACACTTCCGAAAGTTTGAAAAGAGTTATTCTTTCATCCACCACAGCTGATCGACGATCGTTTTGTAATAGTCATTGTTCAGGATCGCGCGGGAAATGTTCAGTTTCGTCTTCGTGATGGACTTCCATACGTTGACATACTCCTTCTTCTCCTCGTCGTTCAGGTTAACTTCGACAAACCATTCCGACTTGCCCGTCGTCGCGTTGTAGCGCATGAAGTCCGTAATGAAGCTTCCGCTCTTGAACTGTACGAGCGCGGGCATGTTGGAAAGCATGTCGGTGCCCATGTACAGTCTCGAATCGTACTCGATGCCGAGCAGGTTCAAAACGGTGGGCATGATGTCCAGGCTGCAGCAGTATTTGTCGACTACGACATTTTCCTTGAACGCACCGCTCCAGATGACGCAATGGTTCTTGTAAAGTTCAAACTCCGTCTCGACCTTGTGTCCGAGAAGTTCCGAGATCTCCTCCTTCTTCAGGCCGTACGCGTAATGGTCGCCGGACATGACGATCAGCGTATTTTCCAGTTTTCCGGCCTTCTCCAGCTCCGAGAGCAGGTACTCCATCGCGCGGTCGAGCTCGATGTTGGCGGCGAGGTAACATTTGCACGCCTCGCTGTACGGAAGGTCTTCGACAAACTCGCGGTTCTTGCGGCTCATGGCGTTGTCGTTCCAGTTGTAGACCATGTGGCCGCTCACCGTCATGTAGTAGGCACAGAAGTGCTCGTCGTTGATATACATCGGGATGGTTGCTTCCATCATCTCAACGTCGGACTCGGGGAACTGCTTTGTCAGCTCCAGACCGTTCCCCTGCGCGATCCACTCGTAACCCATGTTCGGGTGCGACTTGTCGCGGTCATAGTACTTGTAATCGTGGTCGTGGAACGCTCTCGCCGAGTAGCCCATGCCTTTGAAAATGTGCCCGAAGCACAACGGCATGGAGTTGTTCGCCGACCGCGAGAAGCTGTTGGATTTCTGAAGATCCGGCAACAGGCCCGTGCACGCGACGTACTCGCCGTCACTCGTGCTGGTGATCCAGCGGGGCGTATAGAAATTGTTAAACACAAAACCGTTGTTGACCAGTTTGTACAGCGTCGGTGTCAGATTCTCGTCAACCGCATACGGCGTGAACGTCTCGCACGTCAGCATGATCAGGTTGAAATCCTTGCACAGCCCGGTGTACTCGTTCTTGTTCGTCGGCTCGGCCGCCGCAAAATACTCGTGGATCGTCTTCAGCGCCTGGTTGCTCTCATTTTCCGCAAGCGCCGCGAAATCAATATCCAGCACATGCGGCGAGCGATCGACCGGCGTCGGCGACGGTGTCGGTGTCGGTGTCGGCGTCGGCGTGTCGGCGGGCGCTCTCGTAGGCGCCGGAGTCGGCGAGAGGGTCGGCGACGGCGTCGCTTCCTTCACGACAACGATCGGCTTCAGCGCCGATGCGGAAACCGGATCGATGTCTCCGACATCCTCCGGGTCATACGTGATCAATTGCTTGAGGTCTTTGAAAAATGAGATGCTGACGCCCATGTCCGTGACGCCGCGGTCATTTTCCCAATCCTTGAAAAACAGGTCGTACCGGCCGGTCTCTACGCTCTCCTCCCCCATCAGCAGGAAGGACGCGAACACAAAACATTCCGCGGCGACCAGGACCGGAAGGATCACAAGCCTCCACTCAACCTTCGCGTGACGGATCACCTTGAATACCGTCAGGAGAATGTACGCGGCTACCGGGACAAGCAAAAGCAATATCAGCGGCAACGTGCGGATGACCGCGTCAAATGTCTCCGACTTGAATTCCGCTGCCTCCTCCGCATTGGTCGTTATGGACAGCGTGAGGTACACCTGCACCATATTATGATAAACGCCCTGGGCAACAAACCAGATTACGGCCGCTCCGATCACGATCCAGTTTATGACTATCGTAGCGATCCTGCCGAGGCGCCCCGTGATCACCGCGACCACCGAACCGATCGCAAGCGGGAACAGGATCAGATACGGCAGCGTCGCCGAACTGAAGCCCCCGTTGACATACGCATGGAAGATCAGCTCATCCCACAGAAGAGTCAGCGGAACGATCAGCTGCAGCGCAAAACACTGCAGGATCGAGGGGCGATATTCGATTGTCTTTTTCTCCCTCTTCGGCTCGTCCGACTCGTACGCCTCCATGTCAAACGACTCCGACTCGAACGCTTCCATATCAAACGATTCCGATTCGAACGCTTCCATGTCGAACGATTCCGATTCGAACTCTTCCAGATTGATCTCTTCCATTCCGTTCTCTTCCATCCTAACTTACAAAACCCTGCTTCTTGCGATATCGGTCCCGCGGAAAATGAGCTCCGCGTCTGCCCGCAGCAGTGTCATTTTTGACGCGATAAGGCAACCTCATCCGAAGACGCGATTGCCTTAGTCCACTTCATCTGGCGGTCACCCGCGTTTTTCTTTTTCGATCAGCTCAGAGGCTTGATCTCCGCGTGGATCTCCTGCAGCGACTTCACCGGGCTGTCCGCGTGCGTCTTCACATAGTGGATACCCTCTGCGGTCGCGCGGGCTGCGGCAACGGTCGTAACATACGGAACCTTCGCCTTGATGGCAGCCTTGCGCAGGTAGCTGTCGTCATGCACGCTGTTCTTGCCGATCGGCGAGTTGATGACGAGCTGTACGCTTCCGTTGGTGATCAGATCGTAGCAGTTCGGACGTCCCTCATAGAGCTTGAGAACCTTCTCTGCCTTGATCCCTGCAGCGGTGAGTGAATCGTACGTACCGCCGGTCGCGTAGATCTTGAAGCCGTCCTCCGCGAACTGCTTCGCGATGTCGAGCATTTCATCCTTATCTTTGTTCTTGACGGAGATCAGTACCGCACCCTCCGTCGGAAGTTTCGACTGAATGGCTTCCTGTGCCTTCACGAACGCCTCGCCGTAGGACGGGGACAGACCGAGCACCTCACCCGTGGAGCGCATCTCCGGTCCGAGGATCGGGTCAACCTCCGGAAACATATTGAACGGGAACGCCGCTTCCTTCACGCCGTAGTTCGGGATGTTCATCTCCTTAAGCTCCGGTACCGGCGACTTGCGTCCGGTGAGATCTGCGGTAATGATCTCCGTTGCGAGCGGAACCATGCGGATGTTGCAGACCTTCGAGACCAACGGCACCGTGCGGGATGCACGGGGATTTGCCTCGAGAACGAACACCTTGCCGTTCTCGATCGCGTACTGCATATTCATCAGGCCCTTGACATGCATCTCCTCTGCGATCTTTCTGGTGTACTCCTTGATGGTCGCAACATTTTCCGGTGTGATATGAACCGAAGGGATGATGCATGCGGAGTCACCGGAGTGAACGCCCGCAAGCTCGATATGCTCCATAACCGCAGGTACAAATGCGTGAGCGCCGTCCGCGATCGCGTCCGCCTCGCACTCGAGTGCGTGGTTGAGGAAGCGGTCGATCAGGATCGGACGATCCGGCGTTACGCCGACTGCCGCGTTCATATATTCGGTCATCTGGTCATCATCGTAAACGACTTCCATACCGCGTCCGCCGAGCACGTAGGAAGGACGAACCATTACCGGGTAGCCGATCTTCTTCGCGATGCCGATGGCATCTTCAACCGTTACGGCCATTCCCGACTCGGGCATCGGAATGCCGAGCTTGTCCATCATCGCGCGGAACAGGTCTCTGTCCTCCGCGAGGTCGATGACCGCGGGCGACGTTCCGAGGATCTTCACGCCGTTTCTCTCGAGATCCGCCGCAAGGTTCAGAGGCGTCTGGCCGCCGAACTGCGCGATCACGCCGAGAGGCTTTTCCTTCTTGTAGATGCTCAGTACATCCTCGAGGGTCAGAGGCTCGAAATACAACTTGTCGGAAGTATCGTAGTCCGTCGAAACCGTCTCGGGGTTGCAGTTTACGATGATCGTCTCGAAGCCGAGCTTCTTGAGTGCCATTGCCGCATGTACGCAGCAGTAGTCGAACTCGATACCCTGGCCGATACGGTTCGGGCCGCCGCCGAGGATCATGACTTTCTTATTATTGGTCGAAGGGCTCTCGTCCTTCTCAATGTTGTAGCTGGAGAAATAGTAAGCGCTGTTCTGCGTACCGCTTACATGCACGCCCTCCCATGCCTCCTCGAGGCCGATCTGAAGGCGTCTGTTGCGGATGTCGTCCTCCTTGATGTCGAGGAGTTTTGCGAGGTAGCGATCGGAAAATCCGTCCTTCTTCGCCTTGATGAGCACACCGTCCGCCGGAACCGCGCCCTTCATCGTGAGAAGCGCTTCCTCTTCCTCAACGAGCTCCTGCATCTGCTCGATGAACCACTTCTTTACGCGCGTTGCCTTGTATACTTCATCGACGGTAGCGCCCTTGCGGAGTGCTTCGTACATCTGGAAATGTCTCTCGCTGGAAGGCGTTGCAAGTTTCTGCAGCAGATCTTCCTTCGAAAGCTCATGGAAATTCTTTACATAGCCGAGGCCGTAACGACCGGTCTCAAGGCTGCGGATTGCCTTCTGGAATGCTTCCTTGTAAGTCTTACCGATGCTCATGACCTCGCCTACGGCGCGCATCTGCGTGCCCAGCTTGTCCTGAACGCCCTTGAACTTCTCGAATGCCCAGCGTGCGAACTTGATCACGACATAGTCGCCGCTCGGAACATACTTGTCGAGGGTACCGCATTTTCCGCAGGGGATGTCGTGAAGGGTAAGACCCGTGGCGAGCATTGCGGATACAAGCGCGATCGGGAATCCCGTTGCCTTCGACGCGAGTGCCGAGGAACGCGAAGTTCTGGGGTTGATCTCAATGACAACGATACGGTCGGAAACCGGATCATGCGCGAACTGTACGTTCGTTCCGCCGATAACCTGTACACGGTCAACGATCTTGTATGCCTGCTCCTGCAGACGCTTCTGCACTTCCTCCGAGATCGTCAGCATCGGAGCCGCGCAGAACGAGTCGCCGGTGTGAACGCCCATCGGATCGATGTTCTCGATGAAGCATACGGTGATCATGTTGCCCTCGCAGTCGCGGACAACCTCGAGCTCGAGCTCCTCCCAGCCGAGTACGGACTCCTCAACCAGAACCTGGCCTACGAGACTCGCCTGAAGACCTCTCGCGCATACCGTGCTGAGCTCTTCCCTGTTGTATACCAGACCGCCGCCGGCGCCGCCCATCGTGTATGCGGGGCGAAGCACTACGGGGTATCCGAGCTTGTCGGCGATCGCGAGCGCCTCATCCACGCTGTATGCAACCTCGCTTCTGGCCATCTCGATGCCCAGCTCGTTCATCGTGTTCTTAAACTCGATACGGTCCTCGCCGCGCTCGATGGCATCCACCTGCACGCCGATAACCTTCACATTGTATTTGTCCAAAACGCCCGCTTTGTTAAGCTCGGCGCAAAGGTTCAGGCCGGACTGGCCGCCGAGGTTCGGAAGCAACGCATCCGGACGCTCCTTCGCGATGATGCGCTCAAGTCTCTCCACATTGAGCGGCTCGATGTATGTTACGTCCGCCACTTCCGGGTCGGTCATGATCGTCGCCGGGTTCGAGTTCACGAGCACGATCTTGTAGCCGAGCTTACGAAGCGCCTTGCAGGCCTGCGTGCCCGAGTAGTCAAACTCGCACGCCTGACCGATGATGATCGGACCGGATCCGATGATCAAAACCTTGTCGATGTCTGTTCTCTTTGCCATTGTTACCCATCCTCCTGAATTTAATAAAAGACGGAATATTTAAGAGATAAATATTCCGTCAATATACCGATTTTACAATGGATGCCGCAGTTCGATTTTGCAGGTTATGTACAAGCATTATTCACCTCCGCAAAACGGTCCTCTCTCAGAACCTTGCATAGTATATCACAGCATCACCGAAAAATGCAAGAATTTTCTGTTCGTTTTTTTGCACAAAATCTTCCTGCATTTTCCGGTTTATTTCATTGTCATGATTTCGGTTATCCGAGCGGAATCCAGCCCGAGAGTGCGCTGAGGAGATTGGCGACAACGGCGAAGGCCAGGCTTCGCCCGACGCATCTCTTCCCTTCCTTGTTTTGCAGCAACGCGACATAGATGAAGCTCTCCAGGAACAGGATCAGCAGCTCCGCTGTAAAGTACGTTACGAAGTCACCCAGCCCGTTCTCGCTTGTAAGCAGATACGTCGAAAGGATCAGATTCGTAACAACATTGACGATGACGACGATCAGAACATTCCGCTTAGTGTACGGCAGACGGAAGACCGCCATGAGCGCCAGTTCGATCACCAGCGTGATCACAAGGCAAAGAAGGATCTCGATTTTCTCCTCCTTGGTCGGATGTTCATTTTCCTGCTCCGTAAGCGCTCCCGTCGCAAAATCATATGTGCAGGTAGCATGGTACGCCTTCTTCTTAAGCTCATCACTCAGATGAACTTTTCCGTTTGTTTCGATCAGGATTACCCGTAAATGTTCCGGCGCGCGATAGTGAAACTCAAACAGACCGTCGCCGTGACCGTTGAAGATTCGCCCGAACGAGCTCTGAAACTCAAATCGTTCGTAATGGAATTCCTTCAGAAACTTCTCCACGGTCGTCTCGTTTACTTCACCTTCCATCTGAAGCGGACTGTTGTCTTTATCGGTAGAAACGTATTGCAACAGAGCGATGTAATACTCCCCCGGAGCATTCCGGACCGTCAGATCGACCGACGGCTTGGGCCCCCTGTCCGCCGACGCTTTCGCCGCGAAGGTACCGACAATCAAAACCGCAAGCATAAAGAACGCGACAAGCTTTTGCATTTTTTTCATTTGCTATCCCCCATAGATCGGCGATAAATTGCCTTATTCTCCCGAATTTCCGGGTTTAGAATAGATATATTATAACATAGTATGAGATTTTAATCAATCCGTGGGAGACCTGCGCCGTGTGAACAAACTATGAAAAAGCACAAAAATATACCCTCCTTACTGATTGTCCAGTAAAGAGGGTACATATTACTTCACGAAATCTTTTTCTCAAGTTATCTCTTTGAGAACTGAGGCCGGAGCGTCGCGAACGCCCCGGTGGGGCGTTCGCAGCGAGAGGGACGGCGTCAGCTATGCTGATGCCGGCATCTCCGGAACGGAGATGCTTCTGGACAAAAAAGGCTCCGCCTCCGCGGAGCCATATTTTGTCCAGAATTATCTCTTTGAGAACTGAGGTGCACGACGAGCGCCCTTCAAGCCGTACTTCTTTCTCTCCTTCATGCGGGCATCTCTGGTGAGGAAGCCTGCCTTCTTAAGAGTAGGACGAAGCTCGATATCGGACTTGCAAAGAGCTCTTGCGATACCGTGACGGATTGCGCCTGCCTGGCCGGAAAAACCGCCGCCGCGAACCGTAACGATCGCATCAAACTTCTCGGTGCTCTCAACGAGAGCGAGAGGCTGACGAACGATGGTCTTCAGCGTCTCAAGGCCGAAATACTCATCGATATCTCTCTTGTTGATCGTAATGTTGCCCTTGCCGGGGAACAAATATACTCTGGCTACACTGCTCTTACGTCTGCCGGTGCCATAGAACTTGATTTTCGGTGCTTTTGCCATAACCATGATCTCCTTTCCAATCGATTAGAATGTCAGTACTTCGGGCTTCTGTGCTGCATGCGGATGCTCAGGTCCCGCATAAACATGAAGCTTGTCTGCCATCTCGCGTCCGAGGGGTCCCTTCGGGAGCATGCCCTTTACTGCGAAAGTAATAACGTTCTCAGGCTTCTTCGCAAGCATCTCGCGAAGCGTCGTCTCACGAACGCCGCCTGCGTAATCGGAATGAGCAAAATAAACCTTCTGATCCAGTTTCTTACCGGTAACCTTAACCTTCTCAGCGTTGATAACGATCACATTGTCGCCGGTATCGATGTGTGTGGTGAAGATCGGCTTGTGCTTACCGCGCAACACCGTTGCGATCTGGGAAGCAAGGCGGCCGAGGGTCTGTCCTTCTGCATCAACAACGTACCATTTTCTCTCTACGTTAGCCGTTGCCATATAACTCTTCATAGGATAACCTCCTTGTTTACATGTATTTGCGCTTGGCGCGTCACTTTTTGTAGTATACACACCGCCCCCGCGCGTGTCAATCAAAACTTTTCGAAAAAACCGTCTTTTATGTGCAAAATGTCATTTTACATTTTATGTTTTGTGCATATTTTAACTAATCATTCATTTTCCGTTTCTTTGTTTCGGAAAATGAGCCCGCTCTCTCCGTTTTTCTCCGGATCATACCAGATCTTCACGAGCGTGAGTCCTTCCGGCGGCGCCGTTGCCCCGGCCTGCGTCCGGTCCATGGAATCGATGATCCGCTGCATGTCCTCCGGCGCCTTGGCTCCGCGGCCCATGTCGATGAGCGTGCCCGCGAGGATCCGGATCATATTGTAGAGGAAACCGTCCCCCTCCACAGCGACCACGATCTCGCTGCCGTCCCGCGTAACCTCACACAGGGTTACCGTACGGACTTTCGACAGCGTCTGCGCGCCCGCGCTGCAGAACGCGGAATAGTCGTGCGTGCCCGTAAAGAGCGCCGCCCCCTTTTGCATGGCTTCGACGTCGAGCGTCTCCTTCACGCCGCAGACGTAGCGGCATCGCAACGGGCTTACGGTGTCCCCCGTCGCGATCCGATACTCATATCTCTTGTGATGCGCGTCAAATCGCGGATGGAACGCACTGTCCGCCTCCCAGGATTCGACGATCCGTATGTCCTTCGGCAAAAACGAATTGAGCGCCGGGCGGAACCGTTCCGCCGGGATCGGCGACTCGGTGTCCCATGCGACTACGTTGCCGAGCGCGTGAACGCCGGCGTCCGTGCGGCTCGCGCCGATGGTCGTCACATCCTCGCCGCAAAGCTTCCGGATCGCGTCGCGCAGCGTGCCTTCCACGGTGGACGCATTTTCCTGCGCCTGCCATCCGGAATACGCGGTGCCGTCATATGCGATTCTCGCAGCTATTCTTCTCATAACCCCTCCGCATCCTCACAACCGCGGGATGCCCTTCTCCTGCCGTTATACGGCCTTCCAGACGCGCAGCACGATGATCGTCGCCAGATACACGGCAAGTGCGATATACGCCAGCACGTCCCTCAAATGATACCGCAGCGGATGCATTTTCGTCCGCCCTTTTCCGCCGTGGTAGCAGCGCGCCTCCATCGCCTGGGCAAGATCGATCGCCCTGCGGAACGCGGAGACTAGAAGCGGAATGAAGATCGGGACCATCGCCTTCGCGCGGCGGATGATTCCGCCGCTCTCCATATCCGCGCCACGCGCCATCTGCGCCTTGCGGATCCGGTCCGCCTCCTCCGCCAGGATCGGAATGAACCGGAGCGCGATCGTCATCATCATGGCGATCTCGTGCACCGGCACGCGGATCAGCGAAAGCGGCTTGAGCAGCCGCTCGATACCGTCCGTCAGGCGGTTCGGTGTCGTCGTGTATGTCATCAGCGCCGTTCCGAGAACAAGCAGGATCAGCCTCGTTCCGAAAAATGCGGCGCGGATCAGACCTTCCTTCGTGATCGTCAGGAACTTCCAGTGCCACAGCACCGTTCCCTTCGTCAGAAAAATGTTGAACACAACGGTAAACATCAGGAACACGAGGATCGGCTTCAGGCCCTTCACCATGTACCGGAGCGGAACCCGGGACAGGACGAGAACCCCGAGAAACGCGATCCCGACCACGATGAATCCGGAAAATGAGTGGAACAGGAAGAGGCTTATGATATAGACAAATGTCGCCACGATCTTCGTTCGCGGATCAAGCCTGTGGATCGGGGAATCCACCGGATAGTATTGTCCGAGCGTAATATCACGAAGCATCCTGCCACCTCCTTTCCGATTCCGAACAAATAATACCGTGCAGGACGGATCACTGCCGGTTCAACCTTACTTAGTGTTTCTCCCGCGATAAGCTGCGACCAGCGTATCCATGGCTTCCTCCACCGTGACCGCTCCGCTTGCCGGGATCGTTCCGTCCTCCGCGAGCAGATTCAATACCTGCGTAACCTGCGGGATCTCCAGTCCCGCCTTCTCCAGCGAATCGCTGTGGCGGAACACTTCTTTCGGCGGTGCTGTGAACAGTGCGTTGCCGCTGTCCATCACAAGAAGGCGGTCCGCATACCGTGCCACATCCTCCATGCGGTGTGACACCAGGATCACGGACATGCCGGTCTCCCGCCGGATCCGGTCGATCTCCGCAAGGATTTCATCGCGCCCGCAGGGATCAAGCCCGGCTGTGGGCTCATCAAGAATCAAAACCCTGGGCTTCATCGCCAGAACACCGGCGATCGCCGCTTTTCGCTTCAATCCGCCGGAAAGTTCCATCGGCGGATCATCCCAGCGCGAGCGCTCCATCCCGACAAGGGTGAGAGCCCACTCCGCACGGCTTTGGATCTCCTCCTCGGAGAGTCCGAGATTTCCCGGTCCGTAGCAGACATCGCGGATTACCGAGGATTCAAAGAGCTGATGGTCCGGGTACTGGAATACCAGTCCGACATTGCTGCGCAGCTCTCTGCGGTTGTATTTGTCGCCCCAGATGTCCTCGCCCTCGAACCGCACGACGCCGGACGACGGCTTCTCGAGACCGTTCATCAGCTGGATCAGGGTGGATTTGCCGGAGCCCGTGTGCCCGATCAAACCGATGTACTCTCCCGGCATCACATCGAGGGAAATGCCGTTCACCGCCACCGTCTCAAATGCGGTGTGCTCTCCGTAGACAAAACTTACATTCTGAAGCGAAAGGATCGGTCCGTTTGTATCGCCGATCGTGTTCTCTGCGCGGTCCTCGGCAGATTCATTTTCCGAATGACCCCCGGCAGTTTCGTTCACACCCTGACCTTCGGCAGTTTCGTTCGCCGCGTTACCTTCGGCAGTTTCTTTCGCCGCGTTACCTTCGCTCGTTTCGCCCTTTCCGGCTTTCAACGCCTTTCGAAGGGCCTCCGCGGCTTCCCCGGGTGTCAGCACATCGGTACTCACGGGGATTCCCGCATCCGCGGCCGCGTATGCGAGTGCCGTCGCCTGCGGCACCTCAAGCCGCAGTTTTCGAAGTTCGTCGATCCGGGCAAAGATCTCGCGTGGAGTTCCCGTCATGGCGATTTTCCCATGGTCCATGACGATCACACGGTCCGCGTCGATGACTTCCTCCATATAGTGCGTGATCAGGATGATCGTGATCCCCTTCTCACGGTTTAAGCGCAGGACGGTATCGATGACCTCGCGGCGTCCAACCGGATCGAGCATCGCCGTCGGCTCGTCGAGCAGGATGCACCTTGGCTCCATCGCGAGAATTCCGGCGATCGCCACGCGCTGCTTCTGTCCGCCCGACAAATGATTCGGCGAATAGTCATGATAGCGGCTCATCCCTACAGCGTTGAGGCACTGCTCCACACGGGCGATGATGTCCTCGGACGGAACCCCGAGATTTTCCGGGCCGAACCCGACATCCTCCTCGACCACCGAAGCCACGATCTGGTTGTCGGGGTTCTGGAATACCATTCCCGCGCTCTTTCGGATCTCCAGAAGGTGCTCGTCGTCCGCCGTGTCCATATCGCACACCAGGACCTGCCCCTCGGTGGGCACCAGGAGCGCGTTGAGGTGCTTGGCGAGCGTGGATTTGCCCGAGCCGTTGGCGCCGAGGACAGCAATAAACTGACCCTGTTCCACCGTGAGATCCAAGTGGTCCAGCGCCCGTCTCGTATCTTCCAGATTGCCTTCCTCGTCCCTGGTCACATAGTCATGGACCAGCTGCTTTGTCACTACCGGCTTCATCGATCCTCCCGATCTCCGACCGGCACATTTTCGGAAAATGCGCCGGATACAGCAAAGGCAGCGTAGCCTCCGCCACACTGCCCGAATTCCTTACTGTGCTACTGCCGATCAAACAAGCTCGATCAACACTTCCATAGCTGCATCGCCCTTACGCTGGCCGATCTTCACGATTCTCGTGTAGCCGCCCTTGCGGGATGCATACTTCGGAGCGATCTCGTCGAACATCTTAGCGATCAGGTCAAAGTCCTTAACGGCCTTTCTGCCCTTTACAGAAGCATCGTACTTCTTAACCGGGTAGAAGAATGCAAGCATCTGTCTTCTGGCATGAAGTCTGGAAGGATTGTCCTTCTTGATCGTCTTCTCAACTTCGTCGAATACGGTAACCTTCTTGCCGTCTACAACTTCCTTGATTCTCTTGCCGTCCTTGTCCTTGCGGGCAACCTTGCTCTTAACCGTTACGGTCTCGTAGTTGTCCTTCTCCTTAACGGCAAGCGTGATAAATTTCTCTGCAATGCTGCGAACTTCCTTCGCCTTGGACTCCGTCGTAACCATCTTGCCGTTGAACAGAAGGTTGGTTACCTGATTTCTCAACAGAGCCTTTCTCTGGCTGGAAGTTCTGCCAAGCTTTCTATATCCTGCCATGTTAATCCTCCACTCTGCCGCATGGCTGCGGCGATTCGTTGTTCGTCCCCGGAGCCGTTACTTACTCGTCGGCGGACTTGAATTCCAGGCCGAGCTCATGAAGCTTCTGTGTAACCTCTTCAAGAGACTTCTTTCCGAGGTTTCTCACCTTCATCATATCCTCAGCCGTCTTGTTCGTCAATTCCTCAACCGTATTGATACCGGCTCTCTTCAGGCAGTTGAACGAACGAACGGAAAGCTCCAGCTCGTCGATGTTCATCTCAAGAACACGGTCATGCTCGTTGTTCACGGGCTCAGCCATGATCTCTGCTCTCTGAGCGCTCTCGGACAGATCAATAAAGGTATTCAGATGCTCGCTGAGGACCTTAGCCGCAAGACTTACGGCATCGTCCGGAGCAAGCGTTCCGTTGGTATAGATATCGAGAATCAGCTTATCGTAGTCGGTCATCTGTCCGACACGCGTATTGGTAACGGTAAGGTTCACGCGCTCAACGGGCGTGTAGATGGAGTCAACGGCGATCACACCGATCGGCATATCATCTCTCTTGTTCTTATCGGAACCAACATAGCCTCTGCCCTTGGTGATGGTCAGTTCCATGTACAGCTTGCTGTCAGCGCCGCCGTTAAGCGTAGCGATGACCTGATCCTTGTTCAGGATCTCGATGTCGCTGTCCACGTGAATATCCGCAGCGGTAACTACGCCCTCGCCGTTGAATTCGATATACGCCTTCTTCGGCTCCTCGGACTCGCTGCTGTCCTTAATCGCAAGGCTTTTGATATTCATGATGATCTCGGTAACATCCTCCATAACTCCGGGGATGGTGCTGAGTTCATGAACTACGCCGTCAATCTTAACCTGACTGACAGCCGCACCCGGCAAGGAAGAGAGCATGATTCTGCGAAGCGAATTGCCCAAAGTCGTACCGTAGCCGCGCTCAAGCGGTTCCACGACAAAGCGTCCGTATTTCTTGTCCTCGGAAATCTCGGCGATCGTGATTCCCGGTTTTTCAAAATCAAACATGTGCGACCCTCCTTTTCGGCGTCAAATAAATGCCTTCGATTACTTGGAGTACAACTCGACGATAAGCACTTCGTTAACCGGAACATCGATCTGATCTCTCGTCGGATATTCCTTAACGGTACCGGTCAGGTTCTCCGCGTCAGCCTCAAGCCAAGCGGGAACAACTCTGCCCGCATTTACCTCAAGGATGTCCTTGAATCTCTGTCCGGCCTTATTCTTAGCCTTCTCGCACACGCTGATCACATCGCCCGGCTTAACATTGTAGGACGGGATGTTTACGCGCTTGCCGTTGACCAGAATGTGCTTGTGGTCAACGATCTGTCTTGCCTCCACGCGGGTTCTTGCAAAACCGAGACGGAAAACAACGTTGTCCAGTCTGGTCTCAAGGAGGATCATAAGATTCTCACCGGTGGTGCCGATCTTCATCTTCTTAGCCTTCTCAAAGTTGTTATGGAAAGGCTTCTCCAGAACGCCGTAAATGAACTTAGCCTTCTGCTTCTCGCGAAGCTGCATGCCGTACTCACTTACCTTCTTGCCTGCTCTGAGGCTGTGGCGGTTGGATTTCTTATCAATGCCCAATACAGCGGGCTCAATGCCGAGTGATCTGCATCTCTTCAATACAGGACCCATTTCTCTAGCCATATTATTGTACCCTCCTCATCAGACTCTACGACGCTTCGGCGGTCTGCAACCATTGTGCGGAACCGGAGTAACGTCCTTGATGCTTGTCACGTTAATACCACATGCCTGAAGGGCACGGATTGCTGCTTCTCTGCCGGTACCGGGTCCCTTAACCATAACGTCAACGGACTTCAGGCCGTGAACAACAGCTGCCTTTGCAGCCGTCTCTGCCGCCATCTGAGCGGCGTAAGGTGTGGATTTTCTGGAACCGCGGAAACCGAGGCCGCCCGCGCTTGCCCAGGAAATCGTGTTACCCTCCGTATCGGTGAGAGTAACGATCGTATTATTGAAGGAAGCCTGGATGTGTGCCTGACCGCGGTCAATATTCTTCTTGACGCGCTTCTTCGCTCCCTTTTTCGTTGCTACTAATTTCTTAGCCATTACGCAACCTCCCTATAGATTTGCTTTGAAAAGATTAAACAGCGGGTAATTACTTCTTCTTGTTGGCAACCGTACGCTTCGGTCCCTTGCGGGTTCTTGCGTTGGTCTTGGTCTTCTGACCGCGAACGGGAAGTCCCTTTCTGTGGCGGATACCGCGGTAGCAACCAATCTCCTGAAGCTTCTTAATGTTCAGGGCGGTATCTCTTCTCAAATCACCCTCTACCGTATACTCTGCATCGATTACGGCAGCAATACGTCTTACCTCGTCATCGGTCAGATCGCGAACACGAGTGTCCGGATTGACTTCAGCCTTGGCAAGAATGTTGTTCGAACTTACTCTTCCGATTCCGAAGATATAGGTAAGTCCGATCTCGACACGTTTCTCTCTCGGTAAGTCTACACCACTGATACGAGCCATGTACTATAACCTCCAAAAAATGATGATACGGGCATGTCGCCCACGAACGCGGTCGTATGACCTGCGCCCGATTTGCCGGTGATGAGCCGGCCAGCCGCTCTAAAGTGTGACAGTCCGATTACTTCGGAACCGAAAGCGGATCAAGAGTTCCCGCTAAAGCAAGGTCGTCTTTCCTTTCGTGACGCTCCCTGCCCACACTATCACAATTTGCGCGAACCCTCCTTTGGAAGGAACGCAGGCCGTCCCCGGGTTAAAGGACAGCGATTGTAACACAAAAAGCAAGTGCTGTTTCTATATTGAGTAGCAACAATACTCAACTAAAAACAAATCAAGTATTGTTGATTATCAGCCTTGTCTCTGCTTGTGTTTGGGATTCTCACAGATAACCATGATTCTCCCTTTTCTCTTGATGATCTTGCATTTTTCGCAAATGGGCTTTACAGAAGATCTGACTTTCATAGTTTTACTCCTTTCTTCGAAAAAAGTCCGTTTAACATTATATCAACGCTCTTGTCAAAAAGCAAGCCCCATTTTTCGGTTTTTTTCGCTTTTTTCTGAGGTTTTCGGCGCATCTCACGCCGCCCTTCCGCTCTCCGGTCACAGCCGCTCCGTAATCCTGTCGAGACAGGCCCTGACCTCTCCGTAGTCCCCCCGGAACACGAAGGCATTCATCCCCGCGTTCCGCGCGCCTTCCGCATTTTCCTGACGGTCATCGATGAACAGGCACTCTTCCGCAGTGAGCCCGTACTCCGCGAGAAATGTCTCATAGATCACCGGGTCGGGCTTCAACATGTGATGA
>JBGUPV010000158.1:0-28915 GCA_045130455.1 Lachnospiraceae bacterium | reverse complement strand
GCGATGGAGAACGGGCTGCATTCGATCGGTTTTCCGCTGATCTCGGCGGGGATCTTCGGGTATCCTCTCGATGGGGCGTGGAGAAAGGCCATCCAGGCGTGTCAGGATTTTCTGGAGGCGCACCCGGACTATGAGATGGACATTGTATTTGCCGTTCCGGAAGATCATAAAAAGGCTGCGGGCGAGCAAATGCTGATTGATTTACGGAGGTGACTTTTATGTTGGCTGTCGGTACGATTGCTCCGGATTTTACGCTTCCGGACCAGGACGGTGTTTCTCATTCGCTCGCGGATTATCGCGGGAAGAAGGTGATCCTGTACTTCTATCCCAAGGACAATACGTCCGGGTGTACGAAGCAGGCGTGCGGTTTCTCGGAGCGCTATCCGATGTTCACGGAGCGCGGGGCGGTGGTGCTCGGCGTCAGCAAGGACAGCGTGGAATCGCACAGGAGATTTGCCGACCGGTACGGGCTGGCGTTCACGCTGCTGGCGGATCCGGAGCGGAAGGTGATCGAGGCGTACGATGCTTGGAAGGAAAAGACGAACTACGGCAAGGTGTCCATGGGTGTGGTTCGCACGACGTATCTGATCGATGAGAACGGTGTGATCATTCGTGCGCAGGACAAGGTGAAAGCAGCGGACAATCCGGAGGAAATGCTCGAGATTCTACAGAAGTAGAACCATTGAAAACGACGGAAAAGATAAGTAGGACAAATAGGATGTGAAGCTGCTGTAAAGGGCGTCACGAGATCGATTTTGCAGAGCAGGAGGAAGCCCAAAATGACATCGGAAGATGCACGAATGATTGTCCGTGCGGATTAAAAGGAAGGATATATGACGCATCAGATGCAACTACAGCCGGAGCCGTTTGATATGATCAAAAGCGGCGTAAAGACGATTGAACTCCGGTTATATGATGAGAAACGCAGGAAGATCCGGATTGGTGATGAGATCTTGTTTACCAATACGGAAAATGGCGAGACCCTTGCAGTAAGGGTGCTCGATCTGGCTGTTTTTGATTCCTTTGAAGAATTGTACAAAACGCTTCCGTTGCTGCGGTGCGGTTATACGGAGCAGGACATTGCCTCGGCATCGCCGGATGATATGGATGTGTATTATCCGAAAGAGAAACAGAAGGAATACGGTGTGGTCGGAATAACAATAGCATTGCGGTCCGCGGAGTTTCTTTCTTACTACCGGCTCAAGGAAGAGCTGGTACAGTTCTGTCGGGAAAATGGATTGCCGATATCCGGCGGAAAGCAGGAATTGACTGACCGTATAGCGTGCTTTCTGGATACCGGCGTTATTATGCCTGTGAACCGGACCCGAACCACGAAGCAAAAGGTTTCGGGTAGCGATACCTGCAAGAGAGGATAGCTATCGCACAGTGCGGGGGCGAACTGCATGATGCAGCCACACTCGGCGGGAATTGTGAGGAGAAAGAGGGACGGGAGAATGTTTGTCAGGTTGAAAAACAGTTTGTTGTACGGCGTATTTTCTAACGGGATTGATGATTTCATGTTTACCCATGATGCGGAGAAGGCGGATTCCGGTTTCGAACGAGTCAGGGACAAATACAGAAAGAAAATCGAACCGGACAGTGCCGAAATCGAGGAATGCTTTGAGGCAGTATTTAAGGTGAGATTTGATGTAGGAATTCCCGGGGTTACGGACATATGGGTTATTGACAGGGTAAGCGATATTTTAAACGATAAGATGGTGTTGTGGAGCGGGAATATCGACGGCTGGGATTTTCATGAAAACGGTGTGAGTTCCAAAGAATTTGATTTCAGGGATGCCGAGGAGCAATTTATGGAGAAGGTGGTCTACGCCGCTTCCGGAAAGGTATACCGCAAGCCGAAGATCATTAAGACAATGCTGACCAAGGAAGAGTTTAAGAAGGCGATCGTATTGTACGATGAGAGAAATGTTTAAGCTTATTTGTCGCCTGACCGTTTGTTTATCGTTGGAGGAGGCCTACTATGAAAAAAACAGCACACTGGATCCGGCACACGCACATTTTCCAAGGCGATGAGTTTGAATGCTCTGCCTGCGGGGAGGTTGTGGCGCGGCCGAAGAAATCGTGCCCGAACTGCGGCTGCGTGATGAAGGGTACCAAGGGAGATCAGGGCTGGATCGATGAGATGGAAGCGATCGACGCCTGGTTCGATGATTGAACGCGATAGGAGAAAATGCCATGAAGACGAAACGTAAGTTTTTGTCCTTTTGCGCAGCGTTGTCATTGATGGCGTATGAGCACGAAATTGACAAGAGTATTTTGACGTTTCTGCAGGAGTTCAATCGGGACGGTTGGAGAGTCTTCTGGTCGCCGGTGTTGTGATGCTGCTGATCTATCGTTATATTGTGCATATGAACGGCGATTTTCTGTGATCGCTGCGCGTTATATGAAAAATGATCCGGGAGGAAATGATGATGAAAGAGTTTATTAAAGGTGCGAATCCCTATATGCCCCTCTGGGAGCATGTGCCGGACGGTGAGCCGAGAGTGTTCGAGCATAACGGCGAGAAGCGAGTGTACGTGTACGGCTCGCATGACATTGAGCGCGAGCAGTACTGCGGGCGCAACTATGTGGTCTGGTCGGCGCCGGTCACGGACCTGACAGACTGGACGTGTCACGGCGTCTCGTATGAGGCGATGTTCGAGGATTCGATCCTCTATGCGCCCGACGTTGTCAAGAAGGGCGACACATACTATCTCTACGCGGCTGAACGCAAGGGAAGCCTTGTGGTGGTTGCGTCCGCGAAGACCCCGTGGGGACCGTTCACCAACCCCGTTCCGACGAAGCTCGGCTTCGACCCGGGCGTGCTGGTTGATGACGACGGCCGCGCTTATGCCTACTGGGGCGGCTGTGCCGCGCCCTGCTACATTGCCGAGCTCGAGGATGACATGGCAACGATCAAGGAGGACACGCTGGTGTCCAATCCGCTGGGGCATTCGACGTGTCCGTGGGACCCGCGCGATGACGGACATATCTCGCTGATCGACGCATTTTTCGAAGCCTCAAGCCCGCGTAAGGTCCTCGGAAAATATGTCTTCATCTACTCGAAACGCTACGAGATCCCGCTTCCGCAGTACGGTATTCACGAGCCTTGCAACGGCTTCCTTTCGTACCGCATCAGCGATTCGCCTTTCGGACCGTTCCACGACGGCGGCGACATCAGCCTCAACGGCGGCGAGATCCTCAAGGACAGTGAAGGCCACGGCACGATGACGTATCGCTGGGGCAACAACCACGGCTCGATCATGGAAGTGAACGGGCACTGGTACGTATTTTATCATCGCCAGACCGGTACCGATGAGTACTCGCGCCAGGCGATGATCGAGCCCATCGATGTCGCGCTCGGCAGTGACGGCCGGCTCTACATCGGCGACGTGCGTTACCTCGACGGTGAGCCGGTTTCCTCGGAGCCTGTTGAGATGACATCCCAGGGTGCGTATGTGAACGGCCTCGACGCCTACAAATGGATCTCGGCCGGCTACGCCTGCCACATCTACGGAAGCCGCACCAACGCTTACATTCGTCCTGCGTACGATCAGCGTGACGACCTCTCGACGCCGGTGGTCAACTTCACCTCCGGCACGACCGTCGGCTTCCGCTACCTGCAGTTCGGCAGCAACACCGCGAAAACCGTGACTGTCGTCCTCGCGGAGCCCGCGAAGGTCCGCGCAAACGTCCGCCTCGACTCTTACCGCGGGCGCGTCGTGGCGACCGCTGACTTTGACGGAACCGCTCTTTCGGCGACCGTTCCGCTGACGGCCGGTGTGATCGGAAAGCATGCGGTGTACTTTGAGTTCGTGTCGGAAGAGAGCGGTGAGACGTACACATTTGACCGGTTTACGTTTGATTGATCGGGATGATCAAGGAGGGACTCATGGATAGAGACTCAATGGACATGTTTATGAGTAATAGATTCGCCGGTAGAACGGAGACAATTTCCGATACGGAGGCGAAGAAAGCCTATGAGGAAGCCTCCGGTGTCAACATAGAAGAGCAACGCGAGCTTTGGAATTTATCCGAATAACAGCGAGGAGAACTGCGACAAATAGAAGGTGCGAAGAGGCAACATTTCCGGCTTATACTTCTACTCAAGAACTATCAACGTATTCTCAATAGAATCTTGACGGATCTGTTGGTATGTGGTATTGGAGAAGTACAGTTTTCAGCTAAGCTGTTTCACGGATAACAAGAAATATAAAAAAACGAAAATGTACTGAGAATCATAAGCTGCTGATTTCAGTACTTTTTGTTTTCGTTGAATTAGAGAAAAGCCATATGCGTTATTGGTAAGAAAATCAATTATAGTGAAATTATAGTGAAATAGTAGTGGAAATTCGACTCATTTTCCTGTATGATGTACTTGAGGTGAGTGCGATGATTCAAGTGACGTTGACCAATGAAATTCTCAGGATGATCTCGGAGATCGACCAAAACCGCTATAAGGTTTCGTCGGTCAAGTTGTCACGCTCTGCGAGCAGCAGGCTGCGCAAGAATTCCAAGAAGAAGAGCTCTTACGCGTCGAACCGGATCGAGGGCAATCCGCTGACGGAGGAACAGGTCGACGAGGTGATCGAGCGCGATGACCGGAGGCATCTGTTGCGGCCGGAGCAGGAGGTGTGCAATTATTTTCTGGCGCTGAATCTTCTGGAAGAGAAGCTGAAGACGCGCGAGCCGCTGTCGAAGAAGCTCATCCTGGAGGTTCAGAAGTTGGTCGAGAAGGGCGCTTCGAAGGAGAAGATCGGTCTGCGCGGGCCGATGCCGCCGGGCGTGCTTTTCGCCGTGTATGACACGCAGAGCGGGGCGCCGGAGTACATTCCGCCGGAGTACTGCGATGTGCCGGGGCTACTGGACGAGCTGGTCGAGTACGTGAACTCGACGGACGACCATCCGCTGATCGTCGCGGCGGTGGTGCATTACCAGCTGGTGACGATCCATCCGTTCGAGGACGGTAACGGAAGAACGGCGCGCCTGATCTCCGGGTATATCCTGGACTTGAACGGCTACGGCTTTGGCGGGATCGGCTCGCTTGAGGAGTATTTTGCGTACGACATCGACGAATACTATGAGTCGCTCCAGATGGGGCTGCCGGCGCTGTATTATTCGGGGCGTGACAACCCGCCGCATTCGGAGCGATGGATCAATTATTTTCTGCGGATGGTTCTGTTGTACTCGCGCCGTGTCTGCGAACTTTCGGAACAGTCGAACGGGGAGGAAGTCGCGGGAGGCTTGTCCTACTTGAAGCGTAGGGAGCAGGAGTTTCTGATGTACCTGATTCGCAACCACAACGGAGAGTTCACGCCAATCGAAGTCAGCCGCGAGATCGGAGTCACCAACAAGACGGTCATCAACCGGCTTACGGCCCTCGTAAAATGCGGCTTTGTCACGCCGGTTCTGGCGCGTGAGCGGATCCGTTCCTACGAGTTGAGCGAGTTGACGAAGGCAAATACGCGCGTGATCAAGCACAGTATCCGCTGATGCCGGATTGCTTTTTTCATTTTCCCGTGCTATATTTTTAGAATCATCCGGGAGGCGGCATGGGGCCGACCGACCCGGTCATTTATGGGGGCAGATGAATATGGCAGAACAGGCAGAAGGTAAGAAGGTTTTTGAACAGCAGAAAAATCCGGGCAAAGTCAAATGGGCAGGGAGGATCAACCTGATGAAGATCGCGGTGATCGCGCTTGTGGTCGGCAGCGGTTTCTTCAGCAACACCAATTCGGAACTCTGGGACGATTTGTTGCCCTTCGGCACGCAGGTGATGTACTATATCGCGAAACCGTACATCGGGACTCCGCTGCTTCTGGGAAGCGGTATTCTCACGATGCTCTGGTGTCGGTCCAAGACTATGCTGGTAATCCACATGATTGCATATATCATACTCGGCTACTTCTTCAACGGAGCGTGGATCGCGTCAATAGCGGAGCGGTCCGGTATCGAGAGCGCCATTGTATGGATCTTTGTTTCGCTGATCCTTTATTGCGTGACGATCGTGCTGTTCGCAGCAGCAATCGACGGTTCACGGACGGTCAAGGTCGAGGCCGCGGACGGCATGAACTCAATCTATCCGGAAAAGAGATAAACAAGTCGGTTCGGACTTGACGAAATCGTTTGTTATGAGTATTATATCGTTTCGGGGAAAATGAGGAGCGATAGTGCCCGCATGGGCTTTTTGTGGGAAATGAAAGGAGTATCGCGCGTGGGGCGCGAATACGATCATATGTGCAGTAAGAAGAATAGCAGGTCCCAAAGAAGGGTCAGTGTTCTTGCGCTGGCCTTTTTGTTGTGTGTGTTTTTGATGTCCGGGTGCGGCAAAGACGGTAAGAACAGATCGGCATCGGGGGATACGACGCCCGCGGCCGGATTGACTCCCACGAGCAACGTGACTCCCGAGGCAGAGGCGACACCCACCGCAGGAGAGAAACCCGCGGCTGAAGTTTCTCCCGGGCTCGAAGCCACGCCGACTCCGGATGCAACGGTGCCGGACACGGCAAAACTGAAGTCGATGTACGGTACTGCCGGGCGCGAGGATGTCCTTGAGATTCCGGTGGAGGAAGCGTCGATGGGATGGACGCTGATCACGTCGTGCTGTGCGGGTGATTACGCGCTTCTGTGGTTCACGACGCCGGACGATTATGATACGGATCTGCGGGTACTCGTACTGTTGAAACCCTGTGAGGGCACGACACAGTACCGCCTGCCTGTGGTCGGTTCGATCCGCAATCCGATCGTTTTGGAGGATGGCACGGTGATTTTCGAGGATCTCTCGGAAGAATGTTACCGTGTGTATGATCAGACGTTGACCGAGCAGTACACGGTCCCGCGCGACGGGGGATCCGATGCGCCGATCATCGGGGTTTTGCCGGACGGTCTGATCCGCGACGAGTACGGGTCCGAGCCCGGTCTTCAGTACATGGTTTCCGAGGAATCGCAGATGCTTTGGTGCTTCCATGCGAAGGAGGACAACTGGCGCGGGTTTGTATTTCCAAAGTATCGCACGACGGAGACGGCCGCTTTCCGGCAGGACGATGTTTTTTGCGGCGATTACCTGACCGCGCTTGAGGACGGCAGCGATGTCCATGAGTACCGCATCTATAACGTGGCGGATCGGACGGTCTACGGGCCGCTTCGTGCGACGGATATTTCCGGCTTCGAGAGTCTTGAGGCGCTCGGCAATGTCGGCGACTGTGTGCTTTTTAACGGCGGCAGGGACGACGGCAGGCACAGGATCCTTCTGTGGATCGGCGGCACTTCGGGTTCGCCGATCGCCGGTTTCTGCGATCTCTTTTATGATGATACCGGGGATGTCATGAGGAGTCTCATGGTGAGCGCTGAATTCAGCGGCGTTGAGATCGTGCCCGACCGGGAGGATTTCGACGAGACACCGGAATCGTTCCGCAGTTTCCTGGCGGAGATGGAGATGATAAACACGTTCCTTCTCGCTGCGGAGACGAACCCCGAGGTTCTGAAGCCGAAGTCCGGGGCCTTGGTCACGGCGGAAAATTATCGGAACAACAGCGGCGGGGACCACACGTTCAACCGTCACGTATTTTCCGAGTTCTACCTCAACACGTACGGGAAGGAGCGCATGGAAACCTTCTTCCGTTTCGTGGACGCGGTCTGCGCCGGTGAGGACAGTTTCGAGTGCCCGGACGACGCGGAAGAGGTATGGTGCTGCGGACGATTTGCCGACTATTTCTTCCCGGTTGCGGCGCCTTATGTCACGGCGGAATATGCCGGGAACGGCCGCGCGAAGATCACGTACAAGATTCCGAAGCAGGACTTCCTGAAACTTGAGCGGGAGTTCGAGGAGCAGGTGACGGCAATCCTCAACGACGTGGTGGAGGACGACTACTCGGAGATCGAGAAGGCGCTGGCGCTCTATGAGTTTATGACCGAGTACGTCACGTATGATGTTGAGATGAGCGAGCACCTTGAGGATTGGTCGGACCGTCGTTCGCCGTACCGCATCCTCACGGAGCGGACCGGCATCTGCTGGGAGATTGCGGCGATGTACAACTATCTGCTGCTGCAGTGCGGCGTCAATGCCGAGACCTGCGACGGCGATGCGTTTGATCCCGACGAAGTCGCGCACTCCTGGAGCGGCATCCGGCTTGACGGCCGGTACTACTGGATCGACGCCACCTGGGGCCTCACCGATACGCGCGCGCCGAAACTGGCGTATTTCCTGTTCACGGATGAACAGCGCGAGCAGCGGGACGGCTATGATCCGAAGACGTACGACATCGGTTCGTTCGATTTTTTCACGGACCGCGAAAAGAACGGCTACATCGCGGATGACGAGACTTTCCGCGAGCTTTGGAGCGGGACGTACGTCGCTATGGATGAGGAGGAAAACTGCATCTACTACCTCGACGGGAGCGGGGAGTTGCATCGGTTTGCTTACGGGGAGTAATGAAGAACGGGGTTCGGAAAGGAGATTCGCGCGTGGGGCGCGATCATGTTTGTATGTTTGGAAAGTTTGTAAAACGATTTGGTAACCGGGCCGGCTTTTTTGTGTTGGCCCTTCTGATGTGTGCCGGGATGCTTTCCGGTTGCGGCAGGGATTCCAAAAAGAATAACGACACTGTGCCTACAGGTTCTGTCAACCAGGAGAATGCGGTTTCCCCGACGGCAACGTCGACGCCTACTCCGTCGCCTACGCCGACGATCCCGCTGATCAAACAGGCGTACGAGACCTGCGGCCGCGACGATGTTTATCAGATTCCGCTCAAGGAGTTCGAGGAAGGCTGGTTCCTCATGGACTGGAAATGTGCGGGAGACTACATTTTGCTGTGGTTCGATTCCAAGGGGGCTGCTGACGATTACGAAAAATGTTCGGAGCTCGTTCTGTTGGAGCCGCTGAATACGACGGAGCAGAAACGAATGATCACCGACTACGAGATCTATTCACCGGTGCATCTGCTTGCGGACGGCACGATCGTTGTCGAGGAAGCTGACACACATCGCATCGACGTGATGGACAAGAATTTTGCCGGAGGATGGAGTTTTGTGCCCTGCGAGGGGCTGGACATGAGACTGATCGATCTCTCCGATGACGGTCTGCTCTGGTATGCGGACGAGACGGACAACAGGATCGTTTCCTTTAATCTTCAAGGGGAGACGGTGGGAACGTATCCGTATGATCCGCAGTATCAATTTACGAGATATCTCGGCTATGAAAACGGCGAGAGATGCTTCGTCGCGACCAAGGGAGACGTATTTTCCTTCGACTATCTGTATCTTTCGGAGAAGAGCGGTAAGTTTACCTCCCGCCATGACGACGAGGCGGATCTCGGGGATGACTGGAAGACCGAACGTTACTCGACGCTTCACTGGGTGACGACGACGGAATCGAACTCGATGTGGTTTTTCCATACGCCCGGAAATCTCCGCGAAATGTGCGCTTTCCCGAAGAAGTCGCTGCGTGAGCAGGTGGATTTCGTGCAGGGAAAGATGGTTGCCACCGGTATTTACCGGCCGATTGAGGACGCGTCAAACACGCGCGACATCAGCCTGTACGATCTCGAAAAGCGGACTGTGACCGGATCGGTCTCGGATCGCGATTTCCCCGACTGTACGTACCTTTCGTGCATGGGCATCATCGGCGACAGCGACGTGGTACTCTGGGCAAATCGCGAGAAAGGCAGTATGCTGCTGATCTGGACGGCCGGCGAGAATACGACGCCGATCGAAAAATACTGCGATCTTACGCAGGATGATCCTGCAGAATGCCTCAAGGCGCTTCTTAAGGAAGCCGGCGAGCTCGGCATTGAGATCAAGCCGGACCGTACCGAGAATGACGGAACGCTTGAGTCTCTCGGAGATTTCATGGCGGAGATGGACCTTGTCAACACGTTTATTCTCACCGCGAAGGAACAGCCGGAGATCCTCAAGACGAAGTCCGGAGAGAAGATCCAGCCGGAAAATATGCGCAATAACGACGGCGCGAGCTACACCTTCAATCCCCACGTATTTTCCCCGTTCTATCTGAAGGAGCACGGAGAGAAGCGCAGAGACGCATTTTACAGGTATGTGGACGCGCTTCGTGCCGGCGAGGACCGTTTCTACTGCGGCGACGAGGGCAATGCGAATTGGAGCAGCGGCAAATTCGCGTATATGTTCTTCCCGTTCGCGAGTCTGTATGCTGACGCAAAATATGCCGGGGACGGCTGGGCGGACATCACGTATAAGATCCCGAAGGAGGAATTCCTTCAGAAGCAGCAGGAGTTTGAGGACTGGATCGTCAAGGTCCTGAACGATGTGCTCGAGGAGGATTACACCGACATCGAAAAGGCGCTGGCGCTGTACGAGTACATTACACAGTACTGCGTCTACGATTACGAGATGCTGGCGCACAACGAGGAGGAAGAGTGGTCGTCCAAACAGTCCGCTTACCGTGTTTATGCTGAGAAGCAGGGAATCTGCGGCGAGATCGCGATCCTGTATCAATACCTCGGACTGCAGTGCGGTCTCAATGTCGACGAGGTGGTCGGAATGCCGACGGATCCGGAATCGGATATGCACGCATGGAATTACATTGACCTCGACGGTCAGGGATACCTGATCGATGCCACCTGGGGATTGTCCGACAAACGTTTGCCGGATCTGAAATACTTCCTCTTCACGGACAAACTTCGCGAGGAGCGTGACGGTTATTCCATCGAATCCAACGATGTCGGATTTGTCGGACTGTACGGTGCCCGCAAGAAGTTTAAATTCGACGCGGACGACGAGCGGTATCAGGACCTTTGGGAAGGCAGATACATCGCTTTCGACGAGCAGGAGAAGTGCATCTTCTACTGCGACCTGTTCGGCGGGATGCATCGCTTTGACTACGGTACCGAACAATAAATAAACCGGAGCAGGCTTAAGCCAACCCCGGTTTGCAAGGCCGGCCTTCCTGCCGGCGATAATAGTTGTATAATTCTTCGGTGGCGAGGGCCATCTTGGTCACGGCCCAGTCGCTGCCGTGAGGGTACGTGTACCAGGTGTCGGCGAGGGTGTTGAGATCAACGCAGTCGCCGTATTTTCCGAGGTATTCGTACTCGATATGGACTGAGTACTGAGTCTTCGCCGGGATCTCCATCGAGAACGGATTGCCTTCATCATCGGTGCCGTTCACGTGGAAGCCGGTCATGTCATGGACCATGGTGCCGTTCCCCAGACGCACGAACTTCTTCGCGTTGGGGAGGGAGTCCACGTGGACCTCGAGCTCGCCCGTCGTGTAGGTGCCGGCCTCAACTTCGGCGCGCACGTTCGCGCGTTCCCACTCGTACCAATCGGGAATGTGGGAGAAGGTGAGGGGCGCGTTGGCAGCGTCGCCGTCAAAGGACAGCTCGCTGAGCTCGCTCATCGTCCAGCTGCTGCCGCACGCTTCGCAGAACAGCTTCGTGCTCTTGCTGTTCATGCGGTACTCCTTACGGCAGACCGGGCACTGATACAAAACTTTATGAAGACCTTCCGCGCGGCCTTGGTATTTTACCTTCAGGCCGCGCTCTTTTTGCCATTGATAGTCGTCGTATTGAAACATCTCGAGGATCTTTTGGTTCACTTCCTCGTAGGATGCCGCGGCCAGCTCCTCGGGCGTGAAGATGCAGGTCATCTCGGCCTCGGTGGGCTTTATTTTCCGGTCATGGAGATTCCAGAACGGCGAATTCACATGGTGCCCGTGGCAGATCATCGTCACCACCGGGACCTTCAGAAGCTTGCACAGTTTGCCGAGGGATTCCGGCAGGACGGCGGTGGTGCCGCACAGGGAGTAGCGCGCTTCAGGGTAGATCACCGCAATGTCGCCGTTGTCGATGACCTGTTTCAGCTGCTTTACGAGGGTGATGTCGTTGGTGAACTTGCGCTTGCAGATGCAGCCGACGTTTCGGAGCAGCCCTTCACGTCCGATGAAGCCGTCAATCGCGACCACATAGTTTGCGCGCTTCGGGAAGATCGCTTTCGTCGCGACCTTGAAATCGAGAAATGCGTTATGGTTGCACAGCAGCACGTACGGCGGCTTGAGACCCTCCGTGTGCACCTTCGTAATCTTCGCGCGGTGCTTCCACACGTCCGGCAGGCTCAGCATGATCGTCAGCGGCCGCAGGTACCATTTTGTGCGGACCGGCGGTTTTTTCATGTCAAAGCGGGTAAAGTTTTTGTGGTCCATAGGGGCGCTCCCTTCGTGAGGTTCTTTACAATCATACCATAGAAGATCGAATGCGACAACAGAACTTTCCGTGGAATCCGAAATGATCGAAGAGCGCGTCGGTTTTACGGTATAAGGCTTTACATTTGGCCCTAAATGCGGTACAAAAAGTTTAGGAACAGACAGGGTGTCCGGTGTTTTGGGAGGAGGCGTAATATGTCAATCCTTGCAGCATTTATGGTTCCGCATCCGCCGATGATCGTTCCGGAAGTCGGCAAGGGGAGCGAGAAACAGGTCTTGGAGACAACGCAGGCGTATGAGCAGGTCGCCGATGAGGTGGCCGCGCTGAAGCCTGAGGTTCTGATCATCACAAGTCCGCACAGTGTGATGTACGCGGATTATTTTCATATTTCGCCGGGCAGCGGCGCAACCGGGTCGTTCCGGCAGTTCCGTGCGCCCGGAGTGAGTTTCACGGAACAGTACGATATGCCGTTGGTAAGGCGCATCTGTGACATGGCGGACGCGGCGGATCTGCCGGCGGGAACGATGGGGGAGAGAGACGCTTCCCTTGACCACGGTACGATGGTCCCGCTGTGGTTTATCCGACGGAAATACACCGGCGGGAAGATCGTGCGGATCGGCCTGTCGGGATTGCCGCTCACGGACCATTACCGTCTGGGGCAGATCATCGCAAAGGCGGTGACGGACACCGGTCGACGCGCGGTATTGATCGCTAGCGGGGATCTTTCACACAAACTGCAGGAGTACGGCCCGTACGGATTTGCGAAGGAAGGGCCCGAATACGACCGCCGGATCATGGATGTATGCGGTCGAGCGGCGTTTGAGGAATTGTTCGACTTCGACGAGACATTTTGCGAGAAGGCCGCGGAGTGCGGCCACCGGTCGTTTGTGATCATGGCGGGAGCGCTGGACGGGCTGAGCGTTAAGGCGACGGCGCTGTCGCACCAGGATGTGACGGGGGTCGGCTACGGGATCTGCACATTCTATCCTCAGGGGCCGGATCCGAAGCGGCATATGCTGAAAATGTATCAGGAGAAGACGGAGGCAGAGTGTCTCGCAAAGGCCGCAAAAAGCGACGCGTACGTGAGACTTGCGAGGGCATCCGTGGAGTCGTGGGTCCTTCGGAGGAAGAAGATTTCCGTGCCGGAGGGGCTGCCGGAGGAGATGCTCACGCGGCAGACCGGAACGTTTGTTTCGATTCACAAACACGGTCAGCTTCGGGGCTGCATCGGAACGATCGCGGCGACTCAGCGATCCATCGCGGAAGAGATCATCTCGAACGCCATCAGTGCGTGCTCGCGGGATCAGCGGTTCTCGCCGGTCACCGAAGGAGAACTTGCAAGCCTCGAGATCAGCGTGGATGTTCTCGGCGAGACGGAACCGGTGGATTCGCCTGCGGAACTCGATGTGAAGCGCTACGGCGTTATCGTGAGTTGCGGACGGAAGCGGGGACTTCTCCTTCCGAATCTGGATGGCGTGGACACCGTGGAGGACCAGATCGACATCGCGCGGAGAAAAGGCGGAATCCGCAAGGATGAGCCGTATCGTCTTGAGCGGTTTGAGGTGGTAAGGCATTATTGAGCGAGTCGGTGTGTCGCAGAAAGGGTGTGTCAGCATGGCAAAATGCAACGTATGTTTCCGACATTGCGATATTCCCGACGGGAAACTCGGTTTCTGCGGCGGAAGAACGGCGCGAAACGGTGTAGCCGAGGCGTTTAACTACGGCCGGGTCACGGCCCTTGCGCTCGACCCCATCGAGAAGAAGCCGCTGGCGCGCTTTTACCCGGGCAGCCGCATTTTGTCCGTCGGAAGTTTCGGTTGTAATCTGCGCTGTCCGTTCTGTCAGAACTATGAGATCTCATGGTCGGAGCAGGCGCGGGAGTTCGCGGAGACCGCAGAGACGATAAGTCCACGGGAACTTGTGGAGATTGCGGCGGAGACCCGCGGAAAAGGCAACATCGGTATCGCATTTACCTACAATGAGCCGCTGATCGGCTACGAGTTTGTGCGGGATACCGCGAAACTTGCGCAGGCGGAAGGCCTTAAGAATGTGATGGTCACCAACGGGACCGCGGAACTGTCCGTGCTGCGGGAGCTGGCAACCTATGTGGACGCCATGAACATCGATCTGAAAGGATTTTCCGATCGGTACTATGACACCGTCCTCGGCGGAAACCGCGGGATGGTCATGGCATTTATCGAGGAAGCCGTGAAGAGTTGCCATGTGGAACTCACGACGTTGATCGTGCCGGATGAAAATGACTCCGAGGCCGAGATGCGCGAACTCTCGGGGTGGGTCAGCACACTGAGAAACCCGGACGGCGAGGCCGTTCCGCTGCACATCAGCCGGTTCTTTCCAAGGTTTCACATGCAGGATCGCGGCGCGACGGATGTGCGGAAAGTCTATCGCCTCGCGGAGGTTGCGCGGGAGAATCTGCCGTACGTTTACACCGGGAATTGTTGAAACCTAAAGCGGTGATATCGCGGACCGGACTTTCGGGGACTCGCGGAAAAATATATTCAAGAGGAGATATGGGTATGGAATTCAAAGAAGGCAGCGGATGGACATGCTGTTTCGATCCCGAAACAGGGCGGTATACCGCGCAGATCGGGGGAGGTCCGAACTGTGACCTTTATGAGATAACAAAGGAGATATACGACCGTGTGGACGATCCGGATATTGAGTGGCCGACAAGGCTGATCTGCGACGGGCGTCACCTGTTTATGTCGGTCGATGATCGCTGCGGCCCGCCGTACTCCGTTGTATTTGACTCGGACTATGAGAAATTATGCCCATGGTCGAACGCCGTCGTCAGCGGAAGGACCTGGGACGATGACTTTACCGACGCGGTGGTCGAGGTGATGGCTTCCGAGGCAAACAACAGGGAGCAACGCCGCAAAAAGAAGGCCGAGCGCGAGGAAAATGAGCGTAAGAAACGCGGGAATACGTAGGGTTGTGTCATCCGTGCAAATGGCCGTCATTCGAAGCCTCACGCATAATGTGAGACCGTTTGCCGTGATCGAGAATGTCGTAACCCATGAGGACTACAGGCAAAACGGCTTTGAGATCGACGCGAAACACTCCTGCTTGAAAAGACTGTAAACGGTTCATTTACATAACAACAATGAATTGATAATTGTTTTTCGCGGCTCCTGTCATTATACTTACGGTGTAAGCTTACATCGGAAACAAACTTAACCCAATGAATTGATAGTATGACAGGAGAATAAAGCAAAATGATCATTACAATCGGTGAAACCATAAAGAAATTAAGAAACCAAAAAGGTGTTACTCAGGAAAAACTTGCTGAGAATCTCAGGGTTACTCCGCAGGCGATCAGCCGCTGGGAATCCGGGGCGGGCTGCCCGGCGATCGAGTATCTTCCCAATCTGGCCGGCTTCTTCGGGATCACGGTGGACGAGCTGCTCGGGGTAAAGCTTTCGGAGCGGGAAGCTAGGCGCGAGAGCATTTACACCACCATCGATCACATCGAGGACTGCGGATACAATCCTACGGCGATCGATCTGCTCCGGGAAGCGCATGCGGAATTTCCGAGCGACATGAAGATCAGTCTTTCGCTTGCGAAGGCGCTCTGCTCGGTATGGCAGGAGGAAAACCCGGACAGGGCACTTCTGCGGGAGGCGGAGAAGATGCTCCGGGATCTGATCCGAAAGTCCGACGATTACGACTTCAGATTTGCGTGTGTCAGGGAACTGGCGGTGCTTTACAAAGAGGCATGGAAGGATGAGCAGGGGTATGCGGAAGTCGTGAAGATGCTTCCGAGTCTGGCGTCGTGCCGTGAAATCTTCATCACCGACAGCTTCAACGGCGCGATCCAGCCGAAGGCTGAGGTACAGGAGTGCATCGTCACGCTGGTCTGCCACACGGTCAATATCCTGCGTGATCATGTAGCCTATTCGCTCCCGAATGAAAATGATACATGGAACCGGAAGATCGGCTATCTGGAATGGCTGCTCGATATCTATGACCACGTGACGGAAATCGTGGATGAAGAGAAGGCTCTCGGGATGGAAAGCAGCATTGCCGCTCTGTACAGGTACATTGCGACCTACTATGCTGCCGAGGGCAAAAAAGACGAGACATTGCAATGTCTGGAAGCCATGACCGCGCATGTTGCGAAGTACTGCGGCGCCTGTCCGAAGGATAAGCAGGCACACAATCTCGCATGGTACTTCCTGCCTTATCTGGGGCACGAGAGATATGATGCCGTACGAGATGACAGCAGATTCCGCGCTCTGAAAGAAAAGCTGGAGGCATTGGCAGTTTAAATCAGTCAGGAGGCATTTGCCGTGAAAAGGGTGGGAAGACCGAAGGGAAAAGTTACGCTCCTGTTCACCTACAGTGTGGACTGTGACAAGCGGATCGTTTACTCCGTGGGAGTCGATGAGGAGGAAAAGTACTTCATTGTGGAGGAGCACGAGTACAACATCGGCTCGGCGTATTCGGTCTACACGGATTACTACCGGCTCGAAGATTACGAAGTTGAACAATACCACAATAAAGCAAGCGCCAGAGAGCGGGCCAATGAGGAGAAACGCAGGTATAACGCCGAGCGGGCGAAGGTCGAGACCGCGGAGCGCGAGCAGCGGGAGGCGGAGCGGTATCAGCAGGACATAGACCGGCTTTTCTACCGGAAGAAGCATACCGATACCATCTGGTGGCTCAAGGATACCTCGGACGGACAGTATTTTACCTTCGATCGAGTTAAACTGTACGATCTGAAGGCGGACTATCCGGGGAATCTGAGCGCGGAACAGAAGGCTGTCTTTGACTCGGAAAATGCGTTCCTTGCCGCGTCGTACCGAAAGAACCCGTGGGCGCCCGGCCAGTCGAGGTCGCCGGAGGTGATCCACCGTATTCGTTACGGAGGCTTTGCCTATGAGGACGGAAAGATGTTCTATGAGTATCGGGGAAACCGGTATCTTCTCAGTTCCTACCCGTACGAGCCGTGTCTGTATCTTGCCCTGAACGGAAAATGCGTACGCACGCTGCACAATGCGTTCACGGTAGAGACGTTGCGGGAAGCATTTTCCGCGGGAGGGACGGTCAACGATGGTATGACGGGCACCGTGTTGGATTCGGAAGCGTTCTGCAGAGTACTGGCTTTCGCGGTTGACAGCGGGAAGGAGGAGATGGACCTTCCGTATGCGGAGAAGCTTGCGGCAGGCCGTATCGACACGCTCGCGGGACTGCAGTGAAAGCGAAAGACATTTTCCGAAAAATGATCTCGCGGATCTTTATATGATTTTGGTAACGGAGACGGTTGCAAAATGATCGAAAAGCAACCGTTTCCGTTCTTTTTTCAGTGACAAGAAGGCTCCCGTGTGATACAATTACAGAAATATTTCGTTATACGGATTCCGGCATTTGATGCCGATACACGGATCTGTAGAAAGTGGGGGAAAGATTGACTGTGGATGACACGAACAAAGAACAATACGGCACTTCGGACAAACTGAACATCCGGATCTCGCTGCACAGCAGGTATTCAACGAACAAGCAGGGCTTCGGCAACTGGATCTTTACGAATTACCGGATCAGGGAAGGGATGTCCGTGCTGGAGCTCGGATGCGGCACCGGGGATATGTGGTGCGGGAAGGATGACGTTGTCAGGCGTTGCTCCAAGCTGGTCCTGTCGGACCTTTCCGAGGGAATGCTGGAGACAGCGCAGCGGAATCTCAGGGACTATCCGGGGATTGAGTACCGATGTATCGATATTCAGGACATTCCTTATCCGGATAAGGCATTTGACATCGTCATCGCCAACATGATGCTGTACCATGTGCCTGACCTCGCCAAGGGACTTCGGGAAGTTCAGCGCGTCCTGAAGGACGACGGAACGTTCTACTGCGCCACCTACGGGGAAAACGGGATGATGGAGCAGGTGGAACTCATGTTTGACGACCTTCCGATCAGCAGTGTCCGAAACTATAGTTTTACGCTGCAAAACGGGCAGGAGAAACTGGAAAATTTCTTCTCGAAGGTGCAGGTCCTCCGGTATGAAGACGCCCTCGAGGTAACCGATGTGGAGGATATGGTCGATTATATCTACTCGCTGCCCTCGTGGTCGGATATTCAGGATCTGTCGAGAGACATGGTCCGAACGGTACTGGAGCGCAACATGCATGACGGCGTCCTGCGCCTGCCCAAGGATTACGGTATGTTCATCGCCGAGGGCCCGGGAGAAAAGCTCTTTTTAGTCGAGCCTTCGGAAGAGTACGCGGAGGACATTTGGGCGTTCCGACGTGAAATACAGGAAAATGACGCCGAGGATGAGAATCAGTTTGCCGGCTGCCTTTCGATGGATAAGTGTACCTCCCCTGAGGAGTGGATCAACATTTGCCGTCTTCGGAAAAGTGAGGACACCTGCCGGGAAGCCGGCGTGGAGGTTCCTTCCCACACGTATCTGGCGATACGGGGATCCGACAACAGAATTGTCGGAGTGATTGACCTTCGGCATCATATCAACCACCCGATCCTGGGTACCTGGGGCGGCCATTGCGGGTATTCCGTGCGTCCTTCGGAGCGCGGAAAGGGCTATGCCAAGGAGATGCTGCGCCTCAATATCATGAACGCGAGAAGGCTCGGGATTGACCGGATGCTGGTGACCTGTGACGAGACCAACCCGGCAAGCGAGAATGTTATTCTTGCAAACGGCGGGGTCTTTGAGAACACCATCGATGTTGACGGATGCTCGATGAAGCGATTCTGGATCGATACGAACAGCGGAAAATGAGAGCGGGAAGTCGTTCATTTTCCGAAGAATTTTGAACGGATTGTGTGAGGTTAATTGTGCAGACCATAACGAAATTACAGGCGCGGCAGTTCATCCTGGCAAAGCAGGGCTTGCTCGGTGCGCATCGATTTATCGGGAAGGAAGGCGCCTATTCCTTTGTCCGCCAGGCCGGGTGCATCCAGTATGATCCGGTGGATGTGTGCGGAAAGAATGCGGAGCTGACGCTGCAGTCCCGCGTAAAAGGCTTCTCAAAAACGATGCTGGCGGAGCTTCTGTATCAGGACCGGAAACTGGTCGATTACGCCGACAAGGAGCTCTCCATCTGGCCGGCGGAGGACTGGCCGTACTTTTCCTCGTACCGCGAGCGGAGCATTGAGCTGGGTGAGACGTTTGAGGGGCTTGCGGAACTGAAGGAGCAGGCGATCGCATATATCACGGAAAACGGCCCTGTCTGCAGCGACACGCTTCCCATTGAGGGCGAGATCTTCTGGCACTCGTCGATGCATTGGAGCGGCAACTGGCACAAAAAGTCCAACGCTGCAAGGTCGGTCCTGGAGCAGCTTTACACCGACGGTGTGTTGGTGATCCATCACAAAAACAGCAGCCGTAAGTATTATGATCTGGCGGAGCGGCATTTGCCGAAGGAATATCTCGAGACGGCCAATCCATGCAGCGATGAGGCGGAGTTTCAGGCCTGGCGCGTGCTTCGTAGGATCGGGGCGGCAGGCCTTCTGTGGGACAAGAACAGCACCGCGCTTCTCGGTATTTACGTGAACGCGGAGCGGCGGAAGAGCATATTGGAGCAGCTGACTGCGGAGGGAAAGATCATCCCCGTGCAGGTGGAAGGCATCAAGCAGGTCTTCCATTACCGCTCGGAGGACGACGCGCTTATGCAGGCGGTGATCGCCGGAGAGGCCGATCTGAAACCGCGCATGGAATTTATCGCGCCCCTCGATCCGATGATGTGGGACAAGTCACTGGTGGAGGCGGTGTTTGATTTCCGCTATTCGTGGGAAATCTACACGCCTGCCGTGAAGCGTAAGTACGGCTACTATACGCTGCCGATCCTGTTCGGAGACCGCTTCGTCGGTCGCGTGGACAGCGTCGCGGACCGCAAGGAGGGTGTCCTTCGGGTGAAGGGCCTGTGGTGGGAGCCCGGCGTCCGTGTGTCGAAGAAACTGGAGACTGCGTTGGAGCGTACACTGCAGCGGTTTGCGAAGTTTAACGGGTGTGCGGGTGTGACCTGCGAAACCGCGCACGCGAAATGATGGTTCGGGAATTGAAAAAGCAGACGGGAACAGGACTTATGACAGATTTGTACATCACTCACTATTACTACCCGGGAACGGATCCCTGGAAGAACATTATGAATTATCCCGAGGACGAGGCCTTTCGTCTGGCCGGGGAACTTGCGAAGGCGCACCCGGAGACCTCGAGCTTCTACCGGTTCGCGGATTTTTCGAACTATTTTCCGAAGCGGAAGGAAGCGGATGCATATGTGAGAGCGCGCTTCACGGAACTCGGCGGAAGACCGGAGCTGGAGCATCCGTACTGCTTTGTCCTCGGCGAGAGCGAATACCTCGAAAAATGGTTCAGCAACGGAGAGAAACTGACGATCGCGCTGGATGCGCTCCCGGAGGAACAACTCAGTTTCACCCTCGGTGACAGCTGCGCGCTTTTCTTCCGGGGGGAGGAGCCGGAGGTGTTGACCAAGGCGGAGCTGCTCGCGGAAATCGAGGCGTACGGCTCTCTGGAAGCGTTTTATAAGCGGCTGCCGGAAGGCTGCGGCTACGTGGAAGTGCAGCTGTGGAAGAAGCCGCAGTACCGGTACTGTCTTCTGGACCTCGACGGTACGCTCACGGACCCCGGGATGGGCATCACGAACTCGGTAATGTATGCGCTTCGGAAATTCGGCATTGAGGTTGCGGACCGGAGCGAACTCTATTGCTTCATCGGACCGCCGCTCGCGGACTCGTTTCAGAAGTACTACGGTTTTGACCGGGAGAAGGCGGACCGGGCGGTGGCCTACTACCGGGAGTATTTCCGCGACAAGGGAATCTTTGAAAATGAGGCATACCCGGGGATCGCAGATGTCCTGAGCACGCTCAAAAAGGCGGGGGCGGTGGTCACGCTGGCGACATCGAAGCCCTATGAGTTTGCCGTTCGGATACTGGAGCATTTTCATCTGTCCCAATATTTTGATCATTTTGGCGCCGCGACGATGGACGGCAGGATCAGCAGGAAAGACGATGTCATCGCACATTTGCTCGAGGAGCTTGGCGACGTGGACCGTTCCGAAGTGCTGATGGTCGGTGACCGCGACCAGGACGTCAACGGAGCGAAGGCGAACGGTCTGCGCAGCGTCGGTGTGCTGTGGGGATACGGCAGTTCCGAAGAACTGCAGGGAGCCGGAGCGGATATCATGATCGGCAAACCGGAAGATCTGGCCGGACTGTTTCAGTGATATTTCAAGTGTGGAAAATGAGTGTGGTATGAGAAAACATTTTATCGACAATTTAAGATGGATGGATGTGTTCCTGCTTGTTCCGTATCACGCGGCACAGTCTTTCAACACCTGGGGGGAACTGAATTACATTTTCTTTGCGCCGAATAAGCTGATCAGCAGTATCATCGTGTTTCTCAGTCCGTTTTTCATGCCGCTTCTGTTTCTGCTCGCGGGGATGAGCAGCAGATATGCGCTGAAGAAACGGACGTACGGACAATACGCTGCCGAACGGATAAAGCGGCTGGTAGTTCCGCTGGTCTTCGGAACGCTGGTGTTCTGCCCGATCCTTGCCTATATCGGAGACAGGACGAATTACGGGTACGAGGGAAGTTTCTTTGAACACTACGAGGTGTTCTTCACAAAATGGACGGACCTGACAGGATTCGACGGCGGCTTCAACGTCGGGCAGTTCTGGTTCCTGCTGTATCTGTTTATCATCTCGCTGGTTTCCGTCGGGCTGTTCGCTCTGACGGAAAAAGCGGCAAAGAAAAAGGCCGGCGCAGAGAACATCCCTTTTTGGGCGGTCTGCCTTATGGTCGTTCCGTTGCCTTTTTTGTATGATCTGTTGTCAATCGGCGGGAAGAGTTTTGCCGAGTACATCTACATTTTCCTACTCGGTTATTATGTTCTTTCGCACGATAAAGTGACGGAAAAGCTGGAGAAGAACCGGTACATTTCTTTGACCGTAGGTCTCGCTGCTTCCGTCGTCAACGTGTATATGTTCCTGTGGTCGGGCAGGGATTTCGGTACGGCCAATGTGATCGCGAAAGCATTTGCGGAATGGTTTATGATCCTGGCATTGATCGGGATCGGAAAGAATGCGCTGGATCATTCGAACAGAGTGACCGCGTATATGTCGCGAAGATCGTTTCCGCTGTTCAGTTTTCACTTTGTGTGGATCGTTCTGTTCCCATATTGGTTCGCGGATGTATTCGCGAACAGTACCGTTCTGCTGTTCTTTGTGCCGATCGTGTGCGCGTACGCGGCTACGATGATCTGCGCGGAGATCTGCTTACGAATACCGGCATTATGTTTTCTGATGGGAACCAAAAAGAAAGGTTGACGTAAAATAGAACCGATTGAGGTCAAAGAAATCTGAGTATTGGAGGAGGTTCGGGTATGAAAGAGTCACGGATCAAGAGAAGAAGTCTGTTGTTGATCACATTGTGCGTCTCATTTTTCGGAATGATGCAGGTATGCTTTGCGGACATGGGCAACCCGGGCGGCCTTGCAATTCTGGCGATTGGCTTTCTGTTTTACTATCTGGCCATTTCCTTGGCCTTGATCGCCGGAATAACCGGTCTTGTACTGCTGATCCTCAGGCTTTTCGATCCGAAGGAAAGATCACCCTTGAAGACAGAAGAGATCAGGGAGAATGTTATCATCATAGCGTTCTTGATCGTGGGCGCGTTCTTAGGCGGCTTACTTATCGGACTGTTCATAATCGCGTATGCGCTTCGCAGGGCCGATGTGCGGTTCCGTGAAAGACTGTCTTACCCCGGATCGGCACGAGAAACCGGGCGTGAATGGCATCGCTACATCGGCGGGTTGACGGTAGTATCGGCAATCGTTCTTTGGGCGGACTTATCGTTCGAAGGCTTTGCCGATCGGGTGAGAGGATTCATACGGATATACCGTGAATCTTACAGGTTGTTCTCCGAACTTTCTTCGAATATCGATCCCTATATATTAAAAGCAATCCTCGTTGCGGCTGTGTGGGCGCTGATTGTTCTGATCCGCACGGCCCGTTTGGCGAGTGCGGAGGAAAATGCCAAAAGATTCCTTTTTGACGGGGCAGCGGTGCTCATGTATCTGTTCGCCGGATACAGTTTATCCATGTTCGGCGGAAAATGGTTATGGATCATGGCAATACGCCTTGTTGTCAAGATCAGGAAGGCGGGAACTTACGTTGTACCGCACAAAGAGAAGAGACCGGATTATCATGTAGAGAAGGACCTGGATTCGTGGATCGAGAAACTGCATAAAGAAACGGGCGATACCGAGTCAAACAAGAGTCCGAAAGAGTAGAGGAGAATGTCCGAACATATGAAAGCATTGATCATCAATTGCAGCCCGGTCAGAACCGGAGCAACCGCTGAGATTGTCCGTATCGTGGCAGGGGAACTCTCGGCGAAATACGAGACTGAGTGCATCTGTATTGATGACTTCAGGTTTGACTTTTGCAAGGGCTGTCGCAGCTGTCACAAGACCGCACGGTGCGTCATGGACGACGATGTCAGCCGGATCATGAAGAAATATGACGAGGCGGATGTGATCGTTTCGGTCGCCCCGTCGTACTGGGCGGATATTCCCGGCCAGTTCAAGGCATTTATCGACAGGTGCACGCCGTGGTGCGACACCCACGAACCGCATGCAACGATACGGGAGGGAAAACGAGGGTTTGCGATTGCCCTCAGAACCGGCCCGGGTATGCATGAATGCGACAGGATAATCCAAAGCATAGAACATTTTTACGGGCATCTTCACATTGCCTGCGCCGGGCATCTCGGACTCACGTCGATCGAGTATAAGGAGAATGTTGAGGAAAGAAGGCAGGAGATTACGGACTTCTGTAAAGATATATGATTGGACGAGCTCCGGGATAACAGATAAGGACAGGTGGAAATGTATCTGTATCGGACTATTGAGGGAGGGAATCAGGATGATCAGAAGCAAAGCGACTGGGGGAAAAAAACGAATCGTTGTGTTGGTCGGCGGCTTGATCCTCACAGCGATCGTCGTGCTTGGATTTTTCGCCTATCGAAACGGCTGGTTTATTCGGAAGAGACAGGCCAATATTCCGGATGTCCGCGGTATGAGCTATGATGAAGCGGTAAAAACGATCAGTGCGGAACTGAAGAAAGACGGGATTGAGGATGTTCAGTTCAATATGGCGTGGACTGACGCTCCGGATTATGCGATGAGAGTCGCATCTCAGAGCCCGCAAGCCGGCACACACATGTTCAAAGGGGATAGTATCACTGTTGAATTGACGATCGGTCAAAACTGGTACAGCAATTATTTGAACCATGAGATCAGGTACGAGCTGGATGAAGACCTCCGTCAGTGCTTTACGCAGATGCCTTTAGGCGCTGATGCCGGGGAAATTGTTGAGATCAGAACGGCAGTCCTGACGGATGAGGATATTCATGTCTACGTTAACGGGCAGGAAATAGAAAAGACGCATTATGACAGTGATTATTGGGCGTACACATTTACCATGCCTTCGAATGATGCAGTTGTCTCTGCGCGCTGGTTCTCCGCTGACGAAAAGCAGGCAGCGATGATTTCGGGAGTCCCCGGGATGAGAGAAGCAGTGATCCCGGACGTACAGGGATTGGGGTATACGTACGCTGTTGAAAAGATTAGCGAGGAATTGGCGAAAGCAGGCATTTACGATGTTTCTTTCAGCCAGGGCTGGGTGGACGGCGGTCCAAAGTATGAAATGCTGGTCGCCGCTCAGTCGCCGGAAGCAGGAGCAACAGTACATGAAGGTGACGAGATCAGTGTTTACCTGTATATCGGCGAAGGATGGTACACATATTCGAGTCACGAGATTGTCTATGACATGGAAGAAGAAATTCTGCAGTATTTTATACAGATGCCTCGGAGCGCTGATGCAGGAGAAATCGTGGAAATCAGAACAACAGCCATGACAGATGCGGATCTGCATGTGTACGTTAATGAGTCTGAGGTGGATAAAACGTACAGCGGCAGTGATTACTGGGCATACACATTCCCGATGCCAATGACAAGAGTTGTTGTTACCGCCGAATGGTTCGCAAAGGAAGAACTGTCGGAAAATGGTGAATAAGTCAGCTCCGGTCTTGCTGACCGTGACAGATTGTTACAGAGGAGAAAACAAATGATCGGTTTGATCGTGGCTCGTTCGAAAAATAACGTTATCGGGAAAGGCGGAGCAATTCCGTGGAAGATCAAAGGAGAACAGAAACAATTTCGGGAGCTTACCACGGGTAATGTCGTTGTCATGGGCCGCCGTTCCTACGAGGAGATCGGGCATCCGCTCCCAAATAGAGACACGATCGTTGTTTCGAGGACGAAGCGGTTCGAAGGAGACGGTGTACAGACCGCCGGTTCCGTCAGGGAAGCCATTGAAATCGCGGGGGACAGAGATGTATATATCGCCGGCGGCTATGGGTTATACGAAGAAGCGATTCCCATGGTCGACATCATGTACATCACCGAGATCGATCTGGTGATCGAAGACGGCGATGTTTATTTTCCGAAATTCGATGAAGAAAATTTTGAGAAAACGGTCGGGGAGACGCTGGGGGAGGAGATTCATTACACAAGAACCACTTACCGCAGGAAGAAGGCTAATGCATGATGAAGGCAGTTGTGTTTGATCTCGGCGGCACGCTGATGGAGTACAAAGGGATGCCGCTGAACTGGGAAGAGTACTATTATCAGGGCATTCAGAATGTTAATCGGAGGAGCGGTCTGAATCTCCGGGAGGAAGATATCCTTGAGGCGGTCCGGGTGCTGAAAGCGTACAATCCCCGCAACAGCGGGCGGGAGTATGAAGTCGCGCCGGAGGTTATTTTCCGGGACGCAACGGCCGGATGGCCGGCAAGACCGGAGATCGAAACGGTCATCGACGACTTTTTCTCGGGGATGTCGCTCGAGGCGCGTACATTTGACTACACGGAAGAAATCATCGGAAAATGCAGACAGCGAGGACTCCGGGTCGCGTGCCTGACCGACCTGCCGAACGGAATGCCGGATCGGTTGTTCCGGAGTGCGATCAAGGACATAGAACCGCTGCTCGATCTGTATGTTTCGTCACAGATCTGCGGTGCAAGAAAGCCCAACAGAAAAGGGATCGATCATATCGCCTCGTTCTTCGGGATTGATGTCTCGGAGATATTGCTGGTCGGCGACGAAAAGAAGGATGAAGATACGGCGGCCAATGCAGGATGCGGGTTTGAGTACATCAGCGACTTTTTGAGGGAGCACTGAATGAGGGAAAGGAGACAGGATGCAGAAGCGGGTGTCTTTGGTCATTGTATTGATCGGAGTGTTTCTGGTCGGTTATGGCTTCGCGTCCTATTACTGCGAGCAACACAGCAACAATGACAAGAGGAAATGCTGTACGGCTGTTACCAAAGGCAGGGTGGAGAACTGTACGAAGCAGACGATACGGCATTATCTCCACAGAAGTCATTCGGCAACGAGGACGGAGTATCTCTATCGTGTTTCTTACTCCTATACTGTTGAGGGCAAAGAGTATACCCACGATCAACGATTAACGTACACCGTGTACGAGAGTGTTGAGGTGCACTATGATCCCGATGATCCCGGGAAAGCGTATATCGGAGCCGATCCGAAGGACCCGCGCAAGGATCAACGAACATATGCCGTGCTCGGAGGATGGGTGATACTTCTCGGGATCCTTTTCAGATTCTTACGGCCCCTGGATTATAAAAAGATACGTTCATAACTGAAAAACAAACATAAAATTGCAAGTGGGGAGATTGGCGACTTATGCAGGAGAAACCGAAGGTAGTATACCACGGCAGTCAGTATCTGTTTGACGTACTGATGCCGCGGCAGGCGAGCGGCCAGTGTGAGGCCGAGGCGCAAATGGGAATCTATGCGGCGGCGACGATGGAGGAAGTCATTCCGTTCGCACTGCCGTTCCGCTGTTATCCGGATCAGCCCGGAGGGAAGCTTTCCCGTGATTCCGACGGGATCAAAAGCTTCCTGAACTATGGTTCCGTCAATCCGAACGGAAAAGGCTATGTATATGTTCTTCCGTCGGACTCTTTTGAACTCGTTGACGAGTGGGAATGGCTTTCCAAAACGCCGGTAAAGCCGATCAGGGTGATCGAGATTTCGGTTAAGGATTACTGGCATACGATCACATTTTCCGAGGAGGCAAAGAAGATTCACCGGGAGTTGTACGGCGCAGATCCGGACTGGTTTTTTCCGGCGGCGGAGGCTGACGTCCCGGATAAATTCGTGTGCAAGATTGCTTCCATGGAGGAAGTGAATGAAAAATGGGACACGCTGGTCAGCGAGCATCCCGATGACCCGAACTGGGCGGTATGGAAGAAGGACATCATAGCTGAAATCTCAGCGGGCCGCGAGATTCCGTATTACGGGATTCTTGACGGGGAGATCATCTGCGAAGCGTACGCGGTTCCGAACTATACCCCGGGGCAGGAGGACGCCGGACTCCGAGAAGAAGGAACCGCATACCTGTCGGCATTTCGCACGGTCAAGGCGTATCGCGGCAAGGGTTTTTTTTCGCGGTTGCTTCGATTCATGCTGGAAGATCTTCGCCGCAAGGGGTTTGCCAGAGCGGTTCTCGGCGTCGAACCGTGCGAAGTCCTCAATAAGCAGATGTATCTTCATTGGGGATTTACCGAGAAAATGTATACCGGAACCTGCACCTACCCGGACGGAACGGTCATTGAGGTGGAGTACTACGGGAAAATGCTGGGAGAGGGCCGTTCATGAGAGAGGATCTTGAGGTTATGATCGGACTTGTGTTACATGAGGAAGGATTCGTCACATACCCTTACAAGGTTTTTAAGCCGATCGAAGAGTATGTGAAGGCATTGAATTGGCGTATAACGAATGTGGACTGCATGGGAGACGGAAGTGATTATTGCTTCCCGTTTGAGCAGCAGGAGGATTCTTTTGTTGACGGTGAGACGCTTTTTTCCATGCTTCGGGAACATCCGGGAATCCAGTGGGTGTGGGGCGCTCTGTCAGGATTTCCAAAGAGTGTTCCGTGGGAGGAAATCAGGAAGAATCCGATAGAAGACGTATCACTCAGACAGCCGTATCTGGAGAATACTTTACATCATCTGGAGCCCGGTGCGGTCCTTGAGGTGATAGCATTTGACAGCACGGACACATATGTATTGACGGATGATCCGGAAGTGGCCGAACGGTTGCTTGCGGCATTTCCCGGGGCCGGGAGTTTGGACGAATATGTGTTCAAGAAAGAAGAGTAATAAGACGGGCCATAGTTATCGGGAGGCCCATATGCGGAGGAATTAAACTGTTATGAAAGATATAAACGACTCAATATGCATTAAACCGGCGGAAACTGACGAGGAACTGTGCGGGAGGGGATACGTGCACTGTACGGCATGGCAGGAAGCTTACAGAGGTATCGTATGTGACAGATACCTCGATACGATGACCGTAGAGGCCACAACAGCACGTGCGCGGAAGTTCCCGGAAAATACTCTTGTCGCCAAGGACAAAGAGAAAGTTGTGGGATTTGCGGTATACGGTCCGTAGAGAGATGAAGATCTGTTGAATGCAGGAGAGGTTGAAGCGATTTATGTCCTTAAAGAGTATTACGGCCGTAAAATAGGATATCGATTGATGAACGAAGCCATTTCCAGGCTCGGTGAATACAATACCATTTTTTTGTGGGTGTTTGAGAAAAATGAGAGAGCCATTCGTTTTTATCACAAATACGGCTTTGAATTTGACGGA
>JBGUPV010000157.1:0-4862 GCA_045130455.1 Lachnospiraceae bacterium | reverse complement strand
CCCGTCCGGCGCAGGATCGCATCCACGCGGGCCATCAGGATCTTGGGACTGAACGGCTTGCTGATGTACTCGTCGACGCCGAGCTTGAAGCCGAGCAGCTCATCCCTTTCCTCGCCTCGCGCCGTCAGCATGATGATCGGCACCTTGGAGTATTGCCGGATCTCCCGGCACACCTGCCATCCGTCCATCTTCGGCATCATGACATCCAGGATGATCAGATCGATGCCCTTGTTCGCGAAGAAGATGTCCACGGCCTGCTCGCCGTCCTCCGCTTCAAGGAAGCTGTAGCCCTGCTTCTGCAGGAAATCACACACCAGCTTTCGCATGCGGGCCTCATCATCCACCACCAATACCGTAATCTCGTCCATGTCACACCTCAATTCACCGGCTTCTCCCGCCGGAATTCCTGTCCCCTTCCGGGGACTTCCCCGATATGTTCTCTGTTATACCGCAAATACGTGTCCGTTCTGTGTAAATTCCGCAGAAATCACGCAATCTTCGATCATTGCTCGCCGTAATGGAAGATCCTTACTTCCTTGATCCAGATCGTCGGATTGGGCTTGAACCGCGAAGTCACCTTTACGTCCATCATCCGGTCGAGGATCTCGTACCCATAGTAGATCTGTCCGAACACGGTCGTATTGCCGTACAGCCACGGCGCTCCTCCGTACAGTTCGTAGATCGCGAGCTCCTCCTCGGACACATCCGCTCCGTACGCTTCCTTCAGGTACTCCGGGACCGTCAGGTGATAGCGGTTGTCGAGCGGATCCCGCAGGCTCTTCACCACGCTCGCCTTCGTCTGCACGAAGAAGAACTGTGTGGTGTTCGTCGACGTTCCGCCGGTGTTGGCCATGCACAGAGATCCCCGCAAAGGACGGATCCTCTCGCTGATCTCATTTTCAAAACCGCCGCCGTAGATACTCTCGCCGCTCAGTCCCTGGCCCTCTTTGTCTCCGGCCTGGAACATGTAGTCCTTGACCAGCCGGTTGACCGGGATCTTATTGTAATTCCCGTTCTCCGCCAGCGTCTTGAAGTTCTCCACCGCCTTGCGGGCGTCGTCGGAAAATAAGCGGACCTTCAAAACACCGTACCCCTCGATCTCGATCTCCGCGCAGAGGTCACCCTGCTGCGGCTCCGCGAGCTGGAAAATATTCTTTGCCTCCGGGCGTAGCGCCGGTTCCGTGGTGTCCTCCCCGGGATCCTCCGGCGTCGGTGTTGCCGACACGTTCGGCGCCGGTGTCGACTTCGGCGTTTGGTTCGCTTTCTCCTTTCCGCAGGCGGTTAACGCGAAAAGAACCGCCGCCAAAACGACCGTTCCGATGCACCGTCGCAGATTCCGATGGAGTCCCGTCATTCGTCCTTCTCCTCTTTCCCTGCGTCCCCCGATCCACGGCTTCACGTGCCGTGCGCTCCGGGAACGAAAGTACTGATCCGCGACAGTCTTTCCGGAACCGCCGGATCACCTGTCGCCTCCCTCATATCCTAATACAAAAACGCGTTTTTTGCAAGTAAAACGTCGGGCAGGATATCCGCCGCTACCCTGCCCGACGCCTCTCTTCTCAAACTATCGTATCGTCATATACAGCCGACGTTGCCTACTCGTAAGTACCGATGAAGATGGGAAGATCATTCTCATCGATGATCATGTACACAAAAGGTCTGTCCAGCGTCACATAGTAGGACGGAGTCGGCTCTGCCGCTGCGGTGTCCGCGATCATGATCGCCGTGACCGCTGCCGCCTTCGTTCCGTTGTTGTCAACGCTGATAAACGTCTTGTGAAGCACACTGCTGACTTCGCAATCATGATTCTCAACCATTCTGCTGAAATCCGCGGCGCCGCTGAATGCGCTCTTCACACCGAGTTTCTTGAGAATATCGGACATTTCGACCGTATATTCGGACGTGTACTTCGGAATGCCGATGTACACATCGCCGCGCTTCCGGTTCGTAAGGATCGTCTCAAGACTTCCGGGCTGAAGCGAATTCACCAGCTGCTGCACCGTGACACCCTCCTTCGGGAGCATCGCGATGTAGCGGAACTTAAATCCCTCATACGACTTCTCGAAGCCGGTCATCAGCTCATTTTCCAGAAGGCCGAAATCCGCTTCTCCGCGCATCATCGTCACCTTGGACACTTGGCCGTTCTCATGGGTGAAGTCCGCATTCTCACGGAAGTTTTCCGTCTCAAAAGGATCAACCCACTTAGCCTCCATCGAGATCGCGTTGATGAGCATCATCAGCGTATCCGCAGGGATATCCTCCAGCAGCTTGTTGATCATTTTCTTGGTGTTCTTGCTGACCCAATTATTGACATCCTCGACCGTCTGCGTGTTCATCTTCGCGGAGTAAACCTCCGAACGGTAGTAGTCCGCGCATGTATTCAGGAATTCCTTCAATACATCCTGTTCGGAATCCTCACGGATCCAGATGGAATCCGCATTCGTGAACGAAACTTCCTCGGAGCCCGTGAGTTGCTTGATCCAGGTGTACAGGTAAGCGTTGCGCTCCTCGTCGGGCATACCGAGACACTTGGCAAGTTCTTCCTGCGTCGCACCCTTCGCGCCGTTGGTGAGCATACTCAGCGCAATGTAAACGGACCACGGGGAGATCATGTAGGTGCCTTCACCGCCGCATTCGCGGAAAAGCTCATACGCGAACTGCTCGTACGCCTTCTTCATCGCGGCATCCATCTCCTTGCCCTGAACGGCCTTTCCCGAAGAACCGCCGGTCAGCTCCTTGGAGCTGCCGCCCGGTGTTCCGGTCGGCTCGGGTGCCTTGGTCGGATCTGCCGCCTTGGTCGGATCCGGTGCCTTGGTCGGATCCGCCGCCTTCGTCGGGTCCGCTGCCTTGGTCGGCGTCGCGGTCGACGTGTTGCCCTTCTTGTTCGACTCCTTGTCCTCGCCGCATGCGGCCATCGACAGTGCCATGATCAGCACCAAAAGGATTGCCGTTGCTCTGCGCAACAGGCTTCTTCCCATCAACCATTTACTCGGTTTCTTCATGTTTTCTCTCCTTCTTCATCCTTTGATTCATTTTCCGTGCGATCGCCGCGGCTCTCCGCAGCCCCGCACACTTCTTTCCACACAAACTGCGTCTTACTCGTACGTTCCCACAAAGATCGGGAGGTTGTTCTCGTCCACGATCATATACACAAACGGCTGATCGAACCGGATCAACTTCTGGGCCACGGCCGCGTTCAGCCGCATGTCGACCACCGTCGCCGCTGCCGCGCGCGTTCCCTTGGTGTCCACCTCGATAAATGTCTTGTGAAGCACCTGATCGATGTAAAGGTTACCGCTGTCCCCCGTGTAGATGCCGCGGAAATTCGCGAGTGCAGGGGAAACCGCATCACTGAGACCGAGCTCCGCGAGGATCGAAACCAGATCCTTGCCGTACTTGCTCTCGTACTTCGGAAGCGCCGTCAGAACGCCCTGCGGCTCCGCGTTCTCCAGAAGTCCGCGCACATAGCCGGGCTGCATCTTGGCGATCACATCCGCCACCGTCTTGCCCTCGTTCGGCAGAAGCGCGATGTAACGAAATCCGGGGTTCGCGTAACTCTTCACGATGCCAGTCACGGTGTCGTCCTCAAGCAGCAGCGAGTCCGCCGATCCGTGCATCATATCAAGTTCGGTCACGGTTCCGTCCGCATGCGTAAAATTCTCCTTGCGAACCGACTCATTCTTGAACGCTTCCTGCCAATCCGCCTCAAGCGTGATGGCGTTGATCAGAAGAAGTGCCGTTCTCGGCGACAGATTGTCAAGCATCTTCGGGATCATATCCTTCGTGTTCTTGCTGATCCACGCGTTGACGTCCTCCAACGTCTTCTGGTCCATCTCCGCCGAGAACACCGCCGCCTGATAATAATCCGCGCAGAGGCCCAGGAACTTCGAGCTGATCGAATCACGGAAAAGCTTGTTGATCCAGACAGAATCCGCGTTGGTAAATGATACGGCTTCCGAGCCGGTGATCTTATCGATCCATGCCGCCAGGTAAGCATTGCGCTCCTCCATGGTCAGACCGAGCACCTCGTTCATCTGCGCTTCCGTGTTGCCCTCGGCACCGTTCGCCGTCATGCAGAGCGCCACGTACACGGACCAGGGCGAGATCATGTACGTTCCGTCACCGCTGCATTTGCGGAACAGGCTGTACGCGAACTTTTCGTACGCATCGACCATCGCCTCATCCATCGGCTTCGTCTGCGGCTTCACGGAACTGCTGCTTGTCAGTTCCTCGCTGCCGGACAGGGGATCCTCGGTCGGGTTCACTTCCGTCGTCGGCGTAGGTTCCGCCGTAGGTTTCGCTTCCGTCGTCGGCGTAGGTTCCGCCGTAGGTGTCACTTCCGTCGTAGGTGTTACCTCCGTTGTCGGCGTTGCTTCCGCCGTAGGTTTTGCTTCCGTTGTCGGCGTTGCTTCCGCCCCCGGTGTCTTCTCTTTCTTTCCCGCGACCTTTTCCTGTTCACATGCCGCAAACATTACGCACAGGAGAACCGCCGCCAGGATCAGCATCCATCGTTTCATAGTTCTTTCTCTCCCTTCAGCCGCTCTCCGGCGGCTTTCTTCATGACCGTTTGATGTCTTAGATACGGAGGTCTCCGGAGGATTTATGGAAAAGTTTTTCAAAAAACGTTACTTTACTTTGACCGCATTGTATGGTATCATACTCGAGTCGGCGCTTGTAGCTCAGTGGATAGAGTAGTGGCTTCCGAAGCCAATGGTCGGGGGTTCGAATCCCTTCAGGCGCAGCAAACGGGACCGTCCGTATGGGCGGTCCCGTTTTTGTTGTCTTCTCTTCATCCCGGCGTTGCCGTCAAGCACTTTTCTTCTCTTCCGCAACGTCCGGAGACTCTTTCCGTTTCCCTGTCT
>JBGUPV010000156.1:0-2821 GCA_045130455.1 Lachnospiraceae bacterium | reverse complement strand
GAAGCGCACGCCGAAAGGCTTATCTTTACGGTGCCATAATACATAGAAATCCCTTAAGTTTCAAGGGTTACGCCTGATTTTCTACGTTTTGGCAACTATCACCGCACGAAACAACCCTGTTTTGTGACATTTTACAACGAAAACGGCATATTTACGCAGGATTTTCCGCAGACTTCTCGGCTTTTCGCCTCATTTTCCGGCGAATACACCACATGATCAAAATGCAGATTCCGATGCCGAGCGCAGCTCCTCCGGCGTCGATCAGCACGTCCCGCAACTCGCCGGAACGACCGCTCACGCCGGTCTGATGATATTCATCCGTAGCTGCATACAGCACCGCGATCATGAACGCGATCAACGCCCTCACGGACAGCCTTCGAACGTCCCACGCGGCGCACGCGAGCACCGTGAGCACACCGAGCAACGCGTACTCGAGCATATGCCCGGACTTTCGCACGAGGAAGCTCAGCTTCTCCCGCATCGTCTTGTTCACGTTCTCTTTCTTTACCACCTTGGTCTCTACGGCCACATCGATGACTTTGTCGACGACCTCGTCGGACTTCTTCTGCGACGTGTCCGCATCGTCCGCGGAAAATAAGTAGATTGCCGCCATCCAGCCGACCACCGCAACCGTCGCAATGATCCGCAGGATCCATTTAACCCGGCGGAACTTTGTTGTATTCCGATCCGTCACGTTCTCATTCATCCCCGCTAATTCTGCCGCTCTGATCTCTTACTGTTCCTTCAGCGACCAGATGATATAATCCATCAGGTCCTCGCCGGCGTCCTCATTTTCCGCATACCGGATGAGCGTAACGAGCCACATTCCGCCGTCGGAAGCTTCCGCGAGATACATTTCCTCGGTATACCCGGTATCGTCTATGCGGTATGAAACAGAAAATGTGCTGTAAGCCATACGTCCGTACTCATCAAACATATCGGTATATACATACTGATCGCCGCTGAACTCCTGCTTCACAGCCTCACAGAAGGCCTCCGCACTGTCCACGTCCACATGATTGATATAGATATACTCTGCTTCGTCCTCGTCGAAATAAATCTCGAGAATGCTCGCTACCTCGATGATCCTCATCTCTGTGATCTCGTCCTTCGGTGCAATGAACTCCAATCGACTGCCGTCCGGGAGCTCCTTCTCATAATGCACCAGGTGATCCTCCAGCGGCGAATCCAGCTGCTCTACCGAGCTGACGCATGCAAAAAGCTGTTTGTCCAGTTCGCCGAATTCCGTAAGGATGGTCTCATGATCCGTGCCGCGGATCATATACTGTGCCATATAGACGCCGCACGTGTCCACGCAGTCAAAGAAAATGAATCGGCCGCAGCCTTCCGCGGTACCGTTGTTTGCCTCGTAGGTCATTTCCGTGTACGGACCGACATAACAGTGAACACCGTCGATGGTCGATTCCTTGATCTCGCCGTACAGTTTTGCGGTATCAACATCGAGATTGTCCAGAACATACTCCTCGATCTTCATCAACTCCGCAAGATCGTCTGCATCATAAATGCAGCCGTCGAGCGACGTGTTCATATACCACAGATCCATGTAGTAATCGTCGCCGATCGCGATAATGCCGCCGTCGTCCGTGTCAATATCCGCATCCTGCGGAACATGCATGGACACTACCTCGAGATTGTCCTTCACTACAGTCGTATTCTCGAGATTTCCGACGTCGATCGGCTTCGTCGTGGGTTCGGGTGTGACCTCAGGTTTCTTATCATTCAGATAAACAACAACCGTGGACCCCTCCGGAAGTGTTGACCCGGCGATCGGGTCCGTGGCGACAACGCATTCATAGCCGACGAGGTCGCTCTCGAGCCATTCGATGCGGATCATCAGTTTGTCTCCCAGCATCGCTCTCGCTTCCTGCTCCGTCTTTCCGACTATTTCCTCCGGGATCATAACCGGCGGGCGCGTAGGTATCGCTTCAGGCGTCGGTGTTGCCTCCACAGTCGGAGTTGCTTCCGGTGTTACTTCCGTGGTCGGAGTTGCTTCCGGTGTTACTTCCGTGGTCGGAGTTGCTTCCGGTGTCACTTCCGTGGTCGGGGTTGCTTCCGGTGTCACCTCGGAAGTAGGCGTGATCGTAGTCGTATCATCCGGCTTGCCCGTCACGGTCGTTTCGTTGTCTTTTTCCTTATCGCGCCGCTCGTACTTCTCCTCGCAGGCGGTCAAAAGACACGCAAGCAACACCAGCAGGCAAAGCAGTCCCGTCAGAAATCTTGCTCGTTTCTTCATCATTTCTCTCCTTTTCCAAAACTCATCCAATGCCCTCGGTCGGGACCGTCGGCGCATTTTTCCAAGTTGCTGATAAATTGATTATAATACAGAACAGGTCGAGAGTAAAGAAACGCATTTTCCGATTGTCGAAAAAAAGTTCTTGACATGACCCACAGGTTATCGTATATTCTTTTCAAATGCATTGACTGGGAACCAGTACGAAACCTTCTTCCCTCACAGCGAGCCGGGTACGGTGCAAGCCGGCATCGAAGATCTTCCGAATTCCTCCCAAGAGCAGCATGCTGAACGATTTCAAGTAGGCACCGCCGGTTGCGTCCGTTATCGCGATAGGGTATATTTCGTACCCGAATGAGGGTATGCGGTTTCGCATACTGAATTGAGGTGGTACCACGGGTTTAACGCTCGTCCTCTATCGTAGTAGAGGACGGGCTTATTTTTTTGCGAAAGCTAAGTGAGCATTTTGGCTTTCGCCGATCATCCACAACTCGTCCTCAAGGAAAGTTTTACCACTTTATTTACTTGGGAGGCACCTATGAAACAGCCGAAAATCCACAAGATCTACAA
>JBGUPV010000155.1:0-95148 GCA_045130455.1 Lachnospiraceae bacterium | reverse complement strand
GGGCATGCGGCCGAAGGAGACCGTCGGAGTCGGGGTCGGTGTCGCGGTTGCAGTGGGCTTCGGAGTTGCGGTCGGCGTCGGCGTAGCAGGGACAGGCGTAGGTGTCGCCGGAACAGGCGTCGGCGTTGCAGGCTCAGGCGTCGGGGTTTCCGTGACAGCCGGAGTAGGCTCCTCGGTCGGCGCGGCCGACGGCTCCAATGTCGGGATCAGCGTCTCCACGGGAGTCGGCGCAGGCTCCTCGGTCGGAGTGGGCGTGGGCTCTTCGGTCGGAGTCGGCGTGGGCTCCTCGGTCGGAGTCGGCGTGGGCTCCTCGGTGGGAGTGGGTGTAGGCTCCTCTGTAGGAGTCGCGGTCGGTGTGTCCGTCGGCTTCATCGTCGGCGTCGACGTGACTTCGGGCGCCGGGGTCGGCGTGCCCTGTGCGTCACGGCGCTCGGGCGTGTCACCGCAGGCGGCCAGAAGTCCGCACAGAAGGATCATTACCAGCAGACATGCTGTTCTGCGGAGCAGTCTGCGTGTGAATACAGAATTCATTGTTTTTTCCTCTCATTCTCCATTTTAAACGTAATTGGGCTTGAACGGGTACGCGTGATGCTCGCGGAAATACCGGCAGTCCTTGTCACCGTCGCTTCCTTCGGCGAGAAATGAAACGTAGAACTGCGCGAGCTGTTCCGCATTTTCCTTGCAGCCGGTGTTGAGCCAGTACATCAGGATCCCGCTCATCGCCGACATGCTGCAGAAGAAATGATAAATGACCTTGGCAGGCGGACCGCCCGCTTCCGCGGCATCGGCATGGCCGGTCACGTCGTACAGGAATCGGTCGAGGTTCTTCGTGAAGAAGAACAGAAGATCCCGCTTCTGCAACAGCTGCAGGAAATCCCGGTGCTCCATCCAATACGAATAGTACCCTAGGCTCATGTCGTGAAATGAGTACGACGGCTCTTCCTGCATGTGCCGGTAGAGCCCTTCGAACCGGTCTTTGCAGCACGCCAGCAGCAGATCATCCTTCGTCGGATAATACCGGTAGAACGTGCATCTCGCGGTCGAAGCCTCGAGCACGATGTCGGGCACGCTGATGTCGTGATACGGCGTTGAGTCCAGCAGTTTCAGCAGGGCCTGCTTCAGCGAGGCCTGCGTGGCCGCGGTTTTTCTTGCGGCAGCCTTAGCATCCATGATTCTCCCTCCTTAAAATAAGACTACAGTCGCATTATAGCGCATTGCCGACGCGGACGCAAGAAGGGGATGCGACGTTTTGGGAGGATAACAATATAGCCGAAAACATTTTGCGCTTGCTTTTGATATGTGTTACACTGTAGGAAAACCGGCGAAAGGAGATCTGTCATGAATTATTCAGGTGGTGATAACGGTACGTCAAGGCTGATGGCATTTGTCGCGATCATTCTGGGAGCCATAGCAACTTTTCTTCCGTTCTTTAAGATTTCGCTTTTCGGTCTTTCCGAAACGATCTCTTTGTGGGATGGGAACTATAAGTACCTTTGCATAATCGGCTTTTTGTTTGCGATCGTGGTTCTGTACGAATTGTTCTGCGAGAAACCGACGATGAAGAGAGACACGATCATTCTGGGCATTTTGATCGTGGTTGAGATCGTGGTTCAGTATACGCATGTAAAATCGAGACTGTCCGAGTTGTCCGTGTTCGGGATCAGTTTCAGCTCTTTGGTTTCCCCGGGGAGCGGTTTTTACATGTTGGCTGCGGCCGGAATTCTTCTTTTTGTGTCCGGTTTTACTATGAAGAATTGAGAAAAGGAACCGCCTCTGACAAAGGAAAAGAGGATCGGTACGCCCGGGTTCGACGGGAAGGAGCGTCAATATGAAAGAGATCAAATGTCCGAATTGCGGAACGGTGTTTCAGGTGGACGAGTCGGGGTATGCGCAGATCGTCCAGCAGGTGCGCGACGAGGAGTTCCGGAAGGAGCTGGAGAAGCGCACGAGAGAGCTCGAGGAGCGGAAAGAGGATGAGCGGAAGCTCGCGAAGATCGAGCAGGACAAGGCGCACAGCGAGGAACTTCGGCGGATGGAAGCGGAGCTTGCCGGGCTGAAGGCGGCGCTTGAGCGCGCGGAGACCGAGAAGCGGCTGGCGGTGTCGGAAGCCGTGAGCGCGGAGAAGCAGCTGGCGCAGTCTGTCCTTCAGCAGAAGGAGGAGCAGGCCAGAGCAGCGCTGCAGAAGAAGGACGAGGAGCTTGCGTCGCGCGCGCAGAAGATCGTTCTCCTGGAGGCAAATGAGTCTTCGCTGAAGCAGCAGTACGAGAGCCGGCTCGAGGCGAAGGACCTGCAGATGGCCAACGAGCGCACGGCCGCGAAGACGCAACGGGAAAATGAGCTCCGCGCGAAGGAAGAGCAGTACGCCCAGCAGCTGAAGACGAAGGATGATGAGATCGCATTTTACAAGGATTTCAAGGCCCGCCAGTCGACGAAGATGGTCGGCGAGAGTCTCGAGCAGCACTGCATGATCGAGTTCAACAAGCTGCGCATGACTGCGTTCCCGAAGGCGTATTTCGAGAAGGACAACGACGCCAGCGGCGGAAGCAAGGGCGATTTTATTTTCCGCGAATACATCGACGACGAGGAGAAGGAAGAACTTCTTTCAATCATGTTCGAAATGAAAAATGAGCTCGACGAGACGGCGACTAAGCATCGCAACGAGGACTTTTTCGCGAAGCTCGACAAGGACCGTCGGGAGAAGAACTGCGAGTACGCGGTTCTGGTTTCGCTTCTCGAGGCGGACAACGAGTACTACAACAACGGTATAGTCGACGTGTCCTACCGCTACGATAAGATGTATGTCATTCGCCCGCAGTTCTTTATTCCGATGATCACGCTGCTGCGGAACGCGGCGATGCGTGCCGCGGATTACCGCCATGAGCTTGCGGTCGTGCGGAGCCAGCAGGTGGATGTGACGAATTTTGAGCGGAACATGAACGCGTTCAAGGAGCAGTTCTCGCGGAACTATCGCATCGCCAGCGATAAGTTCGGCAAGGCGATTGAGGAGATTGACAAAACGATCGATCATTTGAACAAGACGAAGGAAGCGCTGCTTGCTTCGGCGAACCAGCTGCGACTGGCGAACGACAAGGCTGAGGATCTCAGCATTAAGAAACTCACGAAAGGCGCGCCCAGTGTGAAGGCTATGTTTGACGCGCTGCCGGAGATCAAGGAAGAGGAGGACGCCGAGTAAAACGGGCGTTGTAAGTTTATGAAATCAGGGGACATTGAGATCTTGCGAGTTTATCTGTGCACGCTGGACGGGACGCTTCCGTGCGCACATTTTGACGAGGTGAAACTGGACGAGGACGACGCGCTTTATCGCTACACGGCCAAGCTCTGCGCGGCGGCGCTTTCGGACACGTCGGCCAAGACAGCGACTTATGAGGAGGGGGCCTATGCTTCGGAGCTGATGCCGACGGATCCCGAGGGGATGGATGCGATGGTCGGCACGGTGTGCGAGCGAATCTATGATCTGATGGCGACCAACCCGACGATCGGAGCCGGAAGCGGCATCTTTGCGTTCTTCCTTGCGGAGGAGATCGCGTATGTTTCGCTCTTCAAACTTCCGTTCCAGGAGATGTACAACTGTCGTCTCGACGCGGAAGGACATGTGTCGTGGATCCTCAATTCCAAGGTGATGCCCAAGCCGGGGCTTAAGAACTGCGAGTATTTTGCGGTTGACGTGATGAACCGGAAGGTCCGTGTTGCGGATATCGAGTGCTACATCGACGATGTGAGAGTCAACTATCTTGCGGAGTCCGTGCTGGAACTTTCGCGGCCGGCGCCGTCGGAGAAAAAGACCGTTGAGGCGATCCGGGAGACGACGGCGGAGGTCATCCGCGAGTGCTATCCGAAGGAGCAGGTTCCGGAGAAAATGATGGAGTACCGCAAGGAGGTCGCGGCCGGCGTTGAGCAGTCCGGACGCGTGAGTGTCGCGGCGATCGAGAAGACCGTATTTGCCGACTCGGAGGTCGCCGGCGAACGGTACCGCGAACGCATCGAGCAGGAGCGCATCCAGCGCGAGCCGATCGCGGTGAGCCCGAAGACCGAACGGACGCTGACGCGGAAGCAGAAGATCGTCACGGATAACGGCATTGAGATCCTCGTGCCCGTCGCGTACCTGCGCAATCCCGATTATGTCGAGTATGTACAGGGGGAGGACGGCAAGATTACGATCCTGCTAAAGGATATACATTCGATCGATCTGTGATGGGGAAATGAATATCCCCAAATATTCAGGGCCGGCCCGCGGGGGTCGGCCCTTTTTGGAAAAATCGCGCTGTGGCCGGTCATCGTCGGTGGATTTATTAGATTATGTCTGTTATGATTGTTACATAAGATCTTAGAAGATGATCGTTTTGAATCTTTAGATAACAGGATTCTTCAAAATAAAACATAGAATTCAGAATCAAAACAGGTGTAAAGTTGAGTTGATATCCCACTTTTCGTTTAAATTTTCGTTTAAATTCTTGGCTTTTTATGGATGATTTGGGTGTTGAATTGCTACTAATAGATAGAAGGAGGTGGGATGATGGACAACGGTGCAAGTAGCTACCACCGTTTTCTGATGGGTGACAAGAATGGTTTCTCGCAGATCGTTTTTGAATACTATGATGGTCTCGTTCTCTATTTGAATACTTGGTTAAATAATCTGGATGATGCGGAAGATATGGCACAAGAGACATTGGCTGTGTTAATCTCAAAAAAACCGACGTTCAATGGAAGGTCCTCCTTCAAAACATGGTTATATGCAATCGGTCGGAATGTGACTGTTAAGTTCTTGAGAAAGAATCACAAAATGATAGTCTCAGCCCCGGAGGAAATGGGGCTGTTGTCAACGCAAGAGCAGGATGTCGCAAGGGAGTATTTTGCGGATGAAGAAAAACAAGCACTGCATCGATGCCTGCTGCGGCTGAATCCGGATTTTCGCAGGGTGTTGTGGCTTAAGTATTTTGAGGAGATGACAGTGAAAGAGGTAGCGACAGCAATGGGAAAGACAAATTCCAGCATTAACCATTTGCTCATACGTGCGAAGAAGGCGTTAGAAAAGGAAATGAAGGGGGAGGGATATCATGCTTGATCATGATAAAGCCATAGAAAACGCTTGGAAAAAAGCAGAGCGGATTGAAAAAGAGATGGAGGTGAAGAGAAAAAAGCGCAAGAAGTTTCTTGTGGCAACCGGTATGATTGCGGCAGCGTGTGTGTTGGGGTTGATCGGATGGAAAAATGTTAGACAACTAAAGCCGGATAAAAATGTTTCGGGTAAAAACAATACGCTGATTACCATGCAACCAACGGAAAACTTATTGAATCCGCAACAGAATCAGCCAACAAGTACGCCCACCCGGTTGCCTAAAGGGGTGATCGAGGTTGAGCGGCCGAGCAACATATTCATTATGGACAAAGAAGGACCAGCTGTTTTGCTGGAAGAAATCAATGCAGGTCCGGGTGAAATAGTAATAGGGAGTCAATCGTTGCAGAAAGCACTGGATGAGACGGGAGATGAGGAGATATACTATCCTGTTGAAATACGCTTCTGCTTTCAAAAAGAGGTAACGCAAGATTGTCGGAAGGAATTGATAGACAGTGAAGTGCTCCGTATTCGTAATCAGGGTGTTTACATTGAAAAAATGAACGAAGAGGGAGTGGATGTCTTGGTCAGCAAAAAGCAGATTGAGGGCTTGCAGCAGCCTGATATCTGCGGATACCTTCTTGGGTGGACAAGGTAACAAGAATATGAATTGAAGAGTATCGTCAAATGTGTAAGAGGAGGGATGCTTATGAAAAGAACGAGAGTAATTGCTTTGGCTTTCGTGTTGTCGATGCTTTTGACTGGGTGCGGAGATTATAAAACACCTGTATCGGAACAGGTAAAGCCAACGAGCGGTGAAAAAATAGACGAAGAAATAAAGCCTTCATTAAAGGTTGCCGATTCAGCGAGAGATGTTTCGCCGAGCCCTGAGGCGGTAGAGACAATAATTGAACAAAAAGGAAGATTGAAGTTGGATCCGACGAATATACCTTCGCCGTCACCGACGGTTCCTGCAGAGCGTATGATATCGATTCCTGTTGATAGCAGATTATCCGGGGAATTACAGGGAGAGCATGATGCGGATGAGTTTGTTACCGTGAACGTGAGTCTGGGCATGTGCGATGTTGATAGGCTTTTCAAGGAACAATACCCTGAGGTTTATGATGCATACCAGATGTACAAGGAGGCCACAGATTATGAATATGGAAAACCTTGGCCGACAGCAGCGTATGAAAAGTATGGAGACAGATTGGAGGAACTTGTCCTTCAAGGAAGAGAATTGAATAATACATTAGGGCGGATATGGTATGAGGAACAGGAAGCAGCTTTTTTCAGCCGTCATCCTGAGTTGGAACGATGCAAAACCGGCGGCTTTCTTTCGATCGATATGAAATTGTATTATAGGGATTTGGTAGCGATTATATCGGATTCGGCCGTTGAAAAGATTGCATTTAATGACACAGAATGGCACAAGCCGCACGTTGTCGGAGTATATCAGGGGAAAGAGGTCTATGATCTTACGGCGAAGGTAACAAGAGCAAGTCTGGCTGTAGAACCGGATTTGGGCGTAATCAATAGTGATGTTTACGGCCTTTCTGAAATTGATGACAATGCGTTCCTTCGGGTCTCATTTGTCCTGTATAAGGGATATGAAGATTCGGAAGCAGAAGGAAAGGTAAAGCTGGATACGGCTTTTGAGACATTGATGGAGTACGATTGGCCAATCGTTGAACTGGTTGATGTCTCAACACAGGATAGTTGGTGCAAAAGATATTTAACTGTTCTGGCTACAAAACAGCAGTTGGAAAATATTGCGGTACCTGATACGTCCATTTACTATTCTGTTTACTGGGAGGGATATATTCGAGGCGCCTTATCCGAACTTGAGGACGGGAGCGTACTTCCTAAAGAGTAAACGTAACCACTGTATAAACGATGGTTAACAATGCGTTGAGAAAGGAGAGAAGTGATAATGCTGAATTTGAGAAAAAGGTCTCAGGAGCGAGTGAATAGATACTTGGCAATAGTTTTAGTGTTAATGTTAATACTATGTGTTTGCGCTGAGTCCGCTATGGCGACTGGATTAGAATTTTTAGAGACGAATGGTCCGGTAGGTTCAATTGAAGATTCAATTGCAGTGTGTTTGCATTCGGCCGGGTATGAGGTCGACGATAATTTTTCAGTGTCGGAAGCATTTTTGATGCAAAACTGTTTGGTCAATGACAATTATCTGTACTTTGTATTTCACAATGATAGGTGTATCGGAGAGTATGTTACATCGCAAAGTATGGGCTCTAGTAGTTTCTTCCAAGAAAAATGTGATATAATAACATCCCTGTTTAACGCGGGGGCATCCCTTTGCGTTACTGGATTAGGAGAAAAAAACTGGGGAATCATTTCTGGAGAAGATGTGGTTTGCTTGTATGGTCAAGCAAACGTGATTAAGGACAGAACTCAATTGAACTGTTCTGACGCAAGGCAGATTGTGTTGCATGAATTGTCGAGAAATGTTTCAGATGATTGTGAAAAAGAAACAAGGCAACTTATTGATGAAAGCGAGTACCTAAATACACCGATTCGTGCGAACGCATCTGTCAATGGCGTGGGGCTGTGTTGGCTGGCTTCGGCATTGTCTATGATAGACTATAACAACGGCGTGACTGGATATACAACGCTGACATTGTATTATTACTTGGATAGTTTGTATGCCACTACTCCGGTTGGAACAACAGAGTATATCGTTTGTACGTTTAATACTTTTTCGATTAATGTTGTTACGGCACAGTCTGGGATAACCTTTAATTCTGTTAGATACTTGATTGATGATGATAAGCCCGTTATGTCTGTTATTATGACAACTGATCTTAGTATATCTCATGCCGTTGTGATTAATGGTTATCATAAGTTCTCAACCACTGGGTTAACAGTTTATTATTCGTATAGAATTATGGACCCTAATTGCTCGAACTACGTTATCGTATCTGCGAACGGATCCAATACTCATTATACATATAATGCAGGGGGGATTGTTTATACTCTGTGGACGTCAAGATATCATCGAGCCTTGTATTCGTAAGCCGCGGACGGGACATGATTAAAGTTTTTTGTTGCTTTGGTGTGGCTTGGCACTCGTGGTTGTATATACTGCATTGAGATATAAATACCATGGTCTGATAGAAGGAGGTTGGAATATGTTACGGAAAGAAAGAGTCTATAAAAGATATGTAGCATTTGCCGGATTACTAATAATTCTGTTGTTATCTGGATGCGGTGATAGGGAAATGGGAGGATCATCGTCGACCCAAGAAACATCAGAAAGCAATCAGGTGGCGGTAGGAACGCAAGAGAAGGAGAATGATGCAAACTTGCAAGAGGCGAAAAATACTAAACCACAATTGACAGCCACACCGACAGTGTGTCCGAACGTTCCGCCTTATTATGTTATGGTTGACGGAACACTTATGCAGGTTAAAGAAGGGGTTGAGGGAGATTTTTTAGAATATCAGATGGGAACTGTTACATATACCGGAGATTTGTTTAAACTTCCGGAGGAAGATGGGCAGACTAATTATTCTGAGTATGATGGGCTTGGTTATGCAGTGAAGGATGGTGTTTGGTATATGTATTTTAGTGGTTCGCGGCGCGATGGCGGTTGGTGCCGGCTTGGGCCTGACGAATAACCATCATAAAGATGTAATACTGTATTTACTATAAATTGTTTCGTGTAAGTGCATAGTGACTTTTGAGAAACAGATAGAGTCAAAAACTATTCAGGGCCGGCCCGTGGGGGGCGGCCCTTTGTATCTCTTGTTCGATGCCTTCTATTCCGAAGCAGTTTCCTGCTTCGAGAGAAACTCTTTGATGGAGATCAGCTCCGGTTCGGGCAGACTGTTAAGGTAGTCCGTGATCTCGTCGAGAGCTTCGCTCGTGAACGGAAAATCCTTCGTCTCCTTGTGGGAGGCGTCCGTGTTGTCGTAACTGAACGGTCCGGGGAAGGTTGTGACGCGCAACCCGACGATCTTGAATTTGGGCTTTCCTTTGCCGTCGACGCCGTCCTCCTCCTTGAAGTTTTCAATGCGGTAGCGCAGATTGCCGCGGCTTCCTGCAAAGGGGTTTTTCTTGTAAAATCCGAGGGATAATAGATCCTTTCTCTCAACCATGGGGAATTCCTTTCTTTGGATAAGTGCTGACGTAAGCGTCAGCTGACACGTGAACCGTCAGCTGACACGTGAACCGTCAGCTGACATGTGAACCGTCAGCTGACACGTGAACCGTCAACCGCAGAAATGCGGCAGAGGACGCCGCATTTCTGCGGTGTGTGCGGGCGGTAACTTCGTTCCCGCTCCGCCCTGTCATGACCGTCTTTGCCGTCAGAAAGCAAGCTTTCACGGCAAATCCGCTCACGCCAGTGACGGTTCTTTACTTCGTTACTCTTTCCTTTATTCAAATTGTGCTTGATACAGTTCGTAGTAGCGGCCCTTCTTTTCCATGAGGCCGTCGTGGGTTCCGCTCTCGATGATGGAACCGTTGCCGATCACGAGGATGCTGTCCGCGTTGCGGATGGTGGAGAGGCGGTGTGCGATGACGAAGCAGGTCTTGCCCTTCATCAGGGTGCGCATCGCTTCCTGAATGCGGCGCTCGGTGCGGGTGTCGACGTTGCTGGTCGCCTCGTCGAGGATGAGCATCTTGGCATCATAGAGCATCGCGCGGGCGATGGTAAGGAGCTGCTTCTGGCCCTTCGATATGTTGCCGCCGTCCTCCGTGATCACGGTGTCATAGCCCTGCGGCAGACACATGATGTAATGGTGGATGTGCGCGGCCTTCGCGGCGGCGATGACTTCGTCCTTCGTCGCGCCGATGCGGCCGTAGGCGATGTTGTCGTAGATCGTGCCGTGGAACACCCAGGTGTCCTGCAGCACGAGCGCGTAAGCGCGCCGCAGGGACTCCATCGTAAAATGCTCATGCGGCGTATCGTCCACGTAGATCTGGCCGGAGACCGGCTCGTAGAACCGCATCAGCAGGTTGATGATGGTCGTCTTGCCGGAGCCGGTAGGACCGACGATGGCGATCATTTTCCCGGCCTCCGCGTGAAGGTTGATGTCGCGCAGGATCGGCTTCTCGGGAATGTACGAGAAGTTGACATCCTCGAGCTCGACCTCGCCGCGCACCTCCGAGAGTTCGACGGCGTCCTTGAGGTCCGCGACCTCGTCGCACTCGTTCAGAAGGTTGAAGACGCGCTCCGCGGCCGCAAGCGCCGAGAGGATCTCGTTGGCGATGTTGGCGACCTCGTTGATCGGGCCGGAGAATTTGCGCGTGTAGAGAACGAACGACGAAATCTGGCCGAGGTCGATGATCTTCTTCATGTAGAAGATGGATCCGAACATCGCGGTGAGGGCGAGGGACAGATTGTTGATAAAGCTGATCGACGGACCGATCTGCGAGGATAAGTAGTCGGCGTCGTAAAATGCCTTGCACGTCGCCTCGTTGATCTCATCGAAATCGCCGAGGGTGATCTCCTCATGCGCGTACGCCTGGATGGTCTTCTGACCGGAGAACATCTCCTCGGAGAAACCGTTCAGCTCGCCGTACATCGCGGACCGTTTGGCCAGCACCGGCCGGGTCTTTCTTGTGATCCAGCGGGTGTAGAAGATCGAGAGCGGGATCGTGATCAGCACCGCCAGAACGAGGGGCGGGCACACGGTGATCATCATGATAAACGCGCCGACGACCGTGACGATACTCGCGAGGATCTGCACAACATCGGTCGAGAGCGAGTTGCTGATGACGTCGATGTCGTACGAGACGCGGCTGATGATGTCGCCGGTCTGGTGCGTGTCAAAGTATCCGACAGGCATTTTCATAAGCTTGTCAAACACTTCCTTGCGGAGTCTCTTGCCGACCGCGCGGCCGACTTTCATCATCAGGACCGAGAGCACGAAGGTGCATACGGCCGAGGCAATGTAGAGGATGATCATCAATCGGGCGTAGTGGGCGACCTTCGAAAAATCCGCCATGCCAGGCTTCTCGCCGATCGCGTCGATCGCTTTGCCGGCGAGCTTGGGGCCCGCAAGCGCGAGCAGGTTGGAACTTAAGGACAGGATCAGCGCGATGCCCATGGGGATGCGGTAGCGCGAGAGGTAGGACAGGAGTCTGCGGATCGTGCCTTTGGTGTCCTTCGGACGGGCGATCTTGGTGCTAAGCAGAGGCATTGACATCACCTCCTGTCTGCGACACATAGATGTCGCGGTATACCTCGCAGTCGCGGAGAAGCTCCGCGTGCGTGCCGAAGCCGATCATTTGACCGTTGTCCATCACGAGGATGCGGTCGAGGCTCATGACGGAGCTGATGCGCTGCGCGATGGTGATCGTGGTCGTGTCCGGGTAATGGGTGCGGATCGCGTGCCGGAGGGCAGCGTCCGTCTTGTAATCGAGAGCGCTCGAGGAGTCGTCGAGGATCAGAAGTTCCGGATTCGAGGCGAGGGCGCGGGAAATGAGGATCCTCTGTTTCTCGCCGCCGCTTAAGTTCGCGCCGGCCTTCGTCGCGCGGTACTCGAAGCGCTCGGGAAGTGTCTCGATCATCGCCGAGATGTTGGCGTCCTCCGCGGCGCGGAACATCGCGTCGTCGGAGACATCTCGGCCGAAGCGGATGTTGGCGGCGAGGGTGTCCGCGAAGATCGTGTCATTCTGGAATACGACGCTCATGTGGCGCCGCAGCTCATCGGGCGCGTAGGAGCGCACGTCGCGGCCGTCGAAGAAGATGCCGCCGCGGTCGGTGTCGTAGAAGCGCATCAGAAGGTTGATGAGCGTGGATTTGCCGCAGCCGGTCGCGCCGATGATGCCGAGGGACTCGCCGCGTCCGATCGAGAACGAAATGTTGCGGATCGCGTCCTCGCGGTTCTCATCCACGGATTCCCTGGCGTCCAGCACAGGGTAGGAGAAGGACACGTCGTCAAATGCGACGAACGGCAGCTCACCGTCCCCGCCGCGCATGGATTCCGGAATGACGGCGCACTCATTTTCCGTGAGAACGGGCGGCTGGTCGGAGGCGAGCGCGAGCACCTCGCCGATACGGTTGGCGGAGGCGCCGGCCTTGGTTGACTGGATGAAGATGCGGTTCATACCCATGATCGCCTGAAGGATCATGTTGAAATACGAGAGGAATGCGAGGATGACGCCGGGGGCCATCACGCCGTTGTTGACGCGGCGCGCGCCGAGGATGATGACGAGCGTCAGACCGATGTTGAGACACAGGTTGAGGATCGGGTTCGGCAGCGCCATCGTGATGCCGGTGCGAAGATCCGTGGAGGTGAGGTCGTCGTTGGCCTCGCCGTAGCGCTTCGTCTCATAGTCCTCGCGGGAGAGCGCTTTGACGACGCGGATGCCCGTGATATTTTCCCGAAGAACGCGGGTGATGCGGTCCACACGGTCCTGTACGGCGCGGTACATCGGGATGCCCTTGAAGGAGATGAAGAGGATGGTGCCCGCCATGATCGGCACCATGCACACCAGCACGAGCGCGAGGAACGGATCGAGGAACGCGGACAGGAAAATGCTTCCGAGCAGCATGATGACCGCGCGGACTCCCATTCGCTGGATCATTCCGATGAAGTTCTGCACGTTGTACGTGTCGGAGGTCATTCGGGAAATGAGCGACGGCAGCGTCACGTAGTCGAACTGCGAGCCGGTCAGATGGATCGTCGTCGCGAAGAGGTCGTGGCGCAGGTCACGGATGCAGTCACGCGCCACCGCGGTGGCTTTGCGGTTCGCCGAGATGTTCAGTGTCCGCACCAGAACGGCGGTGAAGATCATCAGGATACCGAACGCGACTACCCAGCGGAGCTGGCCGCCGGGGACGACGTCGTCGATGATGAAAGCCAGGAGGAACGGCAGCAAAAGCTCGCCGATCGTGCCCAGGAATTTGACGGTCATCCCGATTGCGACGCGCTCTCGATAGCGTCCCATGTAGTGCAGGATCCATTTCATGATGTAATCCTCGATTCGTAGGTTTGGAGTAGCTTGTGGGGGCCGGCGGCGCGGCCGGATCAGCGGCTCAGGAGTTCCTCAATCTCCTCGGCGCTCATGAGCTCGCTCTCGATGTGCGAGAGAATGTAACTCTTGCGGGAGGTCGCGAAGGTGCGGATGTTGTCGAGCGAACCCTGGGAGTAGCCGACGGATGTCCAGATATCGTTGCCCCAGCCGTTGTTGTTCTTGTTGTACGTGCGCTTCATCGCCTCGATGTAGTAGCCGATCTCGTCGCCCTGCTCGGACGTCATCTGATCGATCATCGCGTAGACGGATTCCGCGGAAAATGCGCCGTCCGCCAACTCAAGTATCTTCTTTACGAAATACTCGCGGCACTCGTCACGGTCCATCAGCAGGGTGAACAGCGGAGAATAGCGCTGGTTGCCCTTGGTCATGACGGTCTTCAGATAGTTGGTTTCCACGGGGCACTCTTGGTTGTTGTAGATGTTGTAGCAGTAGTCCATGTCGTGCGGCAGGAAGCGCCAGCGGCCGTCGTAGATGCCCTCGCCGAGTTCGCCGGACTCGTCCGGGTAGTAGCGGAAGCATTTGTAGTTGTTGTGCGGCCAGTCGTAGTTGCAGATGTAGATGTTGACCGCGTAGAAATCAAGGTAGCTTTCAACGTCCATGAACTTCGTGAGCTTCGCGTAGTCCTCATCGTCCTCGAAGTTCATTTCGATGAACTCTTTGTAGGCGGCGTTGAATTCCGCGCACTCATTGACGTCGTTGGAGTCCGTGTCGGTCTTTTTATCCGTCTCGGTGCCGCCGATGACGACGAACTCGCCCTTGAGAGTGTCGGACGGAACCTTCTGCTTGAAATACGCGTCGCAGTAGCTCTCGTGCATCCACACGAAGTTGTAAAACGTGCCGTTGAGATAGACCACGGCGGGAACGACGGCCTCGGTGAACGGGAAGCCGGCTTCGGCGGCGAGGCGCTGGTTGAGCTCGTCGCGAAGGAAACCGAACTGCCAGTCGTTGCCGTAGCTGCGGAGCACGAGCTTGTCGTAGGAGCCGATCTCCTCGCCCAGGGCATTTTCGGTTCCGAAGAAATCGAATTTGAACTTGCCAGCATTTTCATCGTAGGACTTGCGGGCGAAGAGTTTCAGGGATTTGACCGCGTTGCGGCGGGAGTACGCACCGTAGACGCGCGCTCCGGCGAACTGGTCGATCAGAAGATTGCCGTGGGTGTCCACAATCTCAACGTGCGCCGCGCGCTCCGAGAAGTCGCCGCGGAACTCGTAATTCTGTCCGTAGAGGATGCCCGAGGGGCCTTTTGTGTAATCAGAGGGCTCGCCGGCAATGCTCACGATATAGAAGCGCTCGGTCGACGTGGACTCGGTGTAGCGCTCGAAAATGTTTTTGCTTATGAAGAAGGTGTGGACGGCTGTGGGCGAGACGGTGCCGTCGGTGTAGTAGGTCTTGGCCTTGATCAGGTATGCGCGCGGATAATCGCCCTCGGTCGGCTCGAGCGAAAGAGGACCTTCGTAGCGGACGCTGGTCAGGTCGTTCGGCTTGGGCTCGTGGCCGTTCGTTGTGTAGTAGATGACGCCGTTCGGCGCGGCACTTTGAATCTGCAGCGTGATCGCTTCTTTATAGAAGGAGCCGGTCTCGGAGTAGACCGGAGCGGTTCCGAACACTTCCGCGTTCGTGAAATCGATGTCCTCGATCTTAACATCGGGGATCGCCACGGTCGGCTCGCCGGCGGCGGGCGTGATCGGGATGATGGAGATGGGCGTGTCCTCCGGCGCGGGCGCGGGAGTCTTTCCGCAGGATGCGAGAAGAAGCACCGCGAGGATCGCGAGAAGGATCACGGTCGGAAAATGATGATTCACGGTCTGAGTCATACGTATGTCTGCCCCCGGAAGGCGGGGGAAATCCTTTCGTTCTGTCAGGGCGTTCCGGGAGGATGACGCCACGCGTTTTATGATACCACAGTTCGTATGAAAATGCGAATGTCATATCTTCTCCCGTGTGCGTGCGCGCGTGAAAAAACTGTGTGCGGGAACCGGTCGAAAATGGACTCCGATGGAGGAGAGACTACAAAAGTAGAACAAAATCTGCGATATCGGCGGAAAACGTATTTTTTTTGTGCAAAAAACCACATTTTCCGTCTGAAAACGCATTGACTATGGGGAAAATGCGTGATATATTCATCAATAGGTTATCTTAAGATGCCTACTTTGTGTTCTCCGATTTTTCGTACTACAATCGTAGAACATTGACAGATTTTTCACAGACAGGGACGATAAGAATGTCATTTCCGAGAAAAAAGTTGGACATGCGTCTTCTTATATTGGAAGAACGGTCCTGTGAGGTAATCACGGAAAGCGCCCGGAAGTTTTATCCGGATTGGGATTTTAATCGATTTGAAGCGATCCAATGCAACGCTGCGGAGCCGACTCCGGAGGAGGGGAACCGCTACGATGCTTCCTATATTTTCCATATAACAGAGCCCGGACTCGATGCCCTCGACCGGGAGGTGCCGTTCCTTTTCCCGCTGGAGAGAGGCAAGCACTATCTCTGGGAGCTCTTCACGGAGCTGCCCAAGAGCGGGGGAAGCCGGTCCTCCAGACAGTTCTGGAACCGGTTGTCACGCGCGATGTCGACGATCGAGATCCCGCTGTCGCAGGAAGAGTTCGTGGCGAAGTTCGAGCAGGCATCGCTCTCGCTGCTCGCGGGCGCGATCGACATGGGAGACCGCTTTTATCTGTCGGAGCTGGACTGCGGCGGATGGAACGGCGGGATCGTGACGAAGGATTTTCTGATCGAAGGATTGAAGATGCTTGCCGCCAAGCTTGACGGCCCCGGGGGCGAGCGGAAGAAGAACGGCGCGAAAAATGCCGGACAGAAGGACGGCGGGGACGCTGTTAAGAAGGAAGGCAGCGACGTGAAGGATGAGGCCGCTGCGAAGAAGGAAGACGGCGACGTGAAGGATGAGGCCGCCGCAAAGAAGGAAGACAACGACAAAAAGGACGTTGTCGCTGCAGAGAAGAAAGACAGCGACGATCCGGACGGCGATAAGCCGATAGAAGAGAGAACCGGCGATCAGGCCGGAAAGGAAGACGGCAGCAAAGATGCTGTCGAAACGGAAGGCTCCGATGCGGATGCCGAAACCAAAACCGGAGGAGGGAATTAGGATGAAAGCATATCCGGACAAAAGGACGGAAAAGACCTGTCTGCTCGCCATGATCGGCGGCGGCGCGATCGCGGTACTTACGGTTGCGACGCTGGTCCTGTCATTGATCACGGGCAAGTTCGGTGAGATGTACGCGACACTGCGTATTCTTGCCTACTTCTGCTTTACGATCGCGGGAGGTCTGTTCGCGTATGCGGCATACCAGGGCATCACGAACAAGTTCAGTCAATTGTTCTATTACGCATCCATCGCGATGGCGATCGGTGCGATCCTGTTGTGCTTTAATTTCGGTATTATCCTGGGCCTTGATCAGGACAAGAAGCACCTGCTGGCGTACGGCGGCATCGTGTGCTCGCTGATCGTGGGACTTCTGGTCGCCGTTGTATTTTCCGCGACGATCACCATGGATGCGAAAGACAAGTTTTACGAGCTGAGCCGCAGCCGCATGGCAGGTCTGATCCTGACGGCGTCGAGTGCGCTCACGCTCCTGAACATCGCCAGTGAGCTCCTTCATCCGACCGAAGTCCGCATGACCTGGTGGGAAGCGATCATCATGTCGCTCCAGATTTTCCTGGTACTGGGAGTTCCGACCCTCCTTCTGTGGGGCTGCAGCCGTCTGAACGACCCGCTCACGGATGAGGAATGCGAAGCGATCGCGATCAAGAACGGCAGACCGGTTCCGCTCGGCGCGCTGAACAAGACGGACGGCAAGGACGCCAAGGACGGCAAAAACGCCAAGGATAACAAGGACAATAAGGGCGGCAAGGACGCAATGGATGCCAAGGACGCCGGCAAGAAGGATGCACCGGAAGTAAAGGCGCCGCGCGAGAAGGTCGCGGATCCGTTCCTTGTACAGCGTGAAGCCGTGAAGGCGGATGCTTCGAAGAAGGACGATAAGAAAGACGACAAGAAGGACGAGAAGAAGGACGAAAAGAAAGAGTCCGGCATTTTCGGCAAGAGAGATAAGAAAAATAAGAAGGATAAGAAGGGCGGCGCTCCGAAGGATGAGAAGAAGGATCAGAACGGTTCCGACGTGATCCTCACGACGAGACATCCGGAGACCAAGAGCACGAACCCGAATGACCTTGAGGCATTCCTGCGCAACGCCGAGGAAGAGGAGGAGCGCAAGGAGCGCGACGCGGCCTGGGAGGCTGCCCGCGAGAAGGAACGCAAGGCCGCCGAGGCTGCGAAGACCGCGGCCGCGGAGACGGAGAAGGCAGCCGAGAAGGTTGAGGAAGCCGGTGCTGCCGTCAGCGAGCGCACGATATTCAGCGACAAGAACGATAAGAAGAAAGACAAAAAGAAGAATAAGAAGAAGGATAAGGAGAAGGACAAGGGTCTCAGCGGCGTGAACACCGCGCTGTTCTCCAATCCGAGAGAAAAGAAAGACAAGAAGTATTATATTCCGACCACGAGCGTCGGCCTTTCGACTCCGGAGGAAGCTCCGGGCGAGGAGATCGTGATCCCGGTAGTGACGAACGCGGAGGAAACCGCGGCAGAGGCCGTGACGGAAGTCGCGAACGCTGCGGAAAATGTTGTTTCGGAAGCTGTCGAGACGACGGCGGAGGTTGCTGCGGATGCAGCTGCGGTTGTGACCGAGACGGTTGCGGAGACGGAAGAGGCCGTCAAGGCGGAGGCAGCGGAAGCCGCAGAGGAAGTAACGGATCAGGCAGAGTCCTTCCTTGCTTCGGAAGAGCGTCGTAAGCAGGAACAGGCGGAAGCGAGAAGAAAGCTTCAGGAAGAGATCGACCGCATGCGCGAGGCCAAGATGGCAGCCGAGGCGGAAGTTCAGGATATCGCAGAGGAAGTCGAGGCGGATGCGCAGCAGGCTGCGGACGCCGAGGCGGAAGCTCTGAGAGCGGCTGAGGAAGCTGCGGCAGCAGCGGAGGCTGAGGCACAGAGAGCGGCGGAAGAGGCAGCGGCGGCAGCCGAGGAAGAAGCCCGCAGAGCGGCTGAGGAAGCTGCGGCGGCAGAGGCCGAGGCACAGAGAGCGGCTGAAGAGGAAGCCAGAAGAGCAGCTGAGGCGGCCGAGGAAGAGGCCCGCAGAGCAGCTGCGGCGGCTGAGGAAGAAGCACGCAGAGCGGCTGAGGAAGCTGCGGCGGCCGAAGAGGAAGCAAGAAGAGCTGCGGAAGCTGCGGAAGAGGAAGCCCGCAGGGCGGCCGAGGAAGCTGAGGAAGAGGCGAGAAGAGCCGCTGAGGCAGCGGAAGAAGAAGCAAGAAGAGCGGCTGAGGAAGCTGCGGCAGCCGAAGAGGAAGCCCGCAGAGCAGCCGAGGAAGCTGAGGAAGAGGCAAGAAGAGCCGCTGAGGCAGCGGAAGAAGAAGCAAGAAGAGCGGCTGAGGAAGCAGCGGCAGCCGAGGAGGCAGCCCGCATAGCAGCCGAGGAGGAAGAGGCCAGAAGAGCAGCCGAGAAAGCAGCGGCAGCCGAAGAGGAAGTCCGCAGAGCGGCTGAGGAGGAAGAGGCCAGAAGGGCGGCTGAGGAAGCAGCGGCAGCCGAAGAGGAGGCCCGCAGAGCAGCCGAGGAAGCTGAGGAAGAGGCAAGAAGAGCGGCTGAGGCAGCGGAGGAAGAAGCAAGAAGAGCAGCTGAGTCGGCAGAGACGACGTTCAGCGAGAGAGTCACCGAGACCGATGACTTCTTCGGAAAGAGAGCACGTCAGATCGATGATTTCTTCGGCGATGCGGAATCCGCGGCGGATCCGTTCGCGAGCGCGGCTCAGGAGATCGGCGATCAGTTCTCCGGTGCAGACGACATTTTCCGCGTAGCGGAGGAGCCTGCGGCAGAGCTGAACGAGACAGTGGCCGAACTTGCGGACGACGCGGTCGGTTTGGACGCATTTTCCACGAGAGAGACCATGGAGTCGATGTTCGACAAAGTGGAGAAGCCTTACGATCCCGAAGCAGCGGAGATCGGCACGGATCTGTTCACTCCGGTAGCGGAGGAGGAGAAGCCGGTTCGCCCGTTCGCTCCGGTGGAGCAGCCGGTCGAGGAGGAAGTCTTCGAGGAGACCGGAAGCTTTGCGGATTTCATGGCGGCTTCGGCGGCAGCGGCAGCAGAGGCTGCGAACACCGCGGAAGAGGCAGCGGAGGAAGCAGCTTCCCCGATCGAGACCTACGAGGAACCGGTGGTTCCGGATGCAAATCAGGCAGTGCTCTGGGCGCTGACGCACGGCGGCGGATTCAACGGCGCCGAGGAGGCGAAGGAAGAGCCCGCGGCGGTCGAGGAGCCGGCAGCGGAAGCGCAGCCTGAGGAAAATCCTTTTGCGAAGTACATTCAGACGCCGGGTCATCTGGCGGATGTTTACGATCAGGTTGAGGAGACCGCTGAGAATGTCGCTGAGACGGAGGAGAAGGAAGTTTCCTCGTTCGCGGATGCGATGGCGGAGGCTTTGGCAATGTCCGAGGCGGCTACGGTTACCGAGGCCGACACGGAGCCTGAGCCGGTTGTGGTTTCCAACGCCAACGATGCGGTTCTCGCCGCACTGAACATGGCGAGAGGTTATACGGCAAGCGCTTCCGAGGAAGCGGCGGATGCCGAGCTGACGGAGCAGGAAGAAGTCAACGAGCAGGCCGGCGATTTTGCGAAGATGCTTGAGGCGGCTCGCGGAAAATGGGCGAACCTGAAGGCGAGCGTCGACGGCGCGGACGAAGAGGTCGAGGAGACCGCGGAGACCGCACCTGCGTATGAGGAGCCGAGCGCACCGTACATGGCGGGGCCGGCTTACGAGCAGGAAGAGACGGCAGCGCAGAAGATTCCGATCTACGCCGGTGCGGCGTACGAGGAGTCGGAGCCTGAATACGCGCAGCAGGGTTACGAGGCAGAGCCTGAGTACGAGCCGGAAAGCTTCGAGGCGGAGCCCGAGCCTGAGCCGGTTCAGGACGGACCGATCGTTCCTGAGTACCTGCAGCAGCAGGCGATGAGAGCGGCCGAGGTAGCGCGTGAGCGCGCGAGAAAGGCGGCGGCACAGGAGACTGCGAAGCCGAAGCCCGCGGCGGACAACTCGATGGATGATTTCACGAAGAAGCTGAAGGCGTTGAAGACGGCGTACGAGAATGACCTCATCACCGAGGAAGAGTACGACGAAGCCAAGAAGCATCTGTTGGAACTTCTGTAAACGGACAGTGTTACTCACGATGCTCCGCCCTTCCGGGGGCGGGGCATTGTTGTTTTATGAGCGTAAGGAAAGAGAGGAAAATGATATGGGAAGGATCAAGGTGGAGGAAGGGATCGAGCTTAGCTACGCCGAGTACGGAAGCGGTGAGAGGTACCTTCTATCGGCGCAGGTCGGTTTCGCGCCGAAGGGAATGCAGCAGGCACTGGCGGAGATGGGGTACCATGTGTATTGCATCACGCTCCGCGGTTTCGCGCCGTCGTCGTACGTTACGGAGGATTACGGCGAGGCGTGGTACGATATCTTCGCGGACGACGTTGTTCGCGTCGCGGACGCGCTCGGCATTGCGCGGTTTAGCTACATCGGAGCGTCGCACGGGGCGGGACTCGGGTGGCACCTGATGCTGCGTCACCCGGAGAGAGTGGACGCATTTGTTGCGGTCGTCCCCGGACCGCACAGCCTCGCGGCCGGCACGATGTCGTATCGGCAAATGATGCTTCAGGGGATCATCGACGCACCGCCGCCGATGGATCCGCCCATCGACAACGACGCGGCGAGAGAGCTTCGGAGAGAACGCCGCGCGGAGTGGCTTCGCAGCCTTCCGGAGGCGGACCCGCGGGAGAAGGCGGTGGACTACGGGCGGCCGCTGATGAAGTATAAGAATGAGGAGACGCTCTGCGAGAAGCTGCGGAGCATTCAGACGCCGACGCTGATCCTCGGCGGGGCGGACGATCCCATCAGCACGCCGGAGCTCATGATGCGCACCGCCAAATGCCTTCCGCACTGCAAGCTCGTCATGTACTCGAATTGCGGGCACAACATCGACACGGATCTGATCGAGGAACTCTGCGGCGAGACCGACCGGTTCCTTCGGCAGATCGAGCGGACCGGACGGTGCTACACGCCGGTTTCCGAGACCGAGTAATACACGTAAAATGAGGGCGGCTTTGAGGCCGCCCTTTTACGTTCAAAAAAGAAATGATAAATTTTTCAAAATACCTATTGACATAGTAGGTTAATGGTGATAATATGTCGACATCACGCAAAACGAACGTGATCCAAACCTTGAAAGGAGGCGCTGACGATGAAGCGGTCCGCAACATACAACTACAACGCGATGTGTTGCTGTCGAATGCAGATGGTATCCCGAGCATTTTCCGTGGCCGGGGCGTTCGACTGCTTTTCGATGCGCCTTAACAGTGTAGACTGTCGATGTCTGTGATAGGACATCCGACGGACGATACGAATACGCCATTTGCTCGGGAGCTTCCTTGAAGAGGCTCCCTTTTCTTATGCCTTTTTTCGGCAGATACGCCGCGGGAGAGCGGAAAATACACAGAAATCGAGGTTAACTGACATGAGTCTTGCATTGAATTCTTTATTGATCCACGGAGGCATCGACGGAGACAAAACAACCGGAGCGGTAAACGTTCCGATCTACCAGACATCAACCTATAAACAGAGCGAGCTCGGAGTCAACACCGGCTGGGAGTACTCCAGAACCGGCAATCCGACGCGGGCGGCTCTCGAGAAGCTGATCGCGGATCTCGAGGGCGGCGAGTACGGACTCGCATTTGCCTCAGGCCTCGCCGCGATCCACACGGTGCTCTCGCTGTTCGCGGCGGGAGACAAGATCATCATTTCCGACAACATTTACGGCGGGACGTTCCGGATCCTCGACAAGGTCTTCAAGCCGCTCGGGCTTCGGTATGAGATCACCGATACGACCGACACGGCGAAGATCGAAGCGGCGATCGATCCGAACACGAAAGCCATCTATATCGAAACACCGGCCAATCCGCTTCTTAGCGTGACGGACATAGCAGCGACCGCGAAGATCGCGAAGAAGGCCGGCGTCCTCCTGATCGTTGACAACACGTTCCTCACGCCGTACCTGCAGCGGCCGCTCGAACTCGGAGCAGACATCGTCATCCACAGCGGCACGAAGTACCTCGGCGGACACAGCGACACGATCTCCGGTCTCGTAGCACTTCGAGACAAAGAGATCGCGGAACGGTTGTATTTCTTACAAAACGCGATCGGCGGAGTTCTCTCCCCGTTCGACAGTTTCTTAGTCATCCGCGGAATTAAGACTCTCGGCGTCCGAATGGATCGCCACGTTGCCAACGCGCAGCGCATCGCAGAGTGGCTGCAGGAAAGCGGCTATGTGAAGAGAGTGTATTTTCCGGGGCTTGCCTCGGATCCCGGGTACGCCGTGCAGAAGAAGCAGGCGGACGGGCCGGGCGCAATGATCTCTTTCGTCCTCAGAGACGAGTTCGACTATCGCGCTTTTTTCCGAAACCTTAAATTGATAACACTTGCGGAGAGCCTGGGCGGCGTGGAGTCGCTGGTGTGCCATCCGGCAAGCATGACGCACGCATCCATCCCTGCGGACATTCGCCGTCAGACCGGCATCGTGGACGAGCTCATTCGTTTTTCGGTCGGCATCGAGGATGCGGACGATCTGATCGCGGATCTGCGGCAGGCGATCGAAGCCGCCCGCAGATGACATTTACATTCAGAACAGCGAGGTGATAACAATGGATGTTTACATGGACATCCGCAGTATGATCGGGAACACACCGATCCTGCGTCTTCAGAATTTTGAAACCAAGGAAAATGTCAGACTGTACGCGAAACTTGAGCTGGCCAACCCGGCCGGAAGCGTCAAGGACCGCGTCGGCATGTATATGATCGACGACGCCAAGCGGCGGGGACTTCTCAAAGAAGGCAGCACAATCGTGGACGCCACGGCCGGTAACACCGGTATCGGCATCGCGATCGCGGCGCTCAACCAGGGCTACCGGGTCATCTTCACGGTTCCCGAGAAATTTTCCCAGGAGAAGCAGAAAGTCCTTCGGGCTCTCGGAGCGGAGATCGTGAACACGCCGCGCGAGGACGGAATGCTCGGGGCGTCGAGGGAAGCGGAGCGGATCATCGCAACGATCCCGGGAGCGATCTCTTTAAAGCAGTTCGACAATCCGGCAAACCCGCAGGCACACTACGAGACCACGGGCCCGGAGATCTGGCGTCAGCTTGACGGGGATGTCGACTACTTTGTGGCAGGCGCCGGCAGCGGCGGAACGTTCAGTGGGATCGTCCGCTATCTGAAAGAGCAGAAGCCTTCCGTTCGCGGAGTGCTTGCGGATCCGGTCGGTTCGACCATCGGCGGAGGCGAGCACGCGGACTACGATATCGAGGGCATCGGCAATGATTTCATTGCCAAGACAATGGACATGTCGTTGGTCGACGAGGTCATCAAAGTGACGGACGCGGAGGCATTTGCCACCGTGAAGGAGCTGGCGCGCAGGGAAGGCGTTCTGGCCGGTTCCTCGTCGGGAGCGGCGCTCGCGGCAGCCCTGAGGCTTGCTGAGCGCATCGATCACGGCAGCATCGTCACCGTCTTTCCGGACCGCGGCGACCGATACATCAGCAAAGGATTATATGATTGAGAGGCACGAACAGCATGAGCACGGTGAATGAGACGGACAATTTCATAAAGGATGACGGACCGGTCACCGTGTTTGAACTGGATCGGGTTTCGAAGACGTATCGAAATGAAGGAAAGGATTTTACGGCACTCCGGAACGTGAGTTTTTCCATCCGGGAGGGAGAGATCTTTGGAATCATCGGAATGAGCGGTGCAGGAAAATCGACCCTGGTGCGCACGCTGAACCGTCTCACGGAAGTGAGCGAGGGAAGCGTCAGGTATTTCGGAAGGGACCTTGCGGAACTGAAGGCGAGGGAACTTCGAAAGGTGCGCCGCTCGATCGCGATGATCTTTCAGGGGTTCAACCTCCTGCAGCAGAGAACCGTGATCAAGAACGTGGAGCAGCCGCTCCGCATCGCGGGGGTCGGCCGGAAGGAGCGAAAGGAGATCGCGCGGAAAATGCTTGAGGTCGTCGGCCTTTCCGAGAAGGAAAAGGAATACCCCGCGAGACTGTCCGGAGGACAGCGGCAGCGGGTGGCGATCGCCAGAGCACTTGCGGCGAATCCGAAGGTTCTGCTCTGCGACGAGGCGACGAGCGCGCTGGATCCGAAGATCACCGGCGAGATCCTGGAACTTCTTCAGAAGATCAACCGGGAACAGAAGCTTACGGTCGTGATCATCACGCACGAGATGTCCGTGGTGGAGCGCATCTGCGACAGAGTCGCGATCATCGACGACGGCAATCTTGCCGAGGTCGGGGATGTGAAGGAAGTCTTCCGGGCGCCGAAGTCGAAGGCAGCCAAGAAACTGGTATTCCCGAGCAATCCGTACGATCCGTCGGACGAGAACAGCCGGCTGATCCGCATCGCATTTGACGGGCTGTCGGCCAAGGAACCGTTCATCGCGGATCTCGTGGCGACCACCGGACAGAAGGTCAACATCCTAAGCGCCAACACCAAGAGCGTGGGCGGCGTCGGATACGGCCAGATGGTCCTGGAGCTTCCGAAGGAGGAAAGCGATCGGAAGATCGTGATCGACTACTTCCGCGAGAAAGGACTTGCGATATCGGAGGTGGATGAAGCATGAGCGACTACATCATCGAAGCCATCAAAAACGGCGTCTGGGAGACGCTTCGGATGACGGCATACGCATCGCTGTACGCATACATCGTGGGACTTCCGCTCGGCGTGATCCTGTACGCCACCGCGAAAGGAAGACTGCTGCAGAACCGGCCGGTCAACCTGGTCATCGGAGTTCTGGTGAACCTCATGCGTTCGCTGCCGTTCCTCATTTTACTTGTACTGTTGATCCCCTTCACGCGCTGGGTGACCGGCTCGTCCATCGGGACGACGGCGGCGATCGTGCCGCTCACGGTCGGTGCGATCCCGATCGTCGCGCGAATGGTGGAAGCCTCGCTGTGTGAGGTTCAGCCGGGGATCATCGAGGCGGCGACCTCCATGGGAGCTTCGCCTCTGCACATCATCATACATTTCATCCTGCCCGAAGCGGCACCTTCGCTTCTGCAGGGAGCAGCCATCAACGTAGCCACGGTCCTCGGCTACTCGGCGATGGCGGGCGTGATCGGAGGCGGCGGCCTGGGCGCCATCGCACTCCAGTACGGTTACTACCGCTATCAGAAAGACGTTCTCTGGACGACCGTGATCCTTCTCGTGATCATGGTCATGGTGATCCAGGGAGCGGGAGGACTTCTCTCCAAGATCCGGCGCAAGTCCTGACCGGAGCGTAAACGAATAAACCCGAGACCCGGTCATATCCGGAATGCCGGGGTTACGGTTTATCCAAAAAGGTAAGAGCAAAGACAAAAAGTATTCGGTGGAAAATAAAACTGTAGAAATCATAAGGAGATTACCATCATGAAAAAGAAATCAATCATCGCAGCACTTATCCTCATCTTCGCCCTGTCGCTCGTCGGATGCGGCAAGGACGACAAGAAGAAATCCGACAGCAAGACCATCAAAGTCGGTGCAAACATCGTTCCCCACGCAGAGATCCTCGAGTATGTAAAGCCTATCCTGAAGGAGAAAGGCTACACGCTTGAGATCGTACAGCTCGAGGACTCCATCACACCGAACACGGGCGTGATCGAGGGCAGCCTTGACGCAAACTATTTCCAGCATGTTCCGTATCTTGAGCAGTTCAACAAGGAAAATAAGAGCGACCTCGTCTCCATCGGCGCGATCCACTATGAGCCCTTCGGCATCTACGCAGGACGCACGAAGAACCTTGCGGATCTTCCGGACGGTGCAACGATAGCGGTTCCCAACAACGTAACGAACGAGGCCAGAGCACTTCTTCTGCTGGCACAGGAAGGTCTTCTCACGCTGAAGGAAGGCGCAGGCATCACCGCAACGATCGGCGACATCGAGTCGAACCCGAAGAATCTTCAGTTCAAGGAGCTTGCTCCCGAGCAGCTCGTGGCAGCGCTTCCGGACGTTGACGTTGCAGTCATCAACGGCAACTACGCGATCGAGGGCGGCCTTCATGTAAGCCAGGCGCTGGCGGTAGAGGCCAATGACGGCCTTGCGGCCCAGACCTACGGCAACATCATCGCAACGGTTCCTTCGAAGAAGGACAACGAGGCACTCAAGGTGCTTGTCGAGGTACTTCAGAGCGAGGACGTTAAGAAGTTTATCGAAGGAAAATATGACGGTGCGGTAGTTCCGTTGAAGTAATAAGCAAGAAAACAAGAGACCTTTGGAAAATAAACCCGGTGGGATTGTCCGTCGGACTCCATTCAAGGAAAGGAAGACATCATATGATAGGTTTTACATATTACAATCCTGCCAAGATCGTGTTCGGGGAGGGAAGCGAGCGGAAGCTCGCAGACCTTCTCCGGGAGCACAAAGTGACATCGCTGCTGCTCGTGTACAGCGGAGAGTTCGTCAAGACGCTCGGTATCCATGACGCCGTGCTCGACGCGGTGAAGGAGCTGGGGATCGCATTTTCCGAGAGCGGAGAGGTCGTTCCGAATCCGAGCATTGAGCTGGTTCGAAAGCTGGTTGCGCAGGGAAGACGGGATCATGTGGATTTCGTGCTCGCGGTCGGCGGCGGCAGTTCCATCGACACCGCGAAGGCGATCGCGATCGGCATTCCCTACGACGGCGACGTCTGGGACTTCTTCGAGAAGGGCGTGTCGCCCGCGAGCGTACTGCCGATCGGTGTCATCGCGACAACGGCATCCAGCGGATCGGAAACTTCGAACGCGGCGATCCTCTCGAACGGCGAGTGGAAGCTCGGTTTCGAGGATGACCGCATCATACCGAAATTCGCGATCATGAACCCGCGGTACACGGCCAATCTGCCGGCGTACCAGACGGCGGTCGGTGTCGCGGATGTGCTGGCGCATCTGCTGGAACGTTATTTTTCGGACGAGCTTCACTCGGACACGACCGATTTTCTGATCGAGGGCGCGATCCGAGCGCTGCTGGTCAACGGGGATCGCCTGATCGCGGACCCCACGGACATCAATGCGCGCGGCGAGCTACAGTGGCTTGCGAGTGTCGCGCACAACAATTTCCTTGACGCCGGCCGCAGAGCCGACTGGGGCTCGCACCGGATCGAGCATGAGCTTTCCGCGCAGTACAACATCACGCACGGCGAGGGCATGGCGGTCGTTCTGGTGGCCTGGACGAAATACATGGCTGAGCGAAAGCCGTGGAGGCCGGCACTGCTCGCCGCGCGAGTGTTCGGCGCCGACACCTTCCTCTACAGCGAGAAGGAGAGGGCGTACATTCTCGCCGGCGAACTGGAGCGGATCTTCCGCAAACTGTCGCTTCGCACGACGCTGACAGAGCTCGGCATCGACGACCGTGACTTTGAGATCATGGCAAAGCGCGCGACGCGGAACGGAACGGTCGGACACTACCTTCCGCTCACGGCGGAGGCGATCACGGACATCCTGAAGTTGGCGCTGTGAGTCGGAAAATAAGGCTCATTTTCCGAAAACACTTTCTGAATCAATTACGAATACAAAGGAGAACAAAGAAATGGCAAGAATTCATCTGACAGAGCAGAACGAAGTAACCGGCGCAGAAAAGGTGCGCTACGACGAGCTGGCGGGAAGAAACGCCGTGACGAACATGAAAAAGGGTCTTTTGAACGACGCGGCGACGTACGACGCGTACATGGGCTGGTACACATCCTGGAACCGTCTGGTTGAGGTGATCGGCGAGAAGGACGCGGTCCTCTATGCACACGCGATCTCTACGACGAATTCGTGCCAGCTGTGCTCGCTGTTTTTCATCAGCGACGTGAAGGGCCTCGGCCTCGATCCGCACAACCTTGTGTACGATGACAAGGAGCAGGTGCTGGTATCCCTTGCGCAGTCGATCGTCAAGAACCCGACGGATGTCTCGGACGAGATCTTCGACAAGCTTCACAAGTATTTTACGGATCCCGAGATCGTCGTGATCGTAGGCTTTGCGGGACAGATGATCGCGACCAATAACTTCAACTCCGTGCTCAAGATCGATGTCGATCAGAGACTTCTTCCGATCCTGCACGAGTTCAAGCCGGCGACTTGGAGAGATGCGATCAAGTGATCGTCTCATAAAAAGAGGAAAATGAAGAGAGAAAAAGCGGCGGACCGTGTTGACGGGTCCGCCGCTTCGGTTATGCTTCGGAAAAAAGATCAAAGAAAACGGATCATGTTGATCGCAGCCGCGCCGACTCCGTAGAGCAGGATCGATGCGAACAGCAGGCCGATCTCCTTCGCGGTAGCGCGGGAGCGGGGCATCGGCGTGCGCTTTTTCTTCCAGACGCGCAGGTCGATGAGCCACACGAGAATGAAGATGAACGTGGAGAGCTGAAGTCCCCAGATCCGGTAGAACAAACCTTTCTGTGCGATGCCGCCGACGTACACGCGGCCGAGCATCAGCTTGAAACCCTGCACGAAGAACCAGCCGGTGACAACACCGAGGATGAGGTGCAGAAGAAGGATCAGTTTTGCGGGCAGTTCACGGAAGAAAGGCATATCGGCACTCCTTGTTGATCCCACTCGACGGGTGGTGCGCATTCGCGCGGATCATTCCAGAGTATATACCATGCCGGGGAAAAAAGCAACCGCGAAACAATTACTCTCCGAGCCGCTTGGCATAGTATTCTTCCTGATCTGCCCAGTAGATCTCATATGCGAAAGCTCCGGGAGCAAGTACGGATAGTTGTGCTTTGCTTACAGTTGCCGAAATATAGGATTTGTGCTTCGCGGTGACCGTCAGTGATTCTCCGAGAAGATGTGACATGGCTTCGCCGCTGAGTTCATCCATATAGATCCGAACCGCCTCGGAGGTCTGAGGATTGTTTTTCCATTTGATAAAGGCGTCAAAGATCTCAGCGAGTTTTTCATCTTCCGGAGCAAGTTCGTTCATCCATTCCGAGTATGTCTTTTCTTCGAATTCAAAATGGTCCTCCAGCCATTTGTCGTATATCGACCAAGGAAGGAGAGGCTTGATGATCACACGAAAAAGATCCTCTTCGTCTGCGGAAGCGAGAGTCTGCTCGATAGAAAACATTCTGTAGTTGACCTCGCCCGCTTCACATAAGTCATCGTTGGAAAACTCTTCGACCTTCGGTCCGTCATATACCCGATGGCCTTCCGTGACAGCAACGATGATCGGTTCAGACTGCGAGTGAGGATCTTCGAATTGGATGATCCCGGAAACATCTTCATCCGCGACCAGTTCGGTTAATCGATCCCGGGACACGTAAACTGCAAATTGCATGAACAGATCGGGAATGACCTTGTCAGAGAGCTCCGAATGTCTGGATAAAAACGAGGTGATCCTTCGCTCGAAGCAAATGGAAGGCAATTTGGCTCTCAGTTCAAATGCTTCTGTAATTTCTGCGGTTCGGTCCGGTTTGGGATCACGGTCGCTGCTTTCCCTTACTTCTGCCCAAAGACGGTATAGGGAAGGGTATTCTGTTTTGAAGACTTCATCGGCTTCCTCCCACGGATCTACGTTGAACAGGATTTCTACGGCCACGATGTCGGAAGGATTCCCACTGGACATGAGGATTGATTCCAATTTGCGGTTCGGATCCTTGGCAGGCATATTAGGTGATGGTGTCGGATCATTTTCCGTGATTGACGGCGTTGCGTTTTTTTCCGCGATCGACGGTGTCGATGTTGCCAAAATGGCGGTAACGGACGGCGTCGGACTATCTTCCACTTTTTGTTGGTTGTTGCCACAGGAACTCAGAAGAAGCACCAGTGACGTCAATGCAAGAATTGTTCTTAAGGTTGAAAAGCGGTTATTCATGCGATTACCCTCCCTATCAATACAACAGCGTTTCACATTTATGATCCAGTTGTTCCGGACCATAGTGCAATTCCTATGTAATCCTTTCCTGTATGTCCACCCATGTCTGTGATCCGTATAGTATAATTTCCACTCACCGTCGGTGTAAACTGAACAATCTCAAAATTCGAATGAATTGTAGAAGAGGTCGCTACGCAGGTTCCGTAAGGGTTGAAAACACTTAGGTCAAGGTTTGAAATTGTGTCAACAGTTATGTTCCCGGAGGTGTGGTTCGAGAGACTGTTTTGGCGGAGCCAAAAAACACAAATTCGAACGGTAGTATTGGAGGATGATGTAAGTGAGACTGTTTTATTGTATGGAAATCCATTGTCGTAAACGGTAGCAGACCAGTAGTTAGAAGATGAGACAAGCTCACGAGCCCATCGAGAATCGAGGACTCCAGCTCCTTCATATTCGCTTATCTGATTTCCACCTGGAACACACTGAGATGGCCCGAAAGTATCTCCGACAAAACCATTAGAGACCGAAGTGGCTTTTCTTGCAGCACTTGCCATCAGAATGGCACCCACTGAGGTCTGCTTGTATCGGAGAGCAAGATTATAACTGCACAATTGAGCAATTGTTGCAGCAACCTGCGGGGAAGCAAAACTTGTACCGTTAGAGTCCCAGAAATCTACGCCATCGGCAGCGATGTTTGGCTTTTCAGAGTATTCGGAGCCGGATTCTTGATAACGACTCCATGAAGCCATATCAAAGCAATTCGCTTGCGACCATGATGTGGCAGAGCCAGGGTCAAAAGCGCCGACTGTAATTGCGTTATATGCCATCCCGGGGGCGGTTATTTCGATAGAAAGGGGTGAACCTGTCGGTATGTTACCAGCTGTTGTTACAAAATGAACATCGTGCTTGACAGCAATGTGGTCAACCCATTGGGATTTCAGTCCATACGTACCTTCTTCGCCGAGATTGACACTGGTATTTATCACGTTTACCCCAGAATCAATTAGCCATTCAATTCCAGTGTAGAAATCCACATTTGAACTACCGCTACAACAATAGAGAATCGCATTTGGAGCGAAACCAGAAGGGGAGCCAACCATAATCCTCGCTATTTTTGTGGCATGAGAGTTCGTGGGTTCCGTACCTAATCGTTTATGGATAGTGGCTTGAGTCAGAGATGAATCAGTGACATCAGGAACTCCACTAACTTCGTACATACCAATTTTAACACCGGAACCACTGTTCCCGTAGGTGTCGCGCACATAGTTAGCTCGAGTTAGGTTGTTCGCAAGGCTTAAGCTGTTGCTGCTTCCGGGTTCATCTACAAATTCGGTGATTTGGCAAACCATTTCATCTTCAGCCATTTCATGAATAGTGGCGAAGGGAATACGCATGATAATCATGGGTGAATACTTGCTTAAAAAGATGCAGTTTTCTTGTGATGAGTATTTTTGCAGAAAGGTTATATTTTGTTCAAGGTAGAGCTCGCTGTAAATCTGTCTTTTATGGTCGGAGGCAGATGCAAGTAGAGATTCGTCGAGTAATTCATTTGGAATTGGATCCGTATTCTCCTTTACAAAAACGAATTGCTTATATTCTTCGGGATAACGCGAGCAGAACAATTCATACATAGCTTCTTCTGGGATGTCATGCAAAATAACAATTACATCGATAAAATCTTCATCATTATACCGAAAAACTATATCAGATGGATTTGCGTTGGTGGACGTCAGATAAGGTGTGGTAAAAGTGACAAACAAGATAAACGACATAAATAAAGAAAAAAAGCGCGATTTCATATATGAAACATGAACCTCCTTCCGCACAGACGATAATAAAAGACATTGGGTTGATATATTATAAAGCGATAATCCGCTATGTTTAGTATACAACATTTCAAAAGAAAAGAAATAGGGTTTTATAAACGGAGGACTTCGAAAAGTGGAGGGTGATGTTGAACGGGATACACCGGCTCCGCTCGAAACACCCCTGCTCCGTCGTTGACCGTTCCCTATGGATTTGTTATACTTACGTAAGGGATGGCGATCAAGCCTGCCGCCCATATCGGTTGGATGATAAAGGAGTTGAGCACCCATGACGACACATGAGAAAAAAGTACTGGTGATCGGTCACAAGAATCCGGACACGGACTCGATCTGTTCGGCCATCGCCTACGCGTGGCTCAAGGAGAAGCAGACCGGCAAGAAGCATGTGCCGCGTTGCTGCGGTGAGATCAACGCGGAGACGGCTTACGTGCTGAAACACTTCGGTGTGGCGGCGCCCGACTACATCGAGTATGTCGGAACGCAGGTGAAGGATATCGATATCCGTGAAACGCAGGGCGTGGATCGCGACATGTCCTTAAAGCGCGCCTGGCTGATGATGCAGGACAGCCACGTCGTGACACTGTGCATCACCGACGCGGAAGGGCATCTGGACGGTCTGATCACGATCAGCGACATCGCGAAGACGGCGATGGAGCTCTCGGATTCGGGAATTCTCTCGGCGGCGGCAACGCCTTACGGAAATATTCTGGATACGCTCGACGGAACGCTCGTCACGGGTAAGATCGAAGGATTGCGATACACCGAGGGCAAGGTGCTGATCGCAGCGGCTAATCCGGATCTGATGGAGGATTACATCAAGCCCGGCGACCTGGTCATCCTCGGCAACCGCTACGAGTCGCAGCTCTGCGCGATCGAGATGGGTGCGGCCTGTCTCGTCGTCTGCGAGGGCGCGAAGGTATCGGTGACGATCCGCAGACTCGCGGAGGAGCACGGCTGTATCATCATCAGCTCGCCGCACGACGCATTTACCGTTGCACGTCTGATCGACCTTGCGATGCCGATCGGATATTTCATGACGACGGACAATCTGATCACGTTCCGCACGGACGATTACATCGACAGCATCCGCGACGTCATGGCAAAACGCCGGAACCGGGATTTCCCGATCCTTGATCACAAGGGAATCTACCGCGGGACGATCTCCCGGCGGAACCTCATGGATATGAGCCGCAAGCAGGTGATCTTAGTGGATCACAACGAACCCGCGCAGGCGGTGGACGGCGTTGAGGAGGCCGACATCCTCGAGATCATCGATCACCACCGGATCGGCGGCATGTGCACGTTCCAACCGGTGTATTTCCGCAACGAACCGCTCGGCTGCACGGCGACGCTGGTGTATCTGATGTACACGGAGCAGGGCGTTGAGATCCCGAAGGATATCGCGGGGCTTCTGTGCGCGGCGATCCTCTCGGACACGCTCGCGTTCCACTCGCCGACGTGCACCGAGATCGACCGGAGGGCGGCTCTTGCGCTTGCGGGGATCGCCGGCGTCGAGACGGACGCGCTGGCGAGCCGGATGTTTGCGGCCGGAAGTCATCTCACGGAGCGCTCGCCCGAGGAGATCTTCTACCAGGACTACAAGAAATTCAAGATCGGCGCGATCACACTCGGTGTCGGGCAGATCAACTCGATGAGCGCGGACGAGCTCGCGGGCATCGAGGAGCGCCTGAAGCCGTTTTTGCTCGGCATGGCGTCCAAGAGCGACATCAACATGCTGTTTTTCATGCTGACGAACATCACGACCGAGACCTCGCGCGTGCTGTACGCGGGCGACGGCGCGAAGGACGTGCTCGAGGAGGCGTTCGGTGTGAAGGCCGCGGAAAATGTCTGCGAAGTGCCGAAGCTGGTGTCGAGAAAGAAGCAGTTGATCCCGGGAATCTCGGCGATGCTGCAGAATTAATCCCGCGAGACGGTGGGAAATCCGAGTTTTCCCCGTAACGATTGACATTTTGCGGGGGAAGGGCTACAATGTGCATACTGCGCATTGCAGGATACGCGATGTCGGCGCAACCGGCCGGCAGAACGGGAGGTATCATATGGACGAATTGAAGGAATTGGCGGCGAGGATCCGGGAGCTTCGGGAAGTCTGCGGTTACACGCAGGAGGAGCTTGCGAAGGAGCTGCATATCGATGTAGAGACATATCGCGGATACGAGGAGAGTGCGGCGGACATTCCGATCAGCGTGATCTACTCCATCTCCAAGAAATTCAACGTGGATTTCTCCGAGATCATGACGGGCGTCAGCGGAAAGCTGCGCACCTACCAGGTCGTCCGCGCGGGACAGGGACAGCTCGCGGACCGCTATCCGGGGTACACGTTCCAGAACCTGGCGTATCATTTTACAAAGAAGATCATGCAGCCGTTTCTGGTGACCATCGATCCGTCGGACAAGCCGGCGGCGCTGGTGCAGCATGACGGCGAGGAGTTCAACCTTGTTCTCAAGGGAAGTCTGATCGTGGTCTTCGGCGATCAGGAGATCGTCCTGAACGAGGGCGACAGCATTTATTTCAATCCCACGTACCCGCACGGACAGCGCTGCAACGGCGACGTGCCGGCGACGTTCCTGACGATGATCGCGGAGTGAGCCCGGGGACGGAAGAGAGAAGACCGCGCACTGCTTCGGCAGGCGGCGGACAGATGACGGAATAACAACACGAAGGTAAGGATAAAGCATATGTTGGAGCGGTATCTCCCTCGCATCGAGTTTGACTCGTACGAGGATTTCAAGAAGAATTATACGGTAAATGCACCCGAGTATTTCAACTTCGGCTGGGACATCGTGGACGGCTGGGCGGAGGAAAAGCCCGACCTGCGCGCGCTTCTGTGGTGCGACGACACAGGCCTCGAGAAGTCGTTCACATTCGCGGAGATGAGCCGGCTTTCGAACAAGGCGGCCAACTTCTTTAAATCCCTGGGACTGCAGCGCGGCGACGTCGTGATGCTGATCCTCCGGAGACGCTGGGAGTACTGGGTATGCGCGACGGCGCTCATCAAGCTCGGTATCATCATCATTCCGGGCACGCTTCAGCTTACGAAGAAGGATATCGTCTACCGCGCCAACGCGGCGGATGTGAAGATGTTTGTCTGCGTCGACGACGAGTATGTCATGTCGCAGATGGAGATGGCAAAACCCGAGATGCCGGGCGTGAAGTATCTCGCCGTGGTTGACAACGTTCAGCGTGAGGGCTGGATCGATTTCAATGCGGAGATGGACAGATGCTCCGACGTGCTGGCGAAGCCCACGGGCGACGACCGCACGAAGGGCACCGACATCATGCAGATTTATTTTACGTCGGGAACGACGGGCATGCCGAAGATGGTAACGCACAACTACCACCATCCTCTGGGGCACATCGTGACCGCAAAATACTGGCAGCAGGTGCAGGAGGGCAAGCTTCACATGAGCGTGTCCGACTCCGGCTGGGCGAAGTTCGGATGGGGCAAGATCTACGGACAGTGGATCTGCGGCGCCACGATCTTTGCGTACGACATGATCAAGTTCAAGCCCGCGAAGCTTCTTGAGATGATGGCCAAATACAAGCTGACGACGTTCTGCGCGCCGCCGACGATGTACCGCTTCATGCTCCAGGAGGATGTGGCGAGCTACGACCTTTCAAGCATTCAGAATTTCGCGACGGCCGGCGAGCCGCTGAACGCGGACGTATTTGACCGCTGGCTTGCGCTCACGGGCGGCAAGATCCACACCGGCTTCGGCCAGACCGAGGGTACGGTACTCTTCGCGGATTATCCGTGGTTCGAGCCGATCCCCGGCGCCATGGGCAAGCCTTCGCCGATCTACGACATCAAGCTGATGATGGACGGCAAGGAAGTGGAGCCCGGTGCGGAGGGCGAGATCACGATCTGCGATGTCATCGATCATCATCCGATCGGATTGTTCATCGGATATTACAAGAATAAAGAGCAGACGGACGAGGCATTTGCCGGCGGAAATTATAACCTGAAGGACGTTGCATGGCGTGACAACGACGGTTACTGCCGCTTCGTCGGCCGTCACGACGACGTTATCAAATGCTCCGGCTACCGCATCGGACCTTTCGAGGTCGAGAGTGCGCTTGTTGCGCATCCGGCGGTCGTGGAGTGCGCCATCACCGCGGCGCCCGACCCGATCCGCGGCCAGGTGGTCAAGGCGACCGTCGTGCTCGCAAAGGGCTACACGCCTTCGGACGAGCTCATCAAGGAGCTTCAGAACCACGTAAAAAAGATGACCGCGCCGTACAAGTACCCGCGTATCGTGGAGTTCGTCGATGAGCTTCCGAAGACGTTGGGCGGCAAGATCAAGCGTGCGCAGATCCGTCACGAGGACGAGATGAAGAGCGCGAACGCGCAGGCGTAAGAATGAGAAAGACAGGACGCTTCCGGGGTGCAACGCGGGAGCGTTCTTTGATTGTGCAAAAGGGGGAGCAGCTATGGTGGTTGCCTATGAATATGAGGATACGATCCGCTACAGCAGGGTTGATCGCGAGCTGAAGCTGACGATACCCGCGTTGATCGATTATTTTCAGGACGCGGCGATCGAGCAGAGCGAGATGCTCGGTGTCGGGACGAAGGAGCTCGGACCGAGAAACATGGCATGGTTTCTTGTCTCATGGGACGTGCGGATCCGCCGGCTCCCGCGGCTGTGCGAGCGCATCGTTGTGGGCACGTACCCGTATTCGTTCCGCGGCATGCTCGGCAACCGTGCCGTGTACATGAGGACGGCGGACGGGGAGATCCTGGCGGAGGCAAATGCGCAGTGGGCGCTGATGAACACGGCGGAGATGCGGATGACGCGGGTCACGGAGGACATCGCGGCAAAGTATCCGCTCGGCGACGGGCCGCTCTTTGAGAGCAGGGGCCGCAAGATCGCGATCCCGGAGGGCGGGAAGGAATATCCCGCGGTTCCGGTTCAGGAATACATGCTCGACAACAACGGCCATGTGAACAACGGTCAGTTTGTCCACCTGGCCATGAGCTATCTGCCGAAGGACATTTCCATCGTCGGGCTGCGCGTCGAATACAGGAAACAGGTGCGTCCCGGCGAGTCGATCACACCGGTCGTGAGCGCGGAAAATGAGCGCACGGTCATCGCGCTTATGACGGACGGCCCGGCCTGCATCGTCGAGGTGGAACAGTAAAACGGTTTTTGATTCATTTTCCGAAGGGCCCCGGCACTGCCGAGGGCTCTTTTTTGCTTGATAACTCGCGCTTCCTGCGGTACAATAGCAGAAAGGGACTTGTCGGCAATTTCATGGGGAAACGGCCGCATGACCGGAAGAGGAGAGAATATGACCAATGGGGTTATCCGGTTCTATGATCCGGAAGATGCGAACGGGTACCTGAGCAACTGGTATCCCGCAGATTTCATGTATGCGGGGCGCGTGTACCATTCCGTGGAACAGTATATGATGTTCCAGAAAGCGATGATCTTCGGCGACATCGAGATCGCGGACGAGATCATGGAGACGAAGGAACTTCCGCGGATCAAGGAACTCGGCAACAAGGTGGCGCGTTACAACGACGCGCTTTGGAAATCCGTGCGCCTGCAGATACTGCGCAGGGGCATCCGTGCCAAATTCCAGCAGAATCCGGAGCTTTTGCTGGCGCTGCTCGACACGGGCAACGCTCTGCTCGCGGAATGCACGCCGCGCGATCTCGTGTGGGGTGTCGGATTGGACGTGGAGGATTCGCGAAGCTCGGATCCGAAGGAGTGGAAAGGCCGCAACATTCTCGGCCGTACGCTGATGCGTGTCCGCGAGGACCTTCGGGCATGGTGCGCCGTGGCCGGATCCTCGGTTACGACATATGTTGACGCGGTGGATCTTCGTGCGCCGCAGCCGGTCAAGGTCGGCCGGCGGAACGACAGCGAGGAGACGGACCGCATCCGCAGGAGCGTGATGGCTTCGATCGGCGGGGAGTCGGCGTACGACCTCTCGCTGGACGCAACCGAGAACGCCGACGGCGGTGCGGATGAGAGCGAGTCCGTCTGGAACATGCGCATCACGGAAGCGTGCATGCTGCCGTATGTTTCGGAGATCGTTTCGACGTGGATGGAGGCGGTGCTGTACGCCCTTCGCCGCGGTCGTTCGTACGAGGACCTCAATGTAGCCAACTATACGTTTGAGGAACTGGAGTGGATGCTTCGCAGCGGTAAGAGCGCGGGGCTTCCGAAGGCCGGCTTCTTTGAGATGAAGCAGGATTTATTTGACATGATCCGCTACCAGGGCGGGCTGCGCAATCCAAGCGCTTTGCTGGATCAGATCAACCGCGAGGACGGTCTGTTCGAGGATACCCTTCCCGACACGGAGACGTACGAGGAAGAGGCGGAGGATACGCAGGAGGAGCATATTTCGTTTACGTTCCGTCCGCGCGAGGACTTCGGGTACGGCGAGGCATATGCGGCTTCGACCGATCCCGGCACGACGTCCGCGCCCGAGACATATGTTTCGTTTGTCCCGGAGGAGCCGGAGCTCGACCTGGATTTCCGCGTGAGGCGCGACGACGAGGAGCTTGCGACCAACATCGGCTCGTCGTCGGTGGGCAGCGAGAGCGGCTTCGGCTGGCAGTCGATGCGCGAGTTCGCGTCGGAGGGCGTGAGCGAGGCAGAGATCACGCCGGATGCGACGGAGTCCGTTCCGGAGACGATCCGGCCGGTAGAGTTCGAGATCGTGGACGGTCCCGAGGAGGACGAGGAAGTCGTCGTTCGCTATGATGAGACCCTTCCTTCGGAAAATGAGGATATTCCGGTTGAAGGATCCGGCGTCGCAGCCGCGACCATCGAGATCGTGGATGAGCCGGTGATGGCGGCTGAGGTAGCAGCGGAAGAACCTGCGGCGGCTGAAAGCGGTGAGGAAGAGGCGGCGGCCGGGGATGCCGCGGAGGCACCTGCCGGGAAGACGGATGGTCCCACAGCGGAGAATGAAGCGGCTGCCGGGGACGAAGCACTTGCCGGGGAAAATGTTGCGAAACCGGCGGAAAACGAAGAAGCAGGTGAGGCGCCCGGGGCAGCGGAAGCTGCCGGATCGGGCGTGACGGAAGAGAATACAGCCGAGACCGCGGAAAGTCCGGAAGTCGCAGCCGCGACGAAGACAGCGGAGAAAGAGGCTGCGGAAGCCAAGGCGGCAGCAGCGGAGGCAGCAGCGGCAGCAGCGGAAGCAAAGGCTGCGGAGGCAAAGGCTGCGGAGGCAAAGGCTGCAGCAGCGAAAGCCAAGGCCGAGGAAGCCAAGGCGGCAGCGGCGGCGAAGGTAGCGGAAGCAAAGGCTGCGGCGGAAGCGAAGGCAGCGGAAGCAAAGGCTGCGGCGGAAGCAAAGGCAGCGGAGGCTAAGGCAGCGGCAGCGGAAGCAAAGCTCGCGGAGGCGAAGGCAGCAGCGGAAGCAAAGGCGGCGAAGGCGGCAGCGGAAGCGGCGGAGGCCAAGGCGGCAGCGGAGGCAAAGGCCGCGGCTGAGAAGACCGCAGCGGAGAAGGCTGCGAAGGAGAAAGCCGCGAGGGAGAAGGTCGAGGCAGAGGCAAGGGCAGCGGCGGAGAAGGCCGCGAAGGAGAAAGCCAAGGCCGAGAAGGCAGCGGCGGAGAAGGCTGCGAAAGAGAAAGCGGCGAAGGAGAAAGCCGAAGCGGAAGCAAAGGCAGCCGCAGAGAAGACGGCGGCGGAAGCATCGATGCTCTCGCGCTCGGCGGCTTCCAAGAAGGCGGCCAAGGCAGCGGCAAAGCCCGCGGAGCAGCCGGACGCAGCGGAGACTGTGAAGAAGACTTCAGTCAAGCCTGCGGAAGCCGTGACGGAGCAGCCGAAGAAGGCGGCAGAGCCCACGCCGGAGCAGAAACCCGCGCCGGAGCCTGCACAGGCCAAGGCACCGACATACCGAGACGAGATCCGAAGCGAGATCGTCATCAAGAGAGGAAATATCGCGGCAATGGATTGCGATGCCATTGTCAACGCGACCAACAATACATTGCTCGGCGGACCGGGCGTGGACAATACGATCCTCAAGGCCGGCGGTCCGGAGCTGATGCGCGAGTGCGCTGCACTCAAGGGATGCGATGTCGGCCGGGCAAAGATCAGCCGCGGCTACCGCCTGAAGGCGCAGTTCGTCATCCATACCGTGGGACCGAAGTATTCCGGCGACGACACCGATCCGGTCTACCTCACGATGTGCTACGAGAACTGCCTCAATCTCGCGGTCCGCTACGACCTGCATTCGATCGCGTTCCCGCCGATCTCCACCGGATATTTCGGATACCCGCTCCGTGCGGCGACCATGGTGGCGAGCAAGACGGTTCAGAACTGGATGCGCAGACATCCGGATTACAATATCAAGGTAATCTTTGTGAGCGCGGACGAGCGGACATTTACCATGTACCGCGAGATCCTGAGCGGAAAGAACTGAGTTTGATCGAGGCGCCGGACCTGCTCCGGCGCCTTGGAAAATACAGACAGAAAGGTGTGGCGGAACATTTTCCGCAGCAAAAGGTGAAACTATGAAGATCGGATTCCTGGGAATGGGCAATATGGCTCTTGCCATCGCGGAAGGCTGGGTGAAGAAAGGCCTTGTCGCGGCCGACGAGATGTGCGCGTTCGCACCGCACCAGCAGAAGCTCGCGAACAACGCGGCCAGAATCGGCTTTCGGCCGATGGCCAGCGCGGCGGAGGCGGTCCGCGCGTCGGATACGGTGGTGATCGCGTGCAAGCCGTACCAGATTAAGAGCGTTCTCTCCGAGCTCGGCGAGGAGTTGAAGGGCAAGGCTCTGTGGTCGATCGCGGCCGGCTGGACGAAGGAGACATTTGACACGGCGATCGCGGAAGTCCTCGGGATTCCGGCGACGGAGACGATCCCGGTCCGTGTGCAGTGCATGATGCCAAACACGCCTGCGATGGTCGGCGAGGGCGTGTTCCTGTTCGAGGAAGCCGGCAGCCTGGAGGCGTCGGAGCTTGCGGAGATGAAGCTCCTCTTCGAGGGACTCGGCGTTGTCGTGGAACTGCCGACGCACCTGATGGGCATCGGCGGAGTGATCAGCGGCTGCGGTCCCGCATTTGTCGACGTGTACATGGAAGCGTTCGCGGACGCGGCCGTCAAATACGGCATTTCGCGCCCGACGGCGTACCAGCTCGTGGCACAGACCGTCCTCGGCAGCGCGAAACTGCAGCAGGTGACCGGCGAACATCCCGGCGTTTTGAAGGATGCGGTCTGCTCGCCTTCGGGAACCACGATCTGTGGTGTTGCGGCCCTTGAGAAGGCAGGGTTCCGCTCGGCCTGCATCGAGTGCATCGATGCCATCATGAACAAAAAGAAGAACGGGTGAGTAAGATGAAAGTGATCGATGTTTTTGAATGCTACTACGAAGCAACCTGCACCTTCAACGAGCGCGACCGGCACGCGGCGGTCGTCAAGCTGACGGCGACTTCGGACGCGGGACAGATCACGTACGAGTACAGCGTCAATTTCTTCCCGCATGACGACGAGGAGGATTTCGCGATCAGCTACGATGCGTATGTCAGCGAGATCGCTTACGAGGGCAAGGGACGCCGCACAAAGAAGCGCGATGCGCAGTACCTGGAGACGGAAACCCTGCGTGAGCATGCGGATGCGCTCGCGGCAGAACTGGGAGGAACGATCAACTGGGATGAGCCGTTGATCACGCCCCGACTCGGCTAGACATCAGGTCGGGGTACAATCGGAGGGGGTAGGCATACATGAATGAAAACAAAGGGAAAATGACGGCTTTTGAGTGCGAGGATGTCCGTGCGAGACTTATGAAAATGCGGACAATACTCGGCGTTTGGATGATCGCCGTGTTTGTATCGGCAATTCTGATACCGCTGGTCAGCATACTTGCCCTGTACGAGAACGAGTCTGCGGAGAAGAGCATTCGATTCCTGTCGGATCACAGCAGCATTACGATCTTGTTGGCGGTATTCTGCGTGTGCGTGGCGATTCTGTATTGCGTGGAACTTATGAACCTCCACAAATTCAACAGCGGCACTCTGGTCGCCGGTGTTTTCCTCCTGGCAACCATGGTGTTCTCCGAGGTAAACAGTACCGCGTCATCGATCGCTTCGGCCGGCAGCACTGACGTAAGAACGAATGTTTCGGCAACACTCGATTCTGCCTTGATCAGCTGTTTGTTCATGTTAGCTCTGGGTCTGGCGTATCGTTGGACTTACTGCACGGCAATGTCCGAGGCAACAAGGGATTTTTCGATGCCGGCTTCCGGACTTTGGGAAGGATTGAGGGATCTGTCGCGCATCGTGAGCGTGATATCCGCGGTGTTGGTCTTTTTGCTGAAGCTGCTTCTGGATAAGTTTGTCAAAGACATTCAGAGCGCGGATATTTCCTACGAGGAAGTTTTGAACAAAACAAGGGCGATGGTGGTGCTTCTTATGGTGATCGTCATGGTTTCTTCGATCGTGGATCTGATCCTGCAGGTGCGTGAGCGGACCTGCCTGCTGGAAACCGCGGAAATCCTGTATCCGAAGGAGGATAATTCCCGGTTACGATATTGACCGGCTGATATAACAAGGGGGGACAAATCACTATGAACAACAGAGGAGAAATGACACCTGCGGATTACCGCGATGCGGGAACGAAACTCCGCCATCTGCAGCACGCGCTGCTTGCTTTTATCATCGTTGAGGCGTGGGTACTCGTGCTCAACTCGTTCCACATTTTCAACAATCTGACCCGCATGTACAATACGGACAGTTTTTCCGAGCCGAAGATCAAGTTTTTTGCGAACGTGATCGAATTCCTGGAGAATCATGTTACGGTAGCGATGTTTGTCTCGGTGATCCCGATCATCATGCTGCTCGTGTACTATACGGTGCTGATCCGGCTCTATTCGCTGAACACGGGAATTCTGGCGGCCGGCCTGTTGGGATTGTTCGGCGAGATAGTCTTGTCGACGTTCTCGCTCGGCTATATGAGCGGCAAGGGAGCCTACCTGGCGGTCGGGATGGAGTACGTGCTGATCTCGGCAGCGGTGGCGATCCTGTTCCGGCTGCTTTACAGCGAGGCCATGAGGGAGGCTGCCGGCGGGATGAACCGGGTTTATGAGAGCTGGGAAGGTCTCTGGAAAAAGACGATCATCGTGTGCCTGGCGGCAGTGGCGCTGGCGCTTATATTGTCGGTCGTCGGCGAGTACAATGAGCGCAAGCTTGAGACGGATAAGTTCCTCAACTATGCGGACGAGCGGAAAATGAACCTGCGCATCGAGAACATTTACCGATTCAACCTGATGCTTCACAGGATCACGGGGATCATCCTCATGGTGTTCGAGATGATCTGCATCAAGAGAACCCGCAACGCATTTGCCGACAGGGAGCGATAAGCCGCGGTTTTCTTTCGCAAATAATGCTTGACAAGCGGGAACGGGTGTGATATCATCGGTTTGCTGTCGGGAGATGCCGCGTGCGGCACGGGCCTGACACACGAAGCAGAGTATCCGCTCTCGCCTCAAGCAATCGCGCGAAGAGGTCAACATAAGACATTTACCGAAATCCGTATGGGTTAGGTCTGTTTTGAGTGGATACGTCAGTTATCCACTCTTTTTTATTGCAAAAGAGTAACACACGAGGAGGTGTGAGCTATTAGCAACGAATATTTGATCAATGAGCAGATCCGCGCGAAGGAAGTTCGCGTTCTCGGTGAAAACGGTGAGACTCTCGGAATCATGTCGCTTGTCGAAGCGCAGAAGATCGCAAATGATGCCAATCTCGATCTGGTTCTGATAGCTCCTACCGCCAAGCCGCCCGTATGCAGAACGGTTGACTACAGCAAGTTCCGCTATGAGGCGATGCGCAAAGCCAAGGAGAATCGCAAGAAGCAGAAGACAACGGAGATCAAGGAAGTTCAGCTCTCCGTGACGATTGCCGACAACGACATGAACACGAAGGCGGGCATGGCTCGTAAGTTCCTGGAGAAGGGCAACAAAGTCAAAGTCGCACTGCGCTTCCGCGGTCGTGAGATGGCGCATCAGCAGGCAGGTCTCGAGATCATGATGGCATTTTGCGAAAAGCTCTCGGACTGCGCTGTGATCGATAAGGCAGCCAAACTGGAAGGTCGTAACCTGACGATGATCCTGTCCGAGAAGAAGACGCAGGACAAGAAGGCCGCCGCAAACAAAGAAAATGAATAGATCAGGAGGATATTCACTATGCCGAAAATGAAGACCAGCAGCTCCGCTGCGAAACGTTTTTCCAAGACAGGTACCGGAAAGCTCAAGAGAATGAAGGCCGGAAAGCAGCACATCTTGACGAAGAAGACGACCAAGATGAAGAGAAATCTCAGAAAAGCTACGATCACGGATCATACGAGCGAAGCAAACATGAAGAAGATCTTACCGTATCTGTAAGACGCATACTTGTCGAAGGAGGACATATAAACCATGGCTAGAATTAAGGGCGGCTTGAACGCCAAGAAGAAACACAACAGAATTTTGAAGCTGGCAAAGGGCTACAGAGGAGCAAGATCCAAGCAGTACCGTATTGCTAAGCAGTCCGTTATGCGCGCACTTGCATCCGCTTTCGCAGGCCGCAAGGAGAAGAAGAGACAGATGCGTCAGCTTTGGATCGCTCGTATCAGCGCAGCATGCAAGAGCAACGATATCTCGTACAGCAAGTTCATGTACGGTCTCAAGCTTGCGGATGTAAACATCAACCGTAAGATGCTTTCCGACATGGCGATCAACGATGCTGAGGGCTTCACCTCGCTCGTTAACACCGCGAAGGGCAAGCTTGCGTAATCGCGCAGAGTGACATAAGAATTGAGTGCTGCAATGAGCAGCTGACAAGCCGCAGAGCATCCCCGGATGCCCTGCGGTTTTTTGTCGTTCCGGCGGCCGGCGCCGCGGTAAGAAATCCGTGACAAACGGCGGACACTGTGATACAATGATTCCGTATAGGGTGATCACGGGGGGAACCCGGAGGAGGGGTTGATCAGTGGCACAGAAAAAGAAGAAGAGCAGGAAGCGGGCGAAGAAAAACAGAGGCTCCGTGATCCTGTTGAAAGCAATATTGTACGTGCTTGCGGTTGCCGTTGTTTTCGGGCTTGTCAGCTGGGGGCTGGAGCGCCTGGATGAGCGCAAGAAAGACTCCGACAAGACGCCGACGCAGTCGGTCACCAAGCCGACCGGAAGCGGCGGAAAGCAGACAGGCAAGGCGACGCCGACCGACGGCGGCAAGCAGAAGATAACCGAAACGCCGGCCGTGAAGGAGCCGACCAAGGCACCGACCAAGGGGCCTACAGACACGCCGACACCGACGCCGACCGAAGCGCCGAAGAAATTTACCGCTGCGAAGGCGGAGGAGTTTTTAAAGAGTAAGTCCGCGAGCAAGCTGAAGCTCTCGAAGAGCATGTCCGATTATGACTTCGAGACCGACGAGTACACGACCAACATCAACGGCGTGGAATGCTTCGGCGTGATCGTCCTGAACAAGGGCGGCGGACTGGCAGGAGAGTATTTTGTCGCGCTGGACGGAAGCGTGATCTTCCGCAGGCGCGAGGATGATACGATGGAGAGCATACAACCGTAGGACTCTGCGTACCGCAGAGGCAGGAGGGGATCGTGAGAGACAAGATAGCCGGGATCGCCCGGGGCGTAATTGAATACGAACTTCCCAGAATCCGCCTCAGCAAGGACAGGATCGTCGCGTCGGTGGAGGTCGGGCGGAAGCTGAGCGGCCGCGTGATCATCAGCAACGACGCGGAGAAGTCCATGAAGGGGCTCGTGTGCTCGGACAACCGCGTCGTGGAGGCGGTGACGAATCAGTTTGTGGGCGTCTCCAACACGGTAGAATACACGGTTCACGCCGAGACGATCGAGGAGCTGACCGAGATTGACGGTATGCTCACGTTCATCACGGACTGCGGAGAGGTCGAGCTTCCGTACCACATCGAAGTGACGGCGCCGACGCTGCCGCTCGGGAGCGTGAAGATCGAGACACCGGAGCAGTTTGCCCTGTTCGCGCGCGAGGAGCGCAAGGAAGCCCTCAAACTTTACACGGATCCGGGGTTCCGGCCGTTTTTGCAGTTCCATGAGCCGCAGAGCCTTTTCCTGTATGACTTTCTGACGCAGAGCGTCTCCGAGGAGCGCGCCATGGAGGAATTCCTGGTGGCGACGGGGCGCAAGATGCCTGTGGCCATCTCGGTGGCCAAGACGAAGATCGAGTATCCCGACGTGAGGGACAACGCATTTTCCGACCGGTTGACGATCCGCATGGACAACCCCGGATACGTGAACCTGCAGGTGTCCTCCACGGCTGACTTTTTGCTTGTCGAGCACGGCGTCGTTACGACGGAGCAGTTCGTCGGCGGTGTGTATGATATTCGCTATGTCGTAATCCCCGAGAAGATGTCGCGCGGCATCAATTACGCGACGCTGACGGTGGAGGCGCAGAACCAGACCATCGAGGTGCCGGTGTACTGCCACCGCACGCAGGAGCAGACGGCGGAGCAGGTGCGCCGCAAGACGCAGTCCGCGATCATCGTGGAGCTGGCGGAAAATGCGCTGGCTTACCGGATGAACCGCATCCCCGTCGGACGCTATGTGTCCGAGGCGGAAGGCCTTCTGGCGAGACTTCAGGAGGCGGCAGGCAACCTCTCGCTGGAGGCGAGACTGTACCGGATTCATCTCGACCGTCTGAGCGGCCGCGAGAGTCCCGCGAACGCGAAGCTCCGCGAGATCGATGAGAATGAAGTGATGTCGTCTTCGGCGGACGCCAAGGCGGCTTACATCTACCTGCGCGCGGAGCGCTCGAGCGCCAACCGCGTGACCGCGCTGGAGCAGCTCTACGGGATCTGCAACGACGCTCCCAAGCGGATCATCCCGGCGCTTCTGCTGATGCAGCTTGACGACCGGTATTCCCGGAACCGCAAGCTTCGTCTCGACGAGCTCCGCGGACTGTACGACAACGACAATCCTTCGCCGCTTCTGTTCCTTGAGGCAGCGCGCACCCTCAACGAGGAGCCGACGCTGTTGCACGAGATCGGCGATTTTGAACTGCAGACGGTGGCCTACGCCGTCCGCAACCGTTTCCTGCAGAAGGAAGTGGCGGTGCAATTCTCCGTGCTCGCGGAGACCGTGAAGGAATTCAAGCCGCTGTATTATACGGTGCTGCAGGGCATCTACGACCGGTTCCAGCTTCGCGAGGCGCTCACGTCCATCTGCGCGATGCTGATCCGCGGGCACTGCCGCGACCCGAAATACGCCGTCTGGTTTGAGCGCGGCGTCGAGGCGGAGATCCGCGTGGCGGAACTCTACGAGTACTATCTCTACACCGGCAAATCCGATGTGGACGAGACGCTCGACGACAACGTATTCGCTTATTTTACGTATAACAGCAAGCTCAACGACCGGAAACTCTCGTTCCTGTACGCCAACATCGTGCGGCACAAGGAGAGCAATCCGGAAGTCTACGAGGGCTTCCTTCCGAAGATTCGGGAGTACACGATGGACCGTCTGCGCGAGAAGCGCAACGACGACTTCCTCGCGATCCTCTACCAGGACTGCCTGGCGTCCGAGGATTACCGCGACCGGGTGCTCGAGAAGCTTCAGACCATCGCGTTCCGCTATGAGATCGAGTGCGACGCGCCGGGCATCCACTATGTCTGCATCGCGCATCCCGAACTCGCGGAGGAGACGGTGATCGCGCTAGCGAGCGGGCATGCCCAGGCGGACATCTACACGGACAACGCGGTGATCGCTTTCATGGATGCGAACCGCAACCGTTTCCTGAGCGGTATTCCGTACAAGAAGCGCCGTCTGATGTACTGCGAGAACATTTACGCGGAGGCGTATTCCTCGTATCCGGACAACACCATGATCCTGCTTCAACTGGCTTCCAGAGCACAGCAGGAGCGCAGGTTTGATCCCGACGCGATCGAGTACCGGAAGAGGGCCTGCCGATCCCTTGAGCTCCGCGATGAGTTCCGTGAGGAACTGTTGCGGACGCTGGTGCTTCATTTCTACGACAATTTCCGCGACGAACAGCTCGAGGAGCTGGTCGGCCGGCTGAATTTTGCGGCGATCCCCGCGAAGCAGAGAGGCCGTCTCATCGGCCTGATGATCCTTCGGGGAAGCGACCGTGTGATGCCGCTTCTGACGCGCTACGGCTATGAGGAGGTCGACCTTCGTCTTTTGGAGCGGTTCTGCGTCGATCTTCCGAGAGAGCAGATCGAGACGTCGACACCGATCCTGGACGACCTGATGTACTTTCTCTTCTGCCGCGGGCGCCGCAGCGAGCGCATTCTCGAGTATCTTGTGCGCCATCTTCAGGCGCGCACGCAAGTGCTCTACCACGTGTGGGAGGAGGCGGATGCCGCAGGACTTTCGGCGGACAGCCTTGAGGAGCGGCTCCTCGCGCAGATCCTCTTCACGGAGTCGTACCTGCCGTACGGCGACGCGCTGATCCACGCGTATGACAAACCGCGCAGCGATCGGACGCTGATCCGCGCGTACATCACATATATGGCTTACAAATACCTCACGGCCGACATCGCGATGGGCGAGACCACGGTGGCCATCATCCGCCGCACGGTGTACCGCGAGGACAACGATGTCTGTGTGCTCGCGCTGCTCCGGCAGTACGCGGAGCAGGAGACGCTCACGAAGGAGGAGCAGGATTTCGCGGAATACTGGCTGGTCCGCATGGAAGCCAGAGGCAAGATATTGCCGGCATTCCTGAATTTCGCGAAGTATTTTACGCTTCCCGAGAGTCTCGAGGACAAATTCTTCGTCGAGTACCGCACGAACCCGAAACATCATGTGACGCTCGACTACACCTACCGCGGAACGGGCAAGCGCATCCACCGGGAGTTCCCGATGCGCGACATCTGCTACGGCATCTTCGTGAAGGAGCTTGTGCTCTTTGCCGGAGAGACCGTGGACTATGTCATCAGCGACGAGCCTGACCGCGAAGGGGACGATACGGTGATCACCGAGAAGGCTTCGCTGCAGGGCGGCGACAAGACCATCGGCAATCCCGGAAGCCGGTTCGCCCAGATCAATGAGATCATCAAGGCGCAGCAGGAGCGCGACGCCGACAAGGCTCTTGATCTGTTGAACAGATACATCCGCAACGAATTTGCCATCTCCCAGCTGTTCCACACGGAGGAGGACACGATTGCGGAAAATACGTAAAGTGACAGGGGGAAATAATCATGGACAACTATTCAAACTACAATGATCCGTCGAACAACAACGGACAGCGCGGGCTGAACGAGCAGCAGGAGCAGATGTTTGTCTCCTCGATGTCGGCGGCATCGACGATGCAGCATGTGGACTTCAACCAGCTGGCGGGGTACGGCTCGTCCAACACGGCCGACACGATCTCGGTCAGCAAGTACAACATGATCATCGGACTGGTCATCCTTGCCGGTTTCGCGGTTAACGCGATCATGCTCTTCGGTTTCGGCGAAAAGATCTCGAACCTGGTTTACCGGGATTCGGGGACCTATATCGCGATGCTCATCGGATACTTTGTATCGGTGATCGCGGGAACGGTCATGATCAAGAAGTCGGACAATCCGGTGATCGACCTGATCGGTTACGCGCTGATCGTCATTCCCATGGGAATCATACTGACGCCTTTCCTGTATATGTACTCCATTGAGACGCTTCAGTACGCGTTCTGCATCATGGGATTTGTCGCGCTTGTGATGATCGGTATTTCGTACGCGTTTCCGAACTTCATGCTCTCCATCGGGAAAATGCTGTTCGGCTGCCTGCTGATCGGTCTTGTTGCCGAGGTCGTCATGTGGGCACTGGGATTCTCTTCGGGAATCTTTGACTTTATCTTCATCGGCATCTTCTGCGGCTACATCGGTTACGACTGGGCTGTTGCTCAGCAGAGACCGAAGACGGTGGACGACGCCATCGACAGTGCGAGCATGATCTATGTGGACCTGATCAACCTCTTGATCCGCATTCTTCGCATCCTTGCAAGGAGCAGATCCAATAACTAACCCAGGAGGAGCACGGGATGGATCCGAAGGCTATCTTCATCGGATACGATCTCGGCGTCGAGATGACGCAGATCGCAGTGGGCCGGGCAACCGAGGAACCGGACAGTATCAGTATCACGCCGAGCAGTGGGAATACCGTGATCCCCACCGTTCTTTGCGTGCGTAATGATTCGAAGGACTGGCTCTTCGGCGAGGAGGCCGTGCGATTCCACAACCGCGGCGCGGGTCATTTTGTGGACGATCTCGTCAACAAGGTGCTGCGCGGCGACAGCGAGGTCATCTTTGAGATTGAATATACGGCGGCGGAGCTTCTGGCGCGGTTTGTCCGCAAGACGCTATCGGCCGTCCGGCAGAGGTACGTCAGCGATACGGTCGAGAAGGTCGTCGTGACGATGCGCACGCTTCACCCCGGGGTGGTGGAGGCGGTGCAGCAGGCGATCGAGGAAACCGGCATCCGCAGGGACAAGGTTGTGTTCCGCCCGTACGTCATGAGCTTCATGTACTACGCGGTGTGCCAGCGCAAAGAATACTGGGTCAACGACGTCAGCCTCTTTGATTACAACGAGAACGGCCTCTTCTACTACCAGATGTCGACGAACCGCAAGGGTTCGCCCGCGGCAGTGACCACATTTACCGCGGACCTGAGCGACCTGATGGACGCGACAATGCTGGAAAATATGCAGGAGAGCCGCATGCAGTACAGCTTCCGTCTCGTGCGCGACAAGGTGATCCAGAAGCAGATCATCTCGACCATCTACGTGACGGGCAAGGGCTTCGAGGGCACATGGCCGGACGACATCTTAAAGTCGATGACTTCGGGACGCCACGTCTTCAAGGGCATGAACCTCTACGCGAAGGGCGCGGCGTACTGCGGACAGTACGAGGGCAGCGAGCGCTTCGAGGATTATCTCTTCCTCACGGAGGACATGGTCCGCTCGACGATCTCCATCCGCATGTTCAAGGACAACCGCGTGGCGGACTATCCGCTGATCCGTGCCGGCGAAAAATGGCGTGAGGCCAAGGCGAAGACCGTCGGTATCCTCGACGATACGGACGAGATTTATTTTACGATCTTCAATGCGGTTCGCAAGGAGACCAAATATTCGATCATGAACCTGAAGAACCTGCACCGGCGCGAGAACAAGACGACGCGTGTGGCCGTGAAGGTGACATTCCTCGACCGTGACACGGCGGTGTGCACGGTGACGGACCTCGGGTTCGGTCAATTCTTCCCGAGCAATTATCGCGTCTGGGAGAAGGTCATTCAGCTGTAACGGCGGAACGGGAGAACTATGGGACGACTTATATACTGTATCGGTGACAAAGCAAAGATACCGTTTTATTTTCAGTCCACAGGGGTGTGTGTCTACACGATGGAGGAGCTGTGTTACTACCTCTTCCACAACGTGGAGACGATGGAGGAGGACCTCGCGGAGAGCCAGCTGGTGCCGTGGATCCGTGTGGAACTGAATATGCCGGAACGGGCCGATTTCCTCTCGACGCTGATGGAGCGCAAATCGGGGATCAAGGATATCGTGGTTTCGATCTTCTGCAGCACCGACTATTACAGCCAGGACGAGATCAATCATCTGATCGGCAAGATCGACGAGTATTTCGAGCTGCTTCCGATCGAGCGCAAACGCCACCACGCGTCGGCGATCCTTCGGTACGGTAAGACGAGAGAGGCGCTTCTGGAGTACCAGACGATCCTGGACGACCGGGATTTCGCGCAGCTCTCGGAGGAGGAACAGGGCGCGGCGTACCACAACATCGCGGTCCTGATGGCGCAGAACGGACAGTTCCGCAACGCGGCGAAGTATTTTCAGACCGCGTACCAGAAGAGCGGCTACAAGGAGAGTCTGTGCCAGTATCTGTACGCGCTCAAGCTCGGCGGTATGGAGGAGGAATTCAACAACGAGCTCACGGTGTACTCGCGGGAGACGGAGGTCATCCGCCGCATCGAGAATCAGTTCTATTTTGTGGAGGAAAACCGGGAGTATTCGCCGGATTACATCAACTACCTGCATCTGATGGAGCTGCGGGGCAAGGAAGAGGAAGCCACCGAGGAATTCTGGTGGTTCTTCGATGAGACGGTCAATAAGCTGAAGAAGGCATACCGGGACAGATAAGCCCGGGATACAGTGGGGGAATTCGGACACAGGAGGACGTTTGCGTGAAGTATAAGAGGGAATTGTGGAAGCACGGCGGGGACATTTTGCGCTCGCCGGGCATGCAGATGGAGAAGACGTTCCTGCAGCACGGCGACATCACGGTCTATGACCATTCGATGCTTGTGGCGCGGGGATGTCTGGCGCTGGCCGACAGGCTTCCGGTGCGGGTCAACCGCAGGAGTCTGGTGCGCGGAGCGCTTCTGCACGATTATTTTCTGTACGACTGGCATGAGGATGATCCGAGCCATCGTCTTCACGGATTTTTCCATGCGGAGAAGGCGTTGAAAAATGCCCGCCGCGATTTTAAACTGACCGGGATCGAGGAGGATATGATCCATTGTCATATGTTCCCGCTGAACCTGCGCATACCGAAGACGAAGGAGGGAAAGATCCTTTGCGTCGTCGATAAAGCGTGCGCAACGTATGAGACTTTGCGCGGGATTGCCCTGGCGCTCGGAAGGAGTGTGCGATCCCGTGGAACTTGTTGAAACCAGTTTTTTGATGTTTATCATCTACAGCTTCATCGGATGGGTGTGGGAGAGCTTCTTCTACTCGCTGTGGGATAAGCACAGGATCGTCAACCGCGGCTTCATGATCGGGCCATACATTCCGATCTACGGCGCCGGCGCGCTGATCGATCTGTTTTTACTCAGCGGACTCAAGGACAAACCGATCCTGCTGTTCTTTGTGAGCGCGGTCATCTGTTGTGGCGTCGAGTACCTGACCGGCTATCTGATGGAGAAGATGTTCAATGCCCGCTGGTGGGATTACACGGACATGCTGCTTCACCTCAACGGACGCATCTGTATCGAAGGATTTTTCGCGTTCGGTCTGATGTCGGTGGTGCTGCTGCGATACATCAACCCGCGCACGCTGTGGCTGATCGGTCTGATGCCGCCGCTGGCGCTGCATCTGACAGCGTGGACTTTGATCGCTGTATTTTTCATCGATCTCGTGGTGAGCGTGAAGCATGCGGCGGACTTCGAGGAGAAGATCGGCAAGATCGCCGAGAAACTTTCGGCGGTCAAGGACCGCATGGCGGCGTTGTACGACACAGTCGTGGTCGAGACGTTCTTCCGAGGGATGCTCCAGTTTTTTACAAGGCAACAGAAGCGAATGCTCGACGCGTTCCCGTCCATGCGCTCCGTCAGCTATCCCGGCATCATCCGCGGGTTGCAGAGCGCGATGCCCGAGGATGCGGAGGAGCGGCGCCGGTTCCTGCGTGAGGACGGGCAATCCGTCGGCAAGGGCGAGATCGTGGAACCGGATCTGAAGAGTGTGGGCGCGAAAGCCGCGGCGAAGCCTGGGGAAGGCACTACGGAAGACGCAAAAGAAGATGGAATCGTATGAGAAGGCAGATCAGGGGAAAATGGGTCATTTTACTTGTTGTGTCGCTGCTTGCAGCGGCACAGCTTTCTTCTTGCGGCCGAAAATCGGCTTCGTCGAAGAATTCCGGGAATGGCGGTGACCCCGCGCAGGTGCGCAGGGTGCTTTCGGAGCCGACCGAATGGAATCCCGGGAGCTACGAGTGCAAGGTCAGTACGGTGAGGGACGAGAATGTTAATGACCGGCGGACGGAAGTTGTCAAGGTCGATAAAAACGGTCAGACGATCTATAAATCCTGCCGATATGAGGCAACCGTATCCGATGACCTCCCGATAGGAAGCACGGAGGAGGTGTGGTACGTGCGCGATGATCTGGGCCGGGTCGTATATAAGGAGACGCTGCGCACGACGGATGAAGGGATCGCCGAGGGCTATCCCCGCGCAACGGTATATGCCTACGACGGTGACACAAAGCGGGAGACGCTTCGAAGGACCGTGGATGCGGACGGTTATGTTCTGGAGCATACAGAGCGGAAATACGACACTTACGGAAACCTCATTTTCCGAAAAGAGCTGAACCGGAACGGACGGCTGGAGACGACGGCGGAGTTGAACGAGAGATCGCTTGAACTGTATCGGATCGTTGACAATAACACGGAGTCCTCGGGGCAGTATCCAACCAGGGCGCTCGAGAGTGAAAGAATATATAATGCCGACGGGCTGATGGAGCAGCAGCGGAATTATCAGTGTGACGCGGAAACCGGGTGGACGCCGGTGTTGACGGAGCGTTACAAGTATAAATATTTTGATAACTTTGACTATTGTGAGCGGATCGATGTCTACGACGGGGGATTGTATTCCCTGCCGCATGCGGCAGTTCTCTTTGAATACTGTATCTTCGATCCGCGGCTTGGGTGGGCCGGTGACTATCCTTTTGTTGAGGACGCGGAATCCATGTCGGAGTACGAACTCATGAACACAAGGGTTCCGACAGGTGTTATAAAGAATTATTGCAGAGTCGAGGACGGAGATACCTATAACTGCGAAGCGAGCTGCATATATCTTTGTGATTATCAGAACGGTGACAGATCGCCGTTCGAGTATGATCCGGAAGAGAAAACAGCGCTGATCGACGACAATCTCGAACAATTCACGGAGAGAGGGTTGTTCAGCGCGGATATCGTTCACCCCGAACTGGAGGATGATCCCTGGCCGTATTTTTACAGAGTAAAATATCATCTCGACGGAACAAGGGCGAGTCTGAAGTATAAGACTCCGAACTGGATCGAAGAGCGGGAGTACGACGAGCACGGTAATCTTACGGAAATCCGGATGTCGACGTCGGAGTACAGAGAGATCATGCGGGAGGAATATAGGTACACCTACTATTGACGGGGAGATCGGGATGAGAAGGCACGGATCACGGAAAATGATCATTTTGCTTGCAGTGGCGCTGCTTACGGCGGCACTGTTGTCGGCGTGCGGGAAGAAACCGCGGGACAGGGACGAGGATGCGAAATCCGGAAAAGCCGCGGAAGAAGAGTACACGGGACCGAGAAAGTACAGTTTTAACACGTATTATATTCGGGAGGACGGAACCAGAGAGCATACCGATTATGATGCGTACGAAATGGATGAGAAGGGTCATAAGATCCGGTGGGAATATGCACGAGGTGCGGATTTACAAAGAAAAGGGCAGCGGCGCTGGCTGTATGATGAGCTGGGGCGCGTGGTGTACTGGGAAGCAACTCAATGGGTGGAAAATACGGAGATACGCTTCTTAACGTACGGACTTCTGGCATATGACGGGGATTCCGACAGGATTGTGTATCAGGAACAGCATGGGGACGGCTCGTCAGATGATGTTGAGATCACGGAGCGGCAGTACGACGCATACGGGAACTTAATCTTTGAGCGGGCTACCGACCTGCTGACCGACGGTTATAGAATTCAAGTCGATTCTGACATTCAGGGAACCAAACGGCGCGTATATAAGTATGCCGATACTCCGGACGAGTACGGAGAGAAGGTTGTCGTGGAGACATTCTGTTATGATGAAGAAGGAAGACTGCTCTGGGAAGACGAGCATTGCCCGGTGTACAGTTATACCGATGACGGAGTTGAGTATCTGAAGCCCGGCAACCATGTTCGCAAGCTGTATGAATACGACGAGGACGGGAGATGTGTCGGAACGGCGTCATACGATCAGTCATATGATCCTGACAACCCGTACGAGAAGGAGGAGTTCGAGTATCATAACAACGGAAAGATCGCAGAGTACCGCAGGTATACAGCGGTCAATTCAGTCTGGTGTCTGACCCATTCGGATGAATATGACGAGCAGGAACGGTTGTGCCGGTCAACGGAGAACTTCCTGGATGGGACTCTGAACTCTCTTACACAAGTGGAGTGGGATATCGATGACCCGACGGTACCGAACCGAAAAGTGAACCGCGAATCGGTATACGATCTTTACAATGGTGTTCAGGTGCTTACCAGTGAAACATACTATCTCGGGGATATTGATGATTACAACAGTATGTATCGGATGCGGGAGCGGGTGATCGACTGGAATATGGGAACCGGGAGCGGGGGACCGAGTCTGTCGGAAGAAATGAGACTGGGGCTTGACACGGAGTTTGACAAGGACGGAAAGCCGGTGAAGCAAACAGCTTATAACAGATACGACCGATGTGATGTCAGGGAATACGACACGATGGGCAATGTAGTACGTGAATATTCGTTGGAGAACAACGAGATTGTCCCGGGGAGCGAGTGGATCTACGAATATACGTACGAGTAAAGTGAGGCAGTTTTGATGACGCACCCCCTTCGGAAAATGACCCTTTCACTTGCGGTGACGCTGCTTGCAGCGGCACTTCTTTCGTCGTGCTCCGGATCGTCGAAAAAGGGGAGCTCACAGGAGAATTTGCAGGAGAACGCTGCGGAGCTGAATAAGCGGCTCCCCGGCAGTTATGATTATAAAAGCTATGAGTTTGACGAGAACGGAAAGCGAGTCCTGATTAGTGTGACCGAAGTGGATCTGGATTCAAAAGGGAGAAAAATCCGTGAGAACGTTCGGTATGATGACGATGGATCGGGTTATGAAAAACGGTGGATGTACGATGATCTTGACAGACAAGTATTCTATTGGGCAGAGAGTTTTGGTCCGGAAGGTGAGGAATATTCCAGTTTGTTGCCTGTCTATGACGGGGATTCTGACAGAGAATTGTGTCAAATTAATCTGTATACAAGCCTGGAGGGTGAGCTTCAGATTATTCGTGAGTGTCAATACGATCAATTCGGCCATACGATTTTTCATAAAGAATTTGATTCGAGGTATGGTGATCATTACAGGGTTTTGTACGAATCGAACTTTCAGGATGGAAAGAGGATCAGCTACGATTATGGAAAAGGTGAAGATTACTCGGAACAGATTCAAAGCGAAGAGGAGTGGTACTATGATGAGAACGGACGTCCGATACGAGTTGTTGTAACCGATCCTTCTGACGGCGCTTACTATGAAGAAGTGCTTGAGTATGATGAACAGGGACACTGTGTTGCTGAGCTGAGTAGGGATGATGAAGGCAAAGTCACGTCCGAAACCCGGTATAAGTACAACACAGCCGGGGTGATGATTGAAGAGGTGTATTTACGTGCAGACAATGATGGGAAAATGTATTGCTACAGAGAGTATTTGTACGATGATCAGGGAAGAATGATCAGAGAGACGGAATTCCATGACAATGGAGTTGTCAATACTGCATTTGAATACCGATGGGGCGTCGAGGACAGTTCGGTACCGAACAGAAAGGTGAATATCCGAACCGTGATGAGTAAAGATAGTGACGGAAACCTTGTGCCGAAGTATGAAAGCTTTTATCTGGATGGACAAGAATCGGATTCGCGTTCTGGTAATGTTGGTTGTTTTCGGGTATATGAGTATGTTGAAAAAACGGTAGATGGGGCTTCCGACGGAGCGCTTATCCGGGAGAGGGAGACAACTGTTGACTCGGTCTTTGATTCCAACGGGGATATTATGAAGAGAATGACGTATCACTACGGTTGGCAGACAGAAATCGAAGAGTTTGATGAACACCAAAATGTAGTCAAAGTTTCTAAGTTTGACGAAGACGGAAAATGGATTCCAGAGGATTCCTACGAGTACGAATACACCTACTATTGATGTGTTTCGGAGAGGATTACTATGACGCAACGGATTCGGAAAATGATCCTTTTGCTTACAGTGGCGCTGCTTGCAGCGGCACTTCTTTCGGCGTGCTCCGGATCGTCGAAAAAGGATGGTCCGCAGGAGAACGCTGCAGATGAACGCCGGCAGACCGAGGTCGCGAGTTATACGAAGAAAGAGTATTTGTACAGGGGGGACTATCGCGTACTGATCAAAGAAGAAGAATGTGATCTGGATCAGAAAGGGCGTGTGATCCGCAGAAAACAATTGTCTTACGACTCCGGCATGACGTATCCGCCTGATGACTCCGATGAGCCGTATATGGGGACGGAAGAGAGATGCTTCTTCGACGAGTTGGATCGCATGTATTACGAGATTGTTTCCGGTTGGTACCGCGATGTTGAATCTACCGAAGCGTACACTTACGTGTACGACGGCGATTCCCAAAGGGTTCTTTATTCGCGGAGAGAGAGCGATGACGGAACGTTCAGCGCTGAGGAAAATAAGTATGACTCCATGTACAATGTCATTTTCCGCAGGAAATGGAGTGAGGATAATGACATTCCGGAGATCCTGGTTGACTCCTATGTCGATCAGGATATAACTGTCGTGAGATTCTACGATGACGACGGTGGCGTGTCAATGATCGAAGAGCGATCCTTCGACCGCGGGACGAACCGCGGCATCTCCCGGATGTTTGATCCGAACGGCGTTTTGAGGTCGCAGTCAACTACAGCCTACGGTATGGACGGAACGATCCTTGAATTTTCCTACGACACGGCGGGAGATATAAATGGAGTGTTCAACGTCAGAAACCGGACGGTATATGACGGCATGGGAAGAGTGATCTCCGAAGAGAAGATCGTCAACGGCGTTGTCGTATCGTACAATGTATACTTTTGGGATGTCAGTGATTACCCGGTGGCGAATCGTGAGGTAAACCTACGGAGGCATTACAAGCAGTATGATGATGAAATGCTGGAGGATGAAGAAGAGTACTTCATCGTGTTGAATCATCCCGTCAATGAGCCAGACGAGGATTATCATTTTACGATTCTGAAGAATACACTGAAATACGTGTGGGCGAACGAGCGTGCCGAGCATCCGAATGAGAAGGATATGATGGAAACCGTCGTGGAGGCCGAGTTCGACAATGCGGGGCATATCATCCGTCAGACATATCGGGGATATTCGGAAAATGAGATCCGTGAGTACGATGAGTATGATCATCGGACGCGAGAATATCGCGTCAAGGAAGACGGAACGGAAAAGCCGTGGAAGGAATACGAGTATACGTATTTTCCGAAGTATTTCACGGAGTGAAATAAGAAACAGGGGGAGAATTATGAAAGGAAAAGCATGGTTGATCCCGGTGCTGATCGTCTGTCTGTGTATGACGGCCTGCACCAAGGGAGACAAAAAGAAGTCGGAAAATGACGCGAACAACGGGACGGTGGCGGACACCGGGTCGACGCCGGGAAATCCGGGCAATGATCCGGCGGTGAAATACCCCGGAAGCTATGTTTGTGACACGTATGCTTACGAGAAAGGGGTGCGGACGAAGATCCGGACGGATGAGGTCGATCTGGATGCGGACGGCCGGGAAATCTTCAGCAGTTCCTGGTATTTGCATCTGTTCGGGGAGGAAACGAAAACGGAGATCCGCACCGAGTACGACAGCAAAGGGAGGGTCGCTTCGCTGACGACGGTTACCACGAAGGCCGGAGAGGATCCTTCGAAGGTTGTTCCGTACGTTATGTCCTATGAATACGACGGGGATTCCGACCGTATCCGCTTTGTACGGGAAGGCAACGCAAACGAAGATTACAAAAGGATACAGGAGATACGATACAACGAAAACGGGGATGAGATCCTGAACAAAGGTACCGACTCGGACGGGGATGTTTATTGGTGCCACGAGATGGAATATGATGCGTACGGGAATCTCATCTACCGGAAAGAAGTCGGGGCAATCGGTTATTCTTTGCCGCCGGGATCCCGGCGGGAGGTGGTTGCGGCTGAGTATGATGCCGAGCAGCGGAAGGTGACCGGATACGGGGTATACTGGCAAATTTATGACGATGATGTGACGGTGACCAGGGAAAAGACCTATGAGAAGTATTATGATGAATCCGGCCGGCTGAACCGTATGAAAGTGTTCTGCGGAGAGATTGACGGCGAACCCTATGAGATGTGTACCGTTGAATATCAGTATAAAGGCGGGCGAGTGTGTTCGAAGAGCATCCTGACGTTCGCGGACGGGACGATCAAGGAAAATGAGTTTGATGCGCTGGGAAAGATCCTGGTGATGCGTTCCTATGCCGAGGGGGAGAAGTACTGCGAAAAAACGGTCTGCGACTGGGACTCGGCAAAAGGAATCTTCAGCAAGCGGATGTACTCCTGTGAAAGGAATCCCGATACGGGAGAAGAGAGTGAAGCGCCCGTAAGTAAAGAGGAATTATATTTTCTGACGCCTTCGGTGTCGACGGAAAGTTACGGGGACAATGAACTTTTTCGACAGCTTACCTGCTTGAACGAGGAATGGGGGAACGGGCTTGAAGTGTCGGATATGGAATATCGTGCGCTGGACGGAACATGGAGACTGGAAATGTACAGTTGGAAGGAATACTTAAGCGATGACGATATTGAGGAAAAGATGAAGACGACCTTCGACGAGAACGGCAGAAGAGTGAATACCAGAAACTTCTTCAGTGCGCTCTACTCCGAGATAAGCACGGACTACGATGATCACGGGAACATCGTGAAAGAGGTAAAGCTCAGCGACGGTGAGGAGCCGGAACAGACGGAGTATGAGTACACATACTATTGATCGGATACGCCTCGGAATTTTTCCTTGACAAAGCCCTCGGGCTGCGGTAAAGTATGCACATATTCATAACACAAAGGCATGGAAGAAGAGGAGTACGTTTCCACCGACCGACAGAGAGACCGGTTCAAGGCTGCAAGACCGGTTCGGAGACGGAGATGCGGAAGTAGCTTCGGAGCTGAGATTTTGAAACCGGCAGCGGTGCTTTCTGGCGCGGCGATGCGGGAATAGGAATCTCCGGGTAATCCCGTTACCGATGAGTCGCTTGTTGGAGCGGCGTAAAGAGGCAGCGCAAGCTGCGAAATAAGGTGGTACCACGAACAGCCCCTCGTCCTTATACGGCGAGGGGCGTCTTTGTTTATTTGGGTTCCGAGCGCACGTACACCGAGCGAACGCAGTTCGCGAGGTTGCGGGACAGCGCACCCACACAGAAAGGAGCAACACATGAAGGAACTGGCTAAAACCTACAATCCGAAAGAGATTGAAGACCGCCTGTATCAGATGTGGCAGGACAAGAAGTATTTTCATGCGGAAGTACGGCCCGAGAAGAAGCCGTACACGATCGTGATCCCGCCGCCGAACATCACCGGACAGCTGCACATGGGCCACGCTTTGGACAACACGCTGCAGGACATTTTGATCCGCTTCAAGCGTATGCAGGGCTATGAGGCTCTGTGGCTTCCCGGCACAGACCATGCGTCCATCGCCACCGAGGCGAAGATCGTTGAGGCCATGGCAAAGGAAGGCATCACGAAGGAGGACCTCGGACGTGAGGGCTTCCTCGAGAGAGCATGGGAGTGGAAGCGCCAGTACGGCGGCCGCATCATTTCCCAGCTGAAGAAAATGGGCTCGTCCTGCGACTGGGACCGCGAGCGTTTCACCATGGATGAGGGCTGCAACAAAGCCGTTAAGGAAGTTTTCGTAAACCTCTACAACAAGGGGCTCATTTACCGCGGAAACCGCATCATCAACTGGTGCCCTCACTGCCTGACGACGATCTCCGACGCGGAGGTAAACTACGAGGATCAGGCAGGTCATTTCTGGCATCTGCGCTATCCGTACACGGACGGCAGCGGCTACATTGAGATGGCAACCACGCGTCCCGAGACGATGCTCGGCGATACCGCCGTTGCGGTTAACCCGAACGATGACCGCTACAAGCACCTGATCGGCAAGACCGTTACGCTGCCGCTCGTGGGCCGCGAGATCCCGGTGATCGGCGACGAGTACGTTGACATGGAATTCGGTACCGGTGTTGTCAAGATCACACCGGCTCATGACCCTAATGACTTTGAGGTAGGTCTCCGCCACAACCTCGCGGTGATCAATGTTCTGACGCCCGATGCGAAGATCACGGACGACTATCCGAAGTACGCCGGCATGGACCGCTACGAGGCCCGCAAGGCAATCGTAAAGGATCTGCAGGAGTGCGGCGCCCTCACGGAGATCGAGGATCACGCCCACAACGTAGGCACCTGCTACCGTTGCGGCACCACCATCGAGCCCCGCGTTTCGATGCAGTGGTTCGTCAAGATGAAGCCGCTGGCAGGCCCCGCGATCGACGCTGTAAAGAAGGATGAGACGCAGTTCGTTCCGGAGCATTTTGAGAAGACATATTTCCATTGGCTTGAAAATATCCGCGACTGGTGCATCAGCCGCCAGCTGTGGTGGGGCCACCGGATCCCGGCGTTCTACTGTGACGCGTGCGGCGAGACGGTAGTAACCAAGGAAGACAGCGCTGTTTGCCCGAAGTGCGGCAAGCCCATGCGCCAGGATCCCGATACTCTGGACACCTGGTTCAGCTCGGCTCTGTGGCCGTTCTCGACCCTCGGCTGGCCGGAGAAGACCAAGGAACTTGAGTATTTCTACCCGACGAGCACGCTGGTTACCGGTTACGACATCATCCCGTTCTGGGTAATGCGAATGATGTTCTCCGGCATCGAGCAGATGGGCGAGGTTCCGTTCAAGACGGTTCTCATCCACGGTCTCGTTCGCGACTCTCAGGGTCGGAAAATGAGTAAGTCCCTAGGAAACGGTATCGATCCTCTCGAGGTGATCGACAAATACGGCGCGGACGCGCTTCGCTTCACGCTCGTCACCGGCAACGCGCCCGGCAACGACATGCGCTTCTACTGGGAGCGTGTTGAGGCAAGCCGCAACTTCGCCAACAAGGTTTGGAACGCGAGCCGTTTCATCATGATGAACCTCGAGCAGGTTGACATGAGCGGCGATCTTGATATGAGTGCCCTTACGGACGCGGACCGCTGGATCATTTCCAAGTGTAACCAGCTGGTAGCCGACGTTACGGAGAACCTTGAGAACTTCGAGCTCGGTATCGCCGCAGGCAAGATTTACGACTTTATCTGGTCCGAGTTCTGCGACTGGTACATCGAGATGGTGAAGCCTCGTCTCTACGGCACGGAGCTTAAGACGAAGCAGGCTGCGATGTTTACCTTGTGCATGGTTCTCACGACGTCCATGAAGCTGTTGCATCCGTTCATGCCGTTCATCACCGAGGAGATTTACCGCACCCTTGCCGACGCACAGGGACATCTCGATGACAACACTTCCATCATGATCTCCGAGTGGCCTGAGTTCATCAAGGCCTTCGTATGGAGCCGTGAGGAAGAGGCGGTTGAGCTGATCAAGAACGCCGTTACCGCGATGCGTGTACTCAGAAACGACATGAACGTTCCGCCGTCGCGCAAGGCGAAGGTGTTCGTTGTTTCTGATTCGGAGCATGTTCGTGAAATCTTCGAGGGCAGCAAGGACTTCTTCGCAGCACTCGGCAGCGCAAGCGAAGTTACGGTTCAGAGCGACAAGACCGGTATCGATGACGACGCTGTGTCCGTAGTGGTTGCAGGCGCGACCGTCTACATGCCGCTGTCGGATCTTGTGGATATCGCAAAGGAGATCGAGCGACTTCAGAAGGAGAAGGAGCGTCTCACCGGCGAGCTTGCCCGCGTCAACGGCATGCTCAGCAACGAGCGCTTCGTATCCAAGGCACCCGAGGCGAAGATCGCCGAGGAGCGCGCGAAGCTCGAAAAATACACCGCGATGATGAAGCAGGTTGAGGAGCAGCTGGCTCACCTCGGCAAGCAGTGATCGCACGGGTAAGAGCGGAGCATCGAAAGTCACAAAACAGGATTTTCCGAAGGCCGTCCGGAGCAGGTTTCCGGGCGGCCTTTTTCGGTTTTTTGAGGTGTGAAATATCTCGTTTTCCGGGGTTGTAATCGTTCTGTAACAAGTCTTAACAAAGATGTAAGATTTTACGCCGAAAACGTAACAGAAAAGTAACCAACGTAATATTTTTCTGTGCTATACTTCCGACAGTGGTAATACGGAATTCACTACAGGGGGGGTACACATGAACGGAAAGAGAGTTGCTTTAACAATTTTGATGATCGGTCTTTTCAGCCTTACGGCATGCGAGAGCGGAAAGACAAAGAACGATACGACGCCTGCGGTAACCGTGACGGAAGCGGTCACGCCGACTGAGACGGCCGCACCTACGGAGGCAGTTACGCCGACCGCGGAGCCGACACCCACGGAGGCGGTAACGCCTACCGCGGAACCGACCGCAGAGCCGACACCTACCGAGGCGGTTGCGCCGACCGAGGAGCCGACGCCGATCGCCGAGCCGACGAAGAGCGCGTTACCGGAGAATTTTCCGACGGACGTTGAACTGGTTCTCGAGCCGAGATACACGGAGCAGCAGGGGAAGGATATCCTCAGCGAGCAGGCGGCGAACCTGAGCGGGTGCACATACAAGGAGACGGAGACATTTGCCGTTCCGCAGGACGAGAACTTTACCGGAGCATTTGAGTCCACGTCTCCGGAAGAGTACAAAAAGTACCGTTATGATAAGACGGAAACGTACACGGGTGAAAACGGTGTGAAAGCCGTCATTCAGTACCTGAACGGGGAAAAGGTTTATTTTTCCTATACTTCCGAAGTCGGACATGTGGTAGAATTTGACGGAGAGAAATATGTTCGGGTCAACCTGAACGACGATACCGTGACAAAGAAGGACAGCGCGGGAAGAGAGATCCTCCGTGCGGAATACTACGGCGATGACGGAAAGCTTACCGGAGTCACTTCCACACAGTATGATCCGGAGGGACGGACGACGGAAGAAACAAGATTCTTCTATGATCCGGACAGAGACGTATACGTTCTTTCCGAAGGACTTCGCTATACCTACGACGAGGTCGGAAACCTTACGGCGAAAGAGGCAAAGACACGAACGAACGGGAAAGAGTATTCCTATTCGGAGAAGTATTCCTACGAAACCGATGCACAGGGGCGGATCGTCGCAAGAGTTATCGAGAGAAGCGGGGAATACCTGGAAAGGAGTCTTTTTGAGAAGTCGAAAACTCTGTACATTTACAACGAGGACGGTTCCGTATTGGAAGTCTATTATTCGGACGATTCCGATGCCGATCCTGAGCGTGAAGGGGATGGGCAGCTGTTTGTTCCGTGTGATGAAACGCTTGCGCTGATCAACAAGGGCGTTGACGCGTATCCTCATTCGGAGGAGGATGAAATCCTGAAGATCGGCACGGTTGAGAAAAATGCCGACGGCAACTATGAATTCACCGATATCTGGGAGGAGAACACCTTCGAAAACGGATTGCTGATCCATGGGCTTACGCATATCCAGGGATGGTTTGAGTGTACCTACGAATATGACGCGGCGAAGAACTGCATCCGCGAGTACGGCGAAGACGGAAGCGACGGACCGTTTGATGTTCGCCATACATACGACGAAAAGGGAAACCTGATCACTTCCGTGAGCGAAGAAGCGTACGACCAGTTCTTTGACGAAAGTCTTACGGACGAGGAGAAGCACGGCAAGCTTTTGACCGTGGTAACGACGCAGTATACGTACGACGAGGACGGAAACAGGATCGGTGAAGATAAGACGGAAACATACCGCGGCAAGACTGTCTATACCGCAAAGAAAGTATTCGATGCTGACGGTAACACGGTTCAGAAAGAAGAGATCCGTTTCGAGGACGGCAAGGAAACTTGGAAACTTGTCGGTGAGAAGATTCAGTAAGCAGCTTAGTGTGGGGCCTTGGGGAGTATGGATCAGGCCGATCCCGGGATGAAGTTCCGGGAGAACAGTACGGAGCCTTGGCGGGGCATGGAGATCTTGGGGGAGATCATGCGTCGTCAAGGTGTTTCCGCTTTTCTGAAGTGGTGGAAATAACGGGGTGAATTTATGGTACGAAAAGCAACAGTTGTTTTGTTATTTGCCTTGACGGCGGTTTCGGCAGTCGCGTGTTCGAAGAAGACGTCTTCGGAAAATGCTGCCACTGCCACAGTGACGGCCGCTCCGACCGGCGAGACGACGCCGGAAGCAGCCACGCCGACGACAGTACCGACGGCGGAACCGACACCGACGGGAGCGGTTGTTTTGACGCCGACGGGAGCGGTCGTTTTGACTCCGACGCCGACGGGCAATCCGGCTGTAGGATCTGCGGAATGGCTCGCACGGAAACGGGAACTCAAAGAGATCGTGAGACCGACGAAGAGCATTTCTGCCGTCGGTACCGGAAAGGGGAAGGCACCGGAGAAAGATCCGATCAACGAACTGAACCAAAAATACGGGATCAGTCGCCGGCACGCCCTTGAAGTTGAGGATTACACGTTGAAGGAGGTCAATACCGTATACAATAGACCGGCGGATGAATACCGTCTCTCGTCGCTTCGGGTTTCCGGATTGCGGGATCAATCGGTTGCGGATAAGATCCATAACCGCGTGGATGAGATCGTCCGTGCGATGGGGGATCCCTGTTATCTGCCGGAGATTCCGGGAATCGTGCAACTGTTGGAGAAGTACGGTCCTGCGGAAAGTATTGTGCGATGTGATAATGTGAGCAGTTCCGGAGGAATCCTCAGTTTTGATGTCTACATCATGTGGATAATCGGAGGCAACTATTACCATGCGTACGAGCCGTTTAATTTCAACCTTGCCACGGGGGAAGAACTCAAAATGTCCGACTTCTTCCGGGAAGGTGAGGATTATATCGAGATCGTCAACGGATTGATAAAAGAGGCGGATGAGGAGGGCAATCCCTTTGCCAACGATTACTGGTTTTATACGGACTGGGAAGGAGAAAAATCCGGAGCGTGGTCTTTATATGACGACGCAGACGAATATGACGGCGGAGAAGTAGAAAGGGAGTATCAATATACCGGAGCGGAACCGTTCTATGCCGGCAATACAGTTGACGGACGGTATCATTGCACCAGTGTCTACGGTCAGCAGGGTAAGTTTGACCTTTTGGCGGACTGGGATCCGGTGCATGCCCTGAAGACGGATGAGGAAATCTATGTGACGGACGAGATGATCGCCGCTGAATCGATAGGATACCGCTATTTCGAATTCTCGGATATGAAGTATACAGGCGAGGTGTTCGACGAATATCGCCGTCGGTACGAGAAGGCGGAGAGCATTCATGTTCCGCTCGCCGACGGTACGGCCGAAGTGAGGATCATCCCTGCCGCGCTTACGGATGAGTGGAGTTATTATTGGTATGAAGAACTGACGAAAGAAGAGCCTCAGATAACCGCCGAGGAAACGGAAGCTGCGATCCGGCAGTGGGTCGGACAGGGCTTTCTGAAGCAAAGATTGGAGGGCTTTACGTTTGATAAATACGCGGTGATCCCCTCCGGGTATGAAGTATATCCCAACGGGTACGGAAAGGTTTCGATCGTTATTCTGGACGGCAGGTCCGATTTCTATTCCACGGTGGGTTCGAGTGATTTCTGGGTGAAGGACGGGGCCTTCATTAATGATCGGGATCATTTTTGGGATGTTTCCTATGAGGAACTGTTTTCGGAGCTGTTCTCGAAGTTCGACGGGATGACGGAGGAGAACAGCGTTGCCGCAGGCAAGGTGATCGCGCCCTATGTGGTTTCCCTGACTCTCGAATACGGAGACCTCGGATTTGACAGTGTTTCGTTCACATTCGGACGCGGCTGGGGGGTCGTTCCGGACGAGGCAGCTCCGATGGTGAAAGAATTGTCCGCGTATCTGCCGCAGTATCTGATCAATGATCTCAAAAATGCGATCAGCGGTCGCTCGGCAACATATGGGTTCGACAGGAAAACGTTATTCAAACATCTGCGGATGTATGAGGGGTACCCTTTCGAGTAGGAGGGAGTCAGGATGAGACAGAAGAAAACATTTCTTTGGACGGTCATGAGCGTAATGCTTTGTTCGGCGATGATATTTTCCGCATGTACAAAGGAAGGTGCGGGGAACGGGTCGGCGACGCCGTCGGACAATACACCCGCAGCCACTGCGATCGTAACCGCGGCTCCGGAAGCAACGCCGAGCCCGGTACCGCAGGATTCGGTTACGCCGACGGTCGAAGTAACACCTGCGAACAGCCCGAGCCCGACTCCTACGGCGCCGATTACCCCGCAGGCTACGGTTACGCCGACGATTACTCCGAATCCGAAGGATTCGATTACGCCGATACCTGCTGTCGAGTACGGTTCTTTGGAGCAGATCCGGCACAACCGTGAGCTTCATGAGATCATCAATCCGAAGCGGGAGCCGGCACAGACAGGGACGGCTCCGGCGCTGACGGAGCAGGATCGGCAAAACATTTCACACGGGATTTCCCGGATCAATCCGATCCGGACAGCGCGAGTTGTTTTGGGGACCGGAGAAGAACCTCTTGTCAATGAATACGGGCTCAAGATTGACGGACAGATCCTGACGCTGCATGTTTCCGGGATTAAGGATCCGGCAGTCGCAGCAAAGATCAATGACAGGATCGATGAAACCGTTGCAGCGTTGTCGGACCCCGATTATCTTCCGGATATGTCCGGTATTCTTTCGTATGTGAAGGAATGGGGACCGCCTGAGGTGGAAGTTTCCGTCGAACCGATGGATCAAGGAGGGGTCAACGGCTTTTTTTCCGTGCGGATAAGAGCTTACCGTGAATGGACTGAGATCCGGACGGTCGCATCCTATGAGGAAGCGGAAAAGCTTCTGTATGAGAACTGGCCCTGCAACACGTTCGGTTTCCGGGCAGCTTACAGTGAGTTGGAAGAAGAATCGGAACCCGGCAGCATGAAGATGGAATTCTGGCACGAGATCATGGAAGTTGTCGGACTGAACTTTAACCTTGCGACCGGCGAGGAACTTACACTTTCGGATTTCTTTCCTGCCGGCGAGGATTATCCGGCGTATCTGAATGAGGAGATCGAGCGGCAGCTTCGCGAAAACAGTTTCTGGTTCCGTGATGATGATTATCAGGAGAGCGGGGAGATAAACCCGCCCAGAGGAAGCGACCCGGATCATGATGGGTATCGGGAAACAATGGAATATGATTCCGGAGCAGTGTTTACGGGGCTTAAGGGGACGGAGACCTTTTACAGCTACTGCTCGGGGCTTTATTTTCCCGGGGTGTTAGGAGATGAGATTTCGATCGATATTCCCCAGGCGTTGCCGGATCTGTGTCAGGGAAAAGATGTTTTCCTCGAGAAACCGGGATACCGTTTCAGCTCTCTCGGGATGCTTGACATGTGCGAAATGTTATTTGATTGTGCCGTGAGGGAAACGGTTGCCGGACAACTTCGGATTCCTGCGGACGGTGGAAAAGAACAGGAAGTAACGGTCTATAAGGGCGACGATCCGTATCCGCGCTGGTATCATATTTACGGGGAGTATCCCGGTGAGCCGGAGCGTGTCATTGAAAGGTATTATACCGATGAAGAGATGCTTGCGTTTATCGGTGAATGGCTTACGAAGGAATGGCCGAGAGAGAAGAAGCTCCTCACATACAGCCCCTGGTATGAAGATGTAGAGAATTTTACTCCGCGCTCCGTGGTCGCGACGTCAATTCGGTATTTTCCGAACGGATATGCCTGTGTTTCACTGGAATTAGGCGAAAACGTGAAAGGGGAAAATGATGATAACTGGAACAGACTCTTCCTCAACATGTGGGTGAAGGACGGCAAATACATTTCCCGTGATGACATTTACGATGTCTCGCCGGAGGAACTGTTGACGGAACTACTGGCGGATCTGTGCACGGAGGACGGGAAAAAGGCGATGACGCCGGAAGAGGCCGGGGAGGCCGCGAAGGCATTGTCTCAGTATGTTATGGAATACGATTGGGATGAAGGAGTGCAGACGTGTTGGGATTGGGGTCTGATCGATTTCCCGTGGGGGAGTGTCTACAATATCTCGGCGAGCAAAGTGGACAGAATGCTTCCGAAGGATGTTTTGGATCATATCCCCGAGATCCTTTTGAAGAACCTGATCAGTGATTATGATGTTCATGTGTATCTGTACCCGTCGGATCCCTATCTGTACATGAAACATCTGTTGATGTATGAGGGATATACCTTTGAATAACGGAGGAAGTTTTTCGTGAGAGAAAAGACAACGAAACGACGGCTGTTCGGTATTCCGCTGCTTTGCCTGGTGCTGCTTGCGTCGGCGTGCTCGAAGAACGGGGAGCCGGGGAACAACGCGGTGACGCCGTCGGAAAATGATCCGACAACTGCCGCGACCGTGACACCGGCTTCGGAAACGACGCCGAGTCCGGTGCCGACCGGGGAAGCGACGCCGACGAGCAGTCCGAGCCCGACGATTACGCCGACGAACAGTCCGAGCCCGACGATCACGCCGAATCCGAAGGATTCGATTACGCCGATACCTGCTGTTGAGTACGGCTCTTTGGAGCAGATCCGGCGAAACCGGGAACTGCACGAACTGATCCGGCCGAAAGCGAGATCCGGAGAACTCGGAACGGGGGCGCCGCTCAGTGATTCGGACAAAACGGATATCGCCTACGGGATCATGCGGATCGCTCCGGTTTCCGTTAACGCGATCAATCTTGCGACCGGGATGAAACTTGACTGGCAGAGCAATTGGTATCTGAAACCGGGGATGATCCAGAGCGTGCGCGTGGCAGGCCTTACGGACCAAACGGTCAGCGATCGGATCAACCAACGGATCGATGAGGTTGTCACCGCGATGTCGGATCCGAATTTTATTCCGGAGGACGCGGGGATCATCGCTCTGTTCCAAAAACGCGGGAAGCCGGAAATCTGTGTGGAGACGCGAACTTCCGTGTCAAATGGGTTTCTCTCGGTAAGCGTGTACGGGTATTATTTTTGGCAGGAAACGCGCACCTTCGGTTCGGATGATGAGTATTACGGTTATCTGGATGCATTGTCCATCGACGACTCGATCAGTTATTGGAATCGGACGGTGGACGGCGGTCCTCCGATCAAGGAGGAGTTTAAGTACTATGTCGACGAGGATGTCGAACTGCTTTTTAACCTTGCGAACGGAGAGGAGGTCGCCCTGTCGGATCTGTTCCCGGAAGGGTTCGACTACAAGACATATATCAACGATGCGATCGCACAGGAGCGTTATGAATACTGGATGCGCGGAAGATCGGATCAGCACGGAGTATACGATGACTACGATCCTGACCGTGAGTATGACGGCGCAGGAGTATTTTCCGGGATCGATGCGGACGATCCGTTTATCTACTACGGGGATTCGCAGCAGATATTCGTCGGCAACGTCTGCTATACCGGCCTTCCCGCGCGTGTGGCGGATCCGTGCCGGGATATCAAGGCTTTCACGAGGCAGGTGAACTATCAATTCCTGCCGCTTCAGGAGATCCAGCTCGGAGTTGAAGTCTACGGAAGTTATTACAGAGGAAAGCATTTCGGGGACGTAAAGGTTTCGGCGGACGGAGCCGCGCAAAGTGTGGCGGTCTTCACGGGCGGCGAAGGGAGCTACTACCGGATCTCCTATGAGTACGGTTTGCGGGTTAAGTCCGCCGGGGCGGAGAAGATCGCTCTTCCGGACATCGATTTTCTCGCATTTGTTAAAGATTGGGCGGAGCAGGAGTGGCCAAAGGCCAAGGAGCGTATCCTCGATGCGGAAAATGATGCGGACTTTGTGCTTCGCGCGGTGTCGATCAACAATATGGTCTGCTATCCGAACGGGTATTCCTTCGTGACCATGTCGCTGTCCGATGATGTCGGAGAAAGTGAGCTGGATTATTTTTGGAAGACAGTCTGTGTGTGGATGAAGGACGGAAAGTTCGTGCCGCAGGAAGAATTGTTGGATGTTTCCTATGAGGAGCTTCTTGAGGAGCTGTTCGCGGGCTTGATGACCGAGGATGGGAAGACCGCGCTCACGGCGGAGGAGGCGAAAGACGCGGCCAAGCTGCTGTCGGGATATATTGCGTATCCGCGTCCGCCGTATCTGTATCCGGAAACCACATGGGACTGGACGGCGTTCGCATTTACCGTTGAAATGCCGACTTACCGTGCCTGGGGGGAGTTTCCCGAGGAACTGGATCAGAAGCTTCCGAGGGCGCTTCTCAACTCGATCTACCGAGATCTGGAACGCCACAAGGATCTTCAAATGTCGGATCCGTATGTTTACGTGAAACATCTGCGGATTTACGAAGGGTATTCCTTTGATCAGTGAAAAACCCGGTTTCCCGGGAATTTATAAAATCAAAAAAGAGGTATGAAAAGATGAACGTGAAAAAATGGTTGTGCGGGGTATTGATGGTTGCTGTGATCCTTGCTGCAGTCGGCTGCGGCAAGAAGAACGAGACGAAAAATGATCCGACGACGGCGCCGACGGAAGCGGCGACGCCTACGTCCGAGCCGGGTGTGACCGATACGCCCGCGCCGGAACCGACCGCGACAGAGACGCCTGCGCCGGAACCGACCGCTACCCCTACGGAAGCTCCGAAGACGGCTGTGCTTCCGAGCGGCAAGACGCTGACGACGGCAAATCTTCCGGTGGTGGACGGTGCGCTGGCACTGGAGCCTTTCTACGATGCGGTGTTCGCGGAACTTCTCGGTCTCTCCGTTGAGGACGCAAAGCTGTTCCTGCCCTGCAACAATACGCCCGGTGCGTACAAGAATCTTACCGAGGGCAAATGCGATATGATCTTCTGCGCGCTTCCGTCGGATGAGCAGGTGGCAACGGCGAAGGAAGCCGGTGTGGAGTTTGAGTACCATACCATCTTAAGCGGCGGCTTCGTGTTCTTCGTGAGCTGCGACAACCCGGTGGACAGCATCACTCAGGAGCAGCTCCAGGGAATCGTGAGCGGCAAGATCAAGAACTGGAAGGAAGTCGGCGGTGACGACGAGCCTATCGTTCTGTTCCAGAGAAACGAGGGTTCCGGCAGCCAGACCGGTCTGTACCGCTACGTGCTTCCGAAGGATCAGGTGATGGAGCCCCTGCTGGAGACGCGTGTGGACGATATGATGGGCGCCATCGACAAGGTTGCCGACTATGACAACGGCAAGGGCGCAATGTCCTTCTCGTATTACTACTACGTTGCCAACATGCACGGCAGCGAGAAGATCAAACTCCTCGGTATCGACGGCGTCATTCCGAGCGACGAGACGATCTCCAAGGGACAGTATCCGTTCCTCAACTTCTCGCAGATCGTGACGAGAAGTGACCTTCCCGCGGACAGTATCGTGCGCGACATCATCGCGTGGGTGCAGGGCGAGAACGGCGCAAGGATCGCACGTGAGAACGGATATGTTCCGTACGATATGGAGTGATCGGCAGAAGGATTAAAAGAATGTAAGCCGGATTTATTTTCCGGCGGAAAATGAATGGGACAAAGCTTGTGTGGGAATTGAATCAGAGTATGGCGGGAAGGCTGCTCAGGAAGAGGCGTCATTATGGGAAGGAAGTTGTTTTGCGAGATTAATCCGACGTGTTATCGGATTTCAGTGGAAAAAGAGATCCTGAAGAGAAAGGCCGGCGATCTTTTCTCTCGGCAGAAGTTTGCGAAAACCCGCAGCAACGAGGAACTTCCGGTGATCGTGAAAAGCCACAGTTCGGTGATCGTGCGCAAACTCAACGGAGTGGACCTTCGGCTTCAGGAAAATAAAGTTAAGAATCTGGAACTGGCCTGTGAAAAGATCAACGGGATCGTCATACGGCCGGGAGAAGTATTTTCCTTCTGGAAAAACGTCGGAAGACCGACGGCGAGGAAGGGCTATAAGGAAGGACTGAATATCAAGCGCGGGAAACTTACCAGCGGCATCGGCGGCGGTTTGTGTCAGATGGCCAACATGATCCACTGGCTGGTGCTGAACAGTTCGTTGGAGGTGACGGAGCTGCATCATCACACGGACGCACTTTTTCCGGATGAGCGCAGGCGTGTGCCGTTCGGCACGGGAACTTCCGTCTGTTACAACAACCGCGATTACCGGTTTCGCAACAACACGGATGGGGATATTCAGATCCTTGTTTGGGTCGAGGACGGAGAGCTGCGCGGGGAGCTGCGCAGCAGCAAAGAGTTTCCGTATCGCTATCGCCTGATCGAGGAGGACTCGCATTTTCATAAAGAGGGCGATAAATTCTACCGTATCTCGCAGGTGTACCGCATCGTGATCGACAAAGCGACCGGGCAGGAGGTTCGTCGCGAGCTGATACTCGACAACCATTCCGAGGTCGTGTATGACTATTCACTGATTCCCGAGGAGGAAATTCGATGATCACGGAACGTTTGCGGCAATCTGCTTCGCTGTTCGCGGAGCGTGAAGCGTGCAGGATCGGTGGAAATGCGTTGACATACGCGGAACTGTGGCAGCGCGCCGTGGAGACGGGGGATCTTCTGCGGCGTCAGGGGACGTCCCCTGTCATCCTGCGAGGCGACCACTGCATCGATGAGATCGTCACGGTCACGGCGTGCCTTCTGGCACGCCGCGCGTATGTTTCCGTCGGCTCGTGCGTGCCTGAGGAGAGATTCCGCGAGATCGTGCGCATGACCGGATCCACGCTTGTTGTGGAGCTCGGCGGGTGCGGCGCGGACGACCGGGGGACATGCGAAGACGGAAAACGTACGGGAGAAGGATGCGGAGAAGAAACGGCTGCCGGGCCGAATGGGAGTGAAGCCGGGGAATTTGAGAACACCCGGTTCGAGTGCCTGACCCTGGAAGGCCTGGAACGGTACCGCGGCTGCGAACCGAAGGATTCGGACAACAACACGGCGTACATTATCTTCACTTCGGGCAGCACGGGAACGCCGAAAGGAGTTCCGATCTCGTATGACAATCTCGAGAATTTCGTGCGCTGGATCGGCAGCGTTTCGCCGCTGTCGGAGTATCGCGGTGTCAATGTTCTGAACCAGGCGTCGTTAGGATTTGACTTAAGCGTCGCGGACCTGTATTATTCTTTATGTTACGGGCACACCTGGGTGGCGATGCCGGGAGGATACTCGGACGCGTCGTTCGGGATGACCGAGGCATTTTGCGAGGAGAGGATCAATGTCGCGGTGATGACGCCGTCGGCTTTGAAACTGTGTCTTCTGGAGGAGACCTTCGTCTCGAAGATCATTCCGACGCTTCGCGCGATCTTCTTCTGCGGCGAGCGGCTGGAGAAGAAGCCGGTGCGCAAGCTTTTCGCGAGATTTCCAGAGATCGCCGTGGTCAACGCGTACGGTCCGACGGAGGCGACCTGCGCGGTGTGCGCGGTGCGGATCACGCCGGAGATGGCGGAGTCGGACGAGGAACTGCCGGTCGGCGAGATCGACACTGCCGCGACCGGGATCACGCTTGCGGACGAGGAGATCGTGCTCGCCGGCGCATCGGTGTTCGCGGGGTACGCGGACGGCCGGGACGGCGGGCATTTTACGAAGGACGGAGTGAACGGCTATCGCACGGGCGACCGCGGATACGTTCGCGACGGGCTTCTGTATTACTCCGGGCGCAGTGACAACCAGATCAAATACAAGGGATACCGGATCGAGCTCGATGAGATCGAGAACCGCATCAACCGCCTTCCGGGAGTGCGCGAGTGCGCGGTCGTGGCCAAGCGGACGCCGGATGGGATCGTGAAGACGATCCAGGCATTTTACGTGGCGGAGCGCGGGGACGACGGTGTCACGCCTGCGGACATCAAGGCCGGGCTTGCGGCGACGCTTCCGCAGTACATGATCCCGAAGACGGTGAACCGGGTTGAGGGGCTCCCGCGAAACGCGAACGGAAAGACAGACAGAAAGGCTTTGGGAGAACTATGATCGATGTTCGGAAGATATTGACGGAGGTCTGCGAGGACACGGCGGTTCTTGAGGACGGCGTCGACCTGATCGAAAGCGGGCTTTTGGATTCGCTCGCGTGCATCAATCTTTTCAACGCCCTCGAGGACGAGGGCATCGAGCTTCAGCCGTCCCGCATCGACCGGGACAGCCTCCGCACGGTGGAGGGGATCGAACGGCTGGTAGCGGAGTATGTGAGCAAACATGAACGATGAGAGCGGAAACAGAAGGAGCCGGCGCACCCGGATACTTCGGGTTGCCGGCATCATCGCGGCCGCAGCGCTGATCGCAGCGCTCTGCGGCTTTTTTGCGTTACTGGTGAAAGTGAAGGGCAACCTCTCGTACGTGTACAACTATTTCTTCGATACGCGCGGGAGCCTGCCCGTGAGACAATATACATATGAGGCCGACCCGGACACTTCCGGGCTGCCGCATGCGACGGAGGAGACGGCCCCGGGGAAGCACCTTGTGGGGACGACGATCGCGGTCAACGATATGGTGGAGGAGAGCTACACGCGTGAAAAGGGGATCGCATTTGACCGGAAAATGCTCCTCCTCGGCAGTGATGGTCTCTCGGAGCATCAGCAAAACCGCGGCATTCTCACGTTCCGCGGGAGTTACCTGCGCGACACGTCCTCGTACGGGAGTGCGGCGGGCGCAGGCGATTCGATCGAAAAATCCTGGCAGGTGAAGACCGGGCGGTTCCTGAAGGACGACGGCGTGAACTACTGGTCCGGCAACGGCTGGACGGGTCAGCCCCTTGCGGTGCAGTGGGACAGCGCGATGCGCGAGCTTATGTGTCTCTACCCGGAGGCGAAGGCGAAGGAAGGGCTGACGGAGATCATTTACCCCGGCATGGACGGTCAGATTCATTTTCTGGATATGGAGACCGGCGAACCGACGCGCGACGCGATCAATGTGGGAATGACGTTCAAGGGGACTTGCTCCCTGCATCCGGAGTACCCGCTGCTCGTGTGCGGCTCGGGGGATTCCGCCACCGGTCCGTTCGGCGAACAGGTCAGTGCGCGGTTCTTCCTCTACAGTCTGATCGACGGGACGAAGCTGTACGAGTGGGCGGCCGACGATCCCTTCGCACCCCGGCGCTGGCACGGTTTTGACAGCTCGCCGGTCTGGGCGGCGGACGCGGACACGGTGATCTGCCCCGGCGAGAACGGCGTGCTCTACACGGTCTGCCTGAACACGGAGTTCGATGAGGCGACGGGGAAACTGAGAGTGTCTCCCTCCGAGACGGTACGTTACATCTATGATTCCTACGCGTCCCGCGAGCGTTACGAGGCGAGCGAGAGCGATATCGGCTCGGGCTCGGAGTCGAGCGCGGTCGTGTGGGAGAACTACTTTTTTTTCGGCGACAACGGCGGAGTATTCCAGTGCCTCGACCTGACGACCATGCAGCCGGTCTGGGTGCAGGACCTTCGCGAGGACATTAACTCGAGTCCGGTCCTGGAATTCGGCGATGACGGCGTTTATCTCTACGTCGGAACAACGCTCAAATACCACACCGACAGCCATCACATCGGGGAGGCGTGCATCGTGAAGATGGACGCGCTGACCGGAAGGATCCTCTGGTGCAAACCGTACGAAGTCCACACGGTCTCGGGTCTGGCGGGCGGCGTTCTCTCAAGCGGTGCCGCCGGTTTCGGAGCGGCATCGGACTTCATCTACTACGCGGTATCAAAGACGCCGTCGGTGGATTCCGGATACATCGTCGCTCTTCGCAAGGACACCGGCGAGGAGGCATGGCGCTATGATCTTCCGTGCGACGCGTGGAGCTCAGGCTGCCTTGTAAGCACCGGAAACGGCGATGTCCGCCTGGTGCAGTGCTGCGGAAACGGGGACATTTTACTCCTCGACGCACTCACGGGAAAACTTTTGGACAAGATCTCGTACGGCGCCAACATCGAGTCGACGCCGGTCATCTTCGACGGCCGCCTTGTTGTCGGCCTGCGGAGCGAATACATCATCGGAGCGGAGATAAAGTGAGACTATGATTTCATTTCGCGGAAAATGGATTGCCGCAGCGGTCACGATCCTTCTCCTGGCCGTGCTCGTCACGGCGGAGGTGCTCGGCGCCGGGGCAGGAGCGGAGAAACCGGAGGAGCCGGGGACGTACCGGTGTGTCGGCGGCGTTTCAATGGGAATGCCGGACGACTCGGTGAAACTGTTTCTCGAGGGCTATTTCGGAATCGAGACGGAGGAGTACGAGTCGTTCCCGGATTTCGAGAGTGCGCGGATGGCACTGGATTGCGGCCGCGTGTCCGCAATCTGGGCAGCCGACGTGACAGCGGAATATCTCGAGCAGCTCGGCGGCTACCGTTCGGCCGGTCCGACAGAGACGCCCGGGCAGGGAAAGGACAGATTTTCCTTTGCCTTCGCCTTCCGTAAGGAGGACGTGGTGCTTCGCGACCGGGTCGATGCGTTTCTTGCGGAATATCGGGCAGGCGAAGCGAAGTCAACTGCCGGTTCCGGAGGAAAGCCTTTGTACATCGGCGTTACCGGGGCGGTGCCTCCGTTGGAATTCACGGACGGGGACGTGAGCGGAAGCGCTGTGGAGATCGCGAGGGCGTGGGCCGAGAGCATCGGTAGGACGCCCGAGTTCGTGAAACTCGAACCTGAGACTGCCTACATCCGGCTGATGGCCGGAGGCGTGGACATGCTGGCGGTCAGCGCGACGAGTGAAAATCACTCGCTGACCGTGCCGAAATACATCACTTCGACGGGATACCTCGGAGTGAAAGAATACCGCCTTGTGACGCGGGAGGAAGGAGCAAAAAGCATGAACGGTCTGACAGACATGATCCGGGACAATCTGATCTCGGGCGGCGCGTACCGCAAGATCCTGTCGGCGGCGGCAGTGACGGTCGGGACGGTCCTGATCGCGTTTCTCACCGCGGCGCTGTTCGGGCTTTTGCTGCTCCGGCTTTGCGCCTGCAAAAACCGCATCGTGCGCGGGATCGCCGCAGGCGCGGCGTATATCCTGCGGAGCGTTCCGGCACTGCTTCTGATCCTTTTGCTCGGCTTCGGCGTGTTCGGCGGACTTCACATTCCCATGGTGATCCCGGCGGCCCTCGGGATCGGGCTGTTCGGGGCGGGACTGCTGACGGAGCACGGAATATCCAAGGCAGGGAGTACAACTGCTTCCGTGGATGCCGAGCAGTTCTCCTTCCGTGACACGATCGCCGGGTTCGGATCCCGGTCCGCGCGGAAGATCGCGGTGACGATCCTGCAGTGGTCGACCGTGGTCAGCTGCCTCGGCGTCAACGATATCGCGGGGACGATGCAGACGATCGGACGGCGGACCATGTTCCCCGTATTTTCCGTTGTGTGCAGCATCGCGGCATATCTCGTGCTCGTGATCCTGATCGAGCATATCCCCTGCACGGACGGGAAGGTCAAAAAGTGATCCGGTGGGAAGAACAGATAGTAAATAATATTGACATGCCGTTTAGAATATAGTATACTGAGGCAAGGGTCTTCTTTCGGAGCCTTGCCTTTATTTTCCGAAGGATCCCGACGATCGAAACCGAATAACAAGGGGGAAGTGTTATGTGGCCATCGGAACAGAACAATAACAACAATAACAACGGCTTCGACGATCTGAAGGACCTTGAGGTCATTCAGGTCGACTTTGACGAAAAAGGCACGGGAGGCCGAAGCTCGGTGAGCTCGATGAGATCGCTGGGCGGGGAAGGTTTTTTTAAGGAGAAGGCGTACAGCACGGGCACGGCGTACGTGACATGGTCGATCATCGCCGTCGAAATACTGGCGTTTATCATCCAGTGCATGGTCGGGGTGGACGACCTCATTGAAGCCGGCGGCGCGAACTGGCCCACGGTATTCGGGGGTTTCCAGATCTGGCGCCTCGTGACATGCTTCTTCCTTCACTCGAATTTTGAGCATCTGATCGGAAACATGATCGTTCTCGGCGTGTGCGGCGTGATCATGGAGCGGCGTATCACGAGAGGCCGTCTGATCAAGGTGTTTTTCTTCGGCGGATTGTTCGCGTCACTCTGCTCCGTGATCTTCAATCATGCGCTGCCGATGCGTGTGACGTTCCAGGTTTATATTTGGGAGTACACCCAGGAGATCATCGACCCGCTTTCCATCGGTGCTTCGGGCGCGATCGCTGCGCTTCTGAGCGCGACGCTTCTGTATCTGCTGATCCTCTCCAAGCCGATGGACGGTTATACGGAGAGCACGACGACGAGAAGCGGTATCGGTGTTGTCGCTGTCGCTTATATCCTGTTTAACGCGACCGGCGGTATCTTTACGAAGCAGAATTTCGTGGACACGGCGGCGCACATCGGCGGTTTCCTCGCAGGACTTGTCATCATTCTGATCTTCATGATGATCGATTCCCGGGAGCCGAATTGGGATTGATACTCCATTGACGTATGTTTCATCCGATGCGATAATGTTTGTATCAAAGGCAAAGGAGAGCGGCGCAATGCTGCGGGATGAAACATGGCGAAGGTATTATTGATCAACGGAAGTCCGCACAAGAACGGCTGTACGGCTACAGCGTTGGCGGAGATCGCGAAGACGCTGGCAGAGGAAGGGATTGAGACCGAGACACTGCAGATCGGCGGTTTGGACATCCGCGGCTGCGTGGCCTGCGGATACTGCGGAAAGAACGGCCGCTGCGTGTGCAACGACATCGTCAACGAGGCAACGGAGAAGTTCCGCGAGGCCGACGGACTGATCGTCGGAAGCCCCGTGTATTACGCGTCGCCCAACGGTACGGTCCTCTCGTTTATGGACAGAATGTTTTACAGCGGGCATTTTTCGAAGCAGATGAAGGTCGGCGCGGCGGTCGTGAGCTGCCGGCGAGGCGGCAATACGGCGAGCTTCGATGTGCTGAACAAGTATTTTACGATCAGCGGAATGCCGATCGCGTCGAGCACGTATTGGAACCAGATCCACGGCTTCACGGCCGAGGATGCGAAGAAGGATCTCGAGGGCCTGCAGACGATGCGGAACCTCGCGAAAAATATGGCTTTTATGATCCGCGCGATCGCGGACGCGAAAGAAAAATACGGACTGCCCGAGATGGAGCACGGCTCCTTCACGAGCTTCATGGACGGAAAATGATCGACTCTTTAAGACATGAAAAAAGACACCGCGATGGTGTCTTTTTTTGTTCGGTCACATCTGGATGCAGACTTCCCAGCCGTCGTCTTTGCGCCGGCTCAGCAGGAAATCCGAGTAGTTGTTCAGAAGCGCCAGGTTCAGTTCGTCGAGGTACGGCTCCACCAGCGGATCGTCGGCGATGCCGCGGAAACCGATCAGCAGCGTATGGCGGCTGCTTGTCTCGCTGCACAGAAGCCGCAGGAAGGCGCTCTTCGCGGGGGCGTCCGGGTGCTTCAGCACCGGGTACAACAATTCGTCGCACAGCACGGGCAGGAGTTTCTCCTGCTTTTTTTCAAATTCGTAACGGTGCAGGAACGCGCGCAGTTCGCTGGCGAGGGCGTAGAGATCGAGCGTGTCCGGCTCAAGCTCGCACTCGTACATGCGGGAGCGGTAGAGGAAACGCTGCGTCAGGACTTTGGACGGATGGTCGAAGATCTGCTCCGGTGTTCCGTCCTCGCAGACATTTTTCTCAGCCAGAAACACGACGCGGGAGGCGACTCTGCGGGCGAAGCGCAGGTCGTGGGTGACGATGACGCCCGTGATGCCATCCTCCGAGAGAGAACGGATGACGGACTCGACCTCGTCCACCATCGTGGGGTCGAGCGCGCTGGTCGGCTCGTCGAAGAGGATGATGTCGGGATGCATCGCAAGGGTCCGGGCGATGGCGACTCGTTGTTTTTGACCGCCGGAGAGCTCCGACGGCATCGCATTTTCCCGGCCGGACATGCCGACCCGGGCGAGGAGCTGACGAGCCTCGGCCACTGCGTCTGCGCGGCTTATCTTCCCGACCTTCATCGGTGCAAGGATGATGTTCTCCAGCACGGTCAGGTGGGAGAAGAGATTAAAATGCTGGTACACCATGCCCATTCGCCGGCGGACGACGTTGATGTCGGTGCCGGGTGACAGGATGTCGACATCGTCGATGAGGATCTCGCCGGAGTCCGGGACGATGAGGCGGTTGATGCAGCGCAGGAGCGTGCTCTTGCCCTCGCCGCTGCCGCCGATGATGACGACAGTCTCGCCGTTCTGAATGTCGAGGTTGACGTTGTCTAAGATGACGTTGCCGTCAAAGGTTTTGCAGAGGTTGCGGATGCGGATCATGCGGTCTCACCTCCTCTGCGGCGCGGCGTCGCAAGGCGCCGGATCAGGCGTTTGACGATAAATCCGATGATGAAATAGGCAATCGCGATGGTGAAAAGTCCGATAAATGCGTCCATCGTGCGGCTGGAGACGATCTCCGAGGCGCGCGTCAGGTCCACCACGGCGAGGTAGCCGACGATGGATGTTTCCTCGAGGGTGTCTACGAACTGGCTCTGGTAGAGCGGGAGCGCGGCCTGCACCGTCTGCGGAAAAACGACGTAGCGGAACGCCTGCCAGCGCGTCATGCCGAGGGTTCTGGCAGCTTCGGCCTCGCCGGCGGCGATGGTGTCGAGGGCGGAGTCAAAGATTTCCGCGAGATACGTAGCGGCCTTCAGGGTCAGGCCGAGAATGACGATCGCGAGAACGGGGAGCGAGCTTCTGCCGAAGACCACGTAGACAAGGATCATCAGGAGCACCATCGTGGGGAGCTCCATGAAAAATGTCTTGATCAGGCCTGCAACCCGGCGGACCGCCGGACGCCCGGAGCGCAGGGCTGCGCAGAGCGCGATGCCGAACACCGTGCCGAGCAGAAAACTGGCGAACGTGAGCAGAAGCGTGGTGCCGAGACCGCTCAAAAAGAAGCGGTAATGGTCATCTCGCACGAAGGTGAGGTAAAGTTTTCGGAACAGGGCATCCATCGGCATGGTCCTCCGTCGATGTCGGTTATTTTTCTGTGACTGTGATGTCCGACTGCGTTTTTTCGATGAAGTACAGCGGGACCGTGTACAGGGCGTCGCTCCTGCACAGATACGAACTCAGGGCTTCGGAGTCGCGGAGGTCGCTCAGGCCTCCGGCGGCGATATCGTAGATCCCGCCCTGGAGACCGTAGATCATATCATCGTAGTTCGAGACGGTGAATTCCAGACGGTAGTTTTGCTCGTCGGCGAAGAGCTTCAGAGCTTCCAGGTCATACCCGGACGGTACGCTTCCGTCCGCCTCGGCAAAGGAGCGGGGAAATCCGGCGGCATCGACGGCCACGCGAAGGATCCGGCCGCTGCCGGTTTGCGGGATTTCCGGTCCGTTGTAGTTCTCGCCGTCAAATGCGGCGATCCGCGCCGTGAAACCGGCGTATGCATCCGAGGCTTTGTACCGCGCGAGAAATGCGTTGAATTCGTCGCGCAGCGCTTTGAGGTCGCTTCGGAAATAGATCGTGTATCCGGATTCGTCGAATGCGGGAGTCACCGCGCGGAGCCCGTCGTGTGACGTTGCCGTGACCTTCCAGAGAAGCTCGTCAAGGGCCATCACGTCCACCTTGTCATACTGAAGGGCAAGGAGCACCAGCGCTCTCTCGTCGTATCGCACGAGCGTCAGATCCTTTCTACCGGTCAGCGCATAGTCGGTGTCGCAGGCGATCTCAACGCCGACGTGCCGTCCCTTGAGATCGCCGACGTCCGTGACGGGAGAGGACTCCCATCGCGACCGGCAACCGCCGAGGAGCAGCGGCAACAGCAGAAGAAAAGCCGCAATCGCGTGTTTCGGTTTTCGCGGAAAATGATTCATTCGCTTCTCCCGATCCATCAAAAACTCTTTTGTATCGTCAGCAGGTTCGCGTCGTTCTCGCGACGGTAGCTGACATCGTCCATACTCTTTTTGACCATAAAGATCCCGAGGCCGCCGATCTCGCGCTCCTCCGAGGAGAGCGTGACATCCGGGTCGGGCTTCTCCAGCGGATTGAAGGGTACGCCCCGGTCGCGGAATTCGATGACGGCGGTTTTTGCGGGTGCGCCGGTGTTGGCATCACTTCGGGCATCGGTGTCCTGCGCCGTGCCGGAAGCATTTTCCGTGCGAACGGAGATCGTGACATCCCCGGAGGTTCCCCCGTAGGCGTAGTTTGCGATGTTGACGAAGATCTCCTCGACCGCGACATCGATCTGCGACAGCGTCTTCTGCGGGCATCCGTCCGCCTCAAGCAGGTTGTTCACCCGATCAAGTACCGCGGGAAGTTCCTCCGCCGATGCATGGACAGTGAATTCGTTCAGACCGGAGTCTTCGGTTGATTCGCTGCCGGAATAATACAGACAGAGCATCGTGATATCATCGAACTGAGGCGCGTCTCCGACAAATGCGTCAATTGCCTCTTTTACATCTGTGCAGGCGGCCCGCGCTGCGGCCTCACCGGTTCCGAAGGGCTTCGAGAGCACCGTGAGCAGCCGGTCGTTGCCGAACAATGCTTCCGAGGCGTCGGTGGCTTCGGTCACGCCGTCGGTGTAGAGGAACAGAAGATCGCCGGGCGTAAGCTGTACGGTCTGCTCGCGGTACGGCACGCCCTCCATGGCGGCGAGCGTCAGGTTGGCCTTCTGCTCGATGAAGGAAGCCTTTCCGCCGCGGATCAGAACCGGCGGATTGTGGCCGGCGTTGACAAAGCGGACGAGGCCGGTGTCGGTCTCCAGGAAGCCCATCCACGCCGTGACGAACATCTCGGCGTCATTGCCCTCGCAAAGTTTTTCATTGGCGTTGGCGGCAATCTCCGCCGGAGCGTCGCCGCGCTCCGCGTAATCGCGCAGAACGGTCTTGCCGGTCATCATGAACATGGCGGCAGGGATGCCCTTGCCGGAGACATCCGCCACAAGGAACGCCAGCTTATTTTCCTCGAGAAGATAGAAATCATAGAAGTCGCCGCCGACCTCTTTGGCCGCGTCCATCGTCGCGTAGAGGCTGAACTCGGTGCGGTCGGGGTAAGGCGGGAACACGGACGGGAGCGCCGACTGCTGGATGCTCTTGGCCAGAGCAAGCTCGCGGTCGATGCGCGCGGCTGCCGCCGTGATGTACTGCTTTAAGGTGCTCACGGTCGCGTTGATGTCGTCGGAGAGGGAGGCGAACTCCGTGTTGGAGCGCACGTCCACCTGCTCGTCGAGGTCGCCGTCGGTGATCTTGGAGAGCGACGTGTTAACGCGATTGATGTTGTTGACGACGAGTTTTCGTACCAGCAGGAAAATGACTGCGAACAGCGTCAGGAAGACAAGCACCTCGAGGATCGCGGTGAGGCGGACGGAGGTGTTGCGTTGGAGAAGGATCTCATTTTCCGGAAGGGTGGCGATGATGTAATAGCCCTCGGAGACGACGTACATGCACGAGCTGAGTTCGCCGTAGACTTCCGCGGTAAATATCTCGCCCTCCTTCATGGTGGCGCGGTCGATCCAGATGCCGGTCACGGCCAGGTTCAGACCCTCGTTGTCATTGCGGTCGCTGACGATGCGCCAGTTCTCGGACGCGATGATGATGCAGCCGTTCTCGCCGACATGGCGGTTTCTGGTGACGCCGACGATCTGCTCATCGATGTCGCGCTGGAAACGTTCCGCGTCGTAGGCGACTTCGACAAAGCCGCCGCCCTGCAGGCAGACGCCGGCGTATTTGCGCAGGAGCGACGGGTCGTAGGACGTCGGCTGGTAGCTCTGCACATGCTCGGTCTCTTTGCTGCTCAAAAGGCTGAGAAACTCCGACGATTGCGCGCCGGAGCGCATGTCGTAATTCAGAAAATCCGGGTGGGTGGTGGAGATGATGATGCCGTCCGTGTCGATGATGTTGATCTCCGCGACGTTGTGGCGCACCATCAACGCGGCAAGACCTGCGGCGTCCGTCGCCGCACCGCCGTCGATCTCCGCGGCGATCTCCCGGGTAAGCGCGAGAAGGTTCTCATCGGAGGCGTCGATGACGTCCTGCCGCACGTCCGCAATGTTGAGACGCAGCAGATTGTGCGCGCTCTTCTGCGACAGGCGCGTTTGAAGGGTCCACGAAAAGACCATGGACACGGCAAATGCCACGCCCACGATCAGCAGCAACCATTTTAAAAAAGTGCCGGATATGGTTTTCTTCTTCATTGCGGACTCCTTCTTCGGCGAATGCTATTCAATCGTCAGAATGCCGGAAAATCCCGTGATCTCAAAGATCTCCATGATCTCGGGCTTGACGTTGCGAAGGACCATCGAGCCTTTCTTGTTCATCGTCTTCTGCGCGGAGAGCAGGACGCGAAGACCGGCGGAGGAGATGTACACAAGATCCGCGAGGTCGAAGATCAACTCTGTGATCCCTTCCGTCCCGTCGCGGAGCTCGCTCTCAAGCTGCGGCGAGGTGATGGTGTCGAGGCGCCCCTCCGGCGCGATGGTCAGGGTGTTATTTTCCAAAGTCTTTTTGATGTTCATGGTCAGCGATGCTCCCTTTATAAGATATGAGACATAAAGAGTCTGATGGCTTGCTCAGAATAATAGTATTATGCGGTTTATACCAAACGGTGTCAAGGGGAATCCTATCTGTTGAATGGCACAGAGGGAAAGTGTTTTGAACTGCATTGTTGAGCGTGTTGAAATACCTTAGGTGAGTGGCAGATCGCGTGACAAAAAACGGGAAATTCAGTTGATAAACAGAGTTAAGCAGAAACAATTTGGCGACAGAGACTTTTTTATGATATAATAGTTGAAAGCAAATGGAGTGTGACCAAGCGGTATGACAGACAGGGGGTGAACATGATGACGAGGGAGAAGAGAAGGAAGGTTTCGTTATTGTTTTCTGTAATCTTGGTACTTGCTGTTTTACTATGCGGGTGCGGCAGTAAAGACACGGAACAGACGGTTACACCTACCGGAATGCCTACCGTTACACCCACTGTTTTACCGGGCATACCACCGTACTATGTCATGCTTGACGGGACGCTTATGCAGATAAAGGAAGCAGTTGAGGGAGACTTTTCCGAGTATCAAGTGGGGACGTGTACATATACAGGAGACTTGTTTGATCTTCCGAAGGAGGATGGACAGACGAATTTTTGTGAATATGACGGGTCTGTATATGCGTTTAAAGATGATGTTTGGTATATATATTGCTGTACTTATTGGCGTAAGGGCAGTTGGTGCAGGCTCGGACCTGATGAATAAAATTGTTGTTGTTAATGAAGGGTTTCAGCGTCTTGAGAAAACTCAATTGAGTATTCTCCGGCGTTGAAACCCTTCCTGGTTTTGTTCTGCTGTTCAGTTGAATGATCCGTTACGGTGTCAATCTCGACGGTCCGCGGAAGAGGAACATCGCTTCCTTGATCGGAAGACCGAGGAGAAGCATCGTCAGTCGGTCGACGCCGACGCCGAAACCGCCGTGCGGCGGGCAGCCGTACTTGAAGAACTCAAGGTAGAACTGAACGTCGTTGCCGAGACCCTTCTCGTCCGCCTGCTTCTTGAGCACTTCATAGCGATGCTCGCGCTGTGCGCCGGTCGTGATCTCAACGCCGCGCCAGATCAGGTCGTAGCCCTGCGGAACGCCCTTCTCGTCGCGCATGTGGTAGAACGCGCGCTTCTCGGCGCTGTAGTCGGTGATGAAGAGGAACTCGTGACCGTAGTGCTTCTTCACCCAGTCGTAGCTGAGGTGCTCAGCCTCGGTGGTGAGGTCGCCCTTTTCCTCATCGGGAACGGTGTAGCCGTACTCTTTCTCAAGAGCGTCGTAGAGGTCGGCGAGTTTTACACGCGGGAACGGAGTCGTCGGAACGATGATCTCCGCGTCGAACTCCTCCGTGGAAAATGTCTCTTTGATCTTGTCGCCGTACTGTTCCTTCACTTTGGCAAGCGCGTACGTGAGAAGCTCTTCCTCGAACTTCATCACATCCTCGAAGGAGTTGATGTAGCTGAACTCGATATCGAAGCAGGTGAACTCGGTCGCATGCTTGCTGGTGAAAGATTTCTCGGCACGGAATACCGGGCCTACCTCGAAGTAGCGCTCGAAGCCGCTGGCCATAGCCATCTGCTTGTAGAACTGCGGGCTCTGCGCAAGGTAAGCGTTCGGCAGATTATAACTCGGAAAATAATCCAGACGGAAGACGTCAGCGCCCGACTCGGAAGCCGCGCCGATCAGCTTCGGGGTGTGAACCTCGATGAAGTCGCGGTCGAGAACGAAGTCGCGCATCGCGCGGACGAGAGCGGTCTGAGCCTTGAACATCAGCTGGTTCGCGTCCGTGCGGAGGTCGATCCAGCGGTAGTCGATGCGCTGGTCGATGGATGAGCGCTCTACGGCAGCCTTCTTCTTCGTCGCGGGAATGTACTCTCTGGCAATCGGGATCGGTGCTGCCACGGAATCGATCGTGATGCTCGTGGGTAGGATCTCAATGCCGTTGAGTTTGACAAATTCGCTGAGCTTGACGATACCGGTCACGGAAACCACGGTGTCCTGCGTGATCTGCGCAAGCGTGTCCGCCCACTCCGGATGAAGCTCCTTTTCGATCGTTACCTGTACCTTGCCGGTGATATCCTTGATGACGAGAAACGCCATGGATTTGCCGTCGCGGAAATTTTCCGTAAAACCGCGTACCAGCACTTCCTGCTCGGCCTTTGCGGCCACGTCGCGGATGTATGTTCTCTCCATAATCAGTACTCCTTTGTTCTGCGGGAATCGTGCGTCCCGCAATCTGCCCTACATTGTATACCAACGGCGGGGTTTCGTCAATGAAGGTTTTCCGATCCTGAGTGACAGAAAGGGTATCCTATGGTATAATTCTCCCAAGGTATTGTTACGGCTCGGCATTTTCCGCGGAACAAAGACGCGGAAAATACTTCGGAGGGGGCATTATGAAGCAATTCGTTAAAGTTAATTCGATCTGGATCACGGTTCTTCTGTCGATCATCTGCGTGGTCGGACTGATCACCCTGCCGCAGTGTGTCATTATGAATTATCGATGGCTGAAGCTGGGGCCGGAAACCGAAGGGTTGGACGCACTCGGCCATCTGATCGTCGCACCGTTTGCGATCGCTTTCCTCTGTGCCGAGACAGTATTTTTCGGAATACTCATCGCCGAGATGGTGATCGTGATCCGGAGATTGATGCAGGCGATGGAATGGGACACGTTCACACGGTACTGGAAATTTACGGAAGCGGCCTCGCTGGCGGTGCTGCTCAACATTTTCGCGTTCATGGTATTTGCCACGGAATTCGAGGACCTTTCAAAAAACAGCGACGGCGAGATCACCAGAATGATCCTTGTTCATATTGTCCTGATCATCTGCGTTATCATGAACCGGAAACGTTGCCGCAAAGGAAAACAGGAAGAGGAAGATTTTATTTATCATTCATAACAGGAGGCGGATCATGTCGGAAGAAAACGAAGTGTTGCAGCAGGATCTTAATGAAAATGATTATTTCCGGCAGGGAGCCGTGTTTGTGATGCACCTCCTGATGGAAGAAAAATGTCCCATGCCGGACAAAGAAACCGCGATCGAAGTGATGCGGAAGCATCTGGGAGATATTGATTGCTATGCGTACGACACCTGCGCGGGATTTGCCGCCAAGGATCACACGGTGGAGTTCAAGGAAGGAAAAGGTCCGGCGCTTTTGATGTTTACGGACTGCATCGAGATCGAAAAGCCCATCATGGACGAATTCGGGCGCAGCCAGATCTGGGACTGCAAAGACGGACGGGAGATCCTTGACGCGTGCCGATACCACGTGATCGCGAACGACATGCTCGCGGGAGCCCTGGAATACAGTGAGCGGGCGGGGATGCTGGTTGATTACATCGAGGCGCTCGCGGAGCTTTTTCCGAGTTGCAAGGCGTTTGTGTTCGATAATTCCATGAAGATGTACACGCGGGACGCGATCCTGAACTGCACGGTGCCGAAGACGTCGCGTTTTCTGTATTACGCGGTAAATGTGCGGTTTTTCACGATCGAGGGGACCGAGGACATGATGGTGGATACCATCGGCATGAACACGCTGTTTATGCCGGACCTTCAGTATCATTTTCACGGTGTGGACCCGAACGCCGTGGTCAATCACGCGTACAACATGCTTTCGTACATGTTCGACAGAGCCAATCCGATCAAGTCCGGCGATCATATTGACGGGATCCGGGACGGGAAAATAAACCCGGAAGTCCAGTGGACCGTCCGGTATGAGGATTCCCTCATCCAGCCGCTTCGGGAAGTGATCGATATCGATATGGGCGAGTTTGCGTCCGGTACAAGAAACTAAGGGAAACCGGGGGGAGATATGATTCAAAACATGCGTGATCTGGGCGGCATCCGCACCGCCGGCGGGAAGACGATCAGGCCGGGATGCCTGGTCCGCTCCGCGAAACTGGAGAAGGCGGAGGAGCAGGACCTTGTCGGAATCTCCGAGGTGATCGATCTGCGGACGCAGAAGGAGCGGGAGGAGATACCCGATGTCCTCTGCGGAAGAGCGGCGCAGGCGATCCCGATCTTCGATAACGTCCGTTCAGGAGTCAGCCATGAGCGCGAAGCGGAACAGAAGGCGGAGCGGAAAGGTCCGCCGGACATGGGCTCCCTGTACGTCTGGATGATGCGGGAGCATTGGGATTCCTTTGCGAAGGTGCTGACGGCGATCCTGCGGCATGACTATTCTGAGGGTGCCGTTCTGTGGCATTGCACGGAGGGGAAGGACCGCTGCGGGCTGACAACGGCGCTGATCCTCGAGCTGCTGGGCGTGGACCGGTCGGTCATCATGGAGGATTACCTGAAGACCAACGAGGTGAGCATTCCGAAGGCCGAGGGCATTCGCGAGCGTGTTCGCGCAGAACATGGGGATGAGGTCGCGGAGAGCGTGTACCGGGCATTTATCGCAGACAGAAATTATCTGGAAGGCGCGTGGAGCGTGATGGATGAAGAGGAGGGTTTCCTCGGCAAACTCGGCCTTTCCGACGAGGACGTCGCGCGGTTTAAGGCGACGGTCCTGATCTGACATTTTTTTCAAAAGGAGAATGAATTTGTGAAGCGGATTCATCGGTCGCTCTTTATGAGCGTGTTGTTGACTTTGATGCTGGTGCTGACCGCCTGCGGCAATAAAGCGGGCGACGACAGGAACGCGGCATCGGAAAATGGGGTTTCCCCGACGACGGAATTGAGTCCTGAGGCAACGCCGACGGAGACACCCATGGATACGGTAACGCCCGAGGCTACGCCGACAATAACCCCCGAGGCAACCCCGACGGCAACGCCGGAAGTGACGCCCGAAGTGACGCCCGAAGTGACACCGGAGGTAACGCCGGAGATCACGAAGGCTGTGGAGAAGAACGGGGACATCGTCATCCTGTTCACAAGCGATGTCCACTGCGGCGTTGACACGGGCTTCGGTTACGCCGGCCTTTATGAGATCCGGAAGTATCTGGAGTCTCAGGGCGACGAGGTCATCCTTGTGGATGACGGCGACAACATTCAGGGCGGACCGCTCGGAACGATGACGCGCGGCGAGGCGCCGTCCGAGCTGATGAACAAGATGGGCTACAGCGTGGCGATTCCGGGCAACCACGAGTTTGACTACGGGATGGAGCAGTTCCTCGCGCTTGCGAAGAAGGCCTCATTTTCCTATGTCAGCTGCAACTTCAACTACAAGGGCGAACCGGTGTTCCCGGCGTACGTGATCCGTGAGCTGGCGGGGAAGAAGGTGGCGTTTGTGGGCGTGACCACACCGCAGACACTCACGACCTCAACACCGCGGTATTTCATGGATGAGAACCGGGAGTATGTCTACGGATTCCTGCAGGACGCGACCGGGGAGGCTGTCTACGGAGCGGTTCAGTCCGCAGCGGACGCGGCCCGCGCGGAGGGCGCGGATTACGTCGTGGTTCTGGGACATCTCGGAAATGAGGCGGAGTGCTCTCCCTGGACATATGCGGACGTGCTCTCGCACACCGATGGCATCGATGTTCTTCTGGACGGGCACAGCCATGACTCGGATTGCCTGAGCATGCTCAACAAGAGCGGGAAGAAAGTGCTTCGCGCCGCTTGCGGCACAAAGTTTGAAGGAATCGGCTGGTGCAGGATCTCCGCGGACGGTGAGATCACCACCGGTCTTTACAAATGGGAAAATGAGACGCCTGCGCCGGAACTTCTGGGCATCGACAATGAAATGACCCGCGCGGTGGCTGAGGCGTTCGGGGAACTCAACGAAAAGCTGGACGAGACGGTGGCGACGACGGCGGCGGACCTGACGATCTACGATCCCGTGGCGGTTGACGCCGACGGAAAGCCGATCCGTATGGTGCGCCGTGCCGAGACCAATCTGGGCGATCTCTGCGCGGATGCGTACCGCGCACAGTCCGGTGCCGACATCGCGATCTGCAACGGCGGCGCGATCAAGGTTTCGATCCCGGCGGGGGACATTACCCGCAAGAGTATTCTGGGCGTTCACCCGTACGGCAATTATCTGTGTGTCGTGGAAGTGACGGGCCAGACGATCCTGGATGCGCTGGAATGGGGCGCGCAGTCGGTTCCGGCGGAGAACGGCGGCTTCCTTCAGGTTTCCGGACTCACCTATGAGATCCATACGTATCTTGACTCCCCCTGTGCAGCGGATGAGAAGGGCATGTTCGGCTCGATCACGGGCGAGCGCCGTGTGAAAAATGTGCTGGTCGGCGGGGAGCCGATCGATCCGCAGAAGAAATATTCCGTTGCCGGGCATAACTATATGCTGCTGGATTTCGGCGACGGTTACACGATCTTTGACGGGGCTGTCGTGCTTCAGAACTGCGTGAAACTGGACAATCAGATGCTGATCGACTTCTTTACGGAGTCCCTCGGCGGCAAAGTCGGCGCGGAATACTCGGACCCTGCGGGGCAGGGGCGCATCGTGATCGTTTCGGAGCAGCCGTGACCGAAGGCACCGTGTGTTGCATCGGGGAAAGATATTCGGTATAATTACGGCAGGAGGTGCCGGAATGAGGACATTTTGCGACAAACGCGAACGGATTTTCCTGCGGGCAGCCGTGCTTGCGGCGGTCCTGGTGTGTTTGCTGCGCGCATTTTGTCTGACGGCACATGCGGAATCGGATTCGGATTATTACTGCGACGGTGAGGGAACGTACTACATCTGGCAGCAGACCGGCGGAAGCCTTGTGTGCGACGGGGAAAATCTCACTCCCGAGATCCGGGCGGGAAGCCCCGGCGACATGAGCGGCTGCACGCGGTTTACGCTTGTTCCCGCGGACGGGAACAGCTATCGGATCGTGCCGGTGGGCGCCGCGGACGCTTACCTGTGCGGGGAAGCCGGCGGGGAGACGGTCGTGTGCCGCAAGGCGGACGGAACCGTGTCGCCGTACGGGCTGTGGCGTGTCATCCCGCAGCCGGGCGGAAGCGTGCAGATCGTCAACGTCGGCAGCGGCCGGTATCTTTGCAGCTATCTGACGAGAGTTTGCGCGAAGCAGTATCGCCAGTTGCTCGTCGACCGCACGAACATCGATACCGCGGAGTGGATCCTTGTCCGCGGCAACTGCTACGGCAATTACGACGAGGCTCCGGTCCGTGAGTTCCGTGTCGAAAAATCCGAGATCGAGACAGCGGTCTCGAAATCTTTTGAATCGTCCTTTACGGAAATGTTCGGCTTCTCCTGGAGCATGATGAGCGAGGCGGAGGATTTTACGTTTGAGTCCTCGGATCCCGGCGTGATCGCCGTCACGGAGGACGGCGGCATGTCGGCAGCCGGCACCGGTACCGCGATCGTCATGGCGTGGCATCCGCTCACAAAGCAGCGGCTGACCGCGGAGATCCGCGTGTGCAACAACGCGATCGTCATCGTTCCCGGTATGATGGGTTCGGAACTGAAGAACCGCAGCGGCGAAAAGATCTGGTCGGAGTCGCTGCTCGATGAGATCTCCTCGAATCTTTCGCTGTCCGCGCTTTCGCGGTTGTCCGACCTCTCGTCCCCGCGTTCGGGAGACGGGATCTACGCGTATGACAATTTCTTCGGAGCGTTCGACATTTTCAAAGACATGTATCGAAAGCTCGTCACGAATTATAAAAATGACTATGCCATCGAGTTCTATGCCTACGACTGGCGCCGTTCGAGCGCCGAGACCGGGCGTGACCTCGCAAATCATCTGCTGAACAAGGGGTATGACGAGATCATTTTCGTCACCCACAGCTTCGGCGGGCTTGTCCTCGCGCAGGCGCTCGCACAGAGCGAGGCGCTGCAGGAGAAGACGGCGCTGGCGTGCATGATCGCGACGCCGATCAACGGTACGCCCGGCCTTGTGCAGGGCTGGGTGGATGACTGTTTCGGAAATCTGTTCGGCCTCGGGTCCTTCAGTTCGATGGAAAATTCCGCCATCCGCAAGATCGTCGGAACGCTGCCGAGTGTGTACGAGATGCTTCCTTCAGAGTACGCGGTGACGAAGCTCGGAATGATCGGGGGCTGCGACAATTACGAGACTTTCCTCTCGGCATGCAGCAAGTCGATGAGCTCCTTCGACATTTCGCTTGCGCGCAATGCGGCGAAGACCATGTCCGCAATCTATCAGGACGGCGTGTGCGTCCTGGATAAGGTTCCGACCCTATGGTACGCGGGCGTCGGCGCAACGACGGTGTGTTCCGCAAATCTTTCCGGGAACTCCTTCAGTTTCATAACGACCGATCAGGGCGACGGCGTTGTGGCACTCGAGACTTGTACTGTCGGATTGACGAAGAAGCCGGACAGCGTGTACCCGGTTGCCTACTACCATCTGTGGACGCCGTGCGACCCCGGCCTGATCGACGATATCATCGCGAAGGTCGCGGAGCATATGCCCGGCGGCACGGCGCAGAGCGAGCAGTGAATGAAAATGAACGATGAACGGTCCGGGTTGCGGACCGGGTGGGGGATACAGGAGAATCTATGCGTGAGACGTTGCACAGGATTGACCGGCGTGATGCCGCGGTACTCTTCGGAGTTACCGCGGTTTTGCTCGCGGCAATCCTTTTTTTGTGCGGCACGACGTTCTGGTACGGGTCGACGGTCGACTGGCTCAGCCAGCACAGTGTGCTGCCGGATTATTATCGGCAGCGATGGTATGCGACCGGCGATTTCCTGCCGCAGTTTGCCCTTGAGCTCGGCGCCGGGCAAAATGCCTACAACTTCGCTTACTACGGTTTTCTCAACCCCGTGACTCTCGTGAGTTATCTGATGCCCGGCGTATCGATGACGACGTACGTCCAGGTTTCTTCGATCGTGATGCTCCTGCTCTCGGTGTTCGGCGCATTTTTCTGGCTGAAGCACATGCAGACGTACGGGGACAGGCTCGGCGTTTTCGTGAGTGACGCGTCGATCCGCGTGACCACCGTGCTGTACGCATTTTCCGCGACGATCCTCTTTCATTCCCACAAACAGATCATGTTCGTGAGCTACCTCCCGTTTCTGTTTCTGGCGCTGATCGGCACGGACCGGTTCTTCGCGCGGGGCAAACGGGGATTGCTGATCGTCGGCTCGTTTCTTTTGGTCCTGAACAGTTTCTTCTTCGCGCTCCCGGGCTTTCTGGCGATCACGATCTACGGGATCTATCGCTGGTACGCTTCCAGCGAAGAGCGGTCGATGCGGTCGTTTTTGCGTGCGGGGATCCCGTTTGCGCTGTGTCTGATCGCGGCAGGTCTCGCGTCGGGAGTTTTGGTACTGCCGTCGCTGTACACGATCCTCGCGGGCCGCGGACAGGGCGTTTCGGCGTCGGAGAGCATGCTCTCTCTGTTGTTCCCGGAGTTCCCGGTGCACAGCTGGTTCTACGCCGGCTACGGCATCGGCATGACCGC
>JBGUPV010000154.1:0-2225 GCA_045130455.1 Lachnospiraceae bacterium | reverse complement strand
GAGCACGCGAAGAAAGTCATCAGCGTGGCCGTGTACAACCACTATAAGAGAGTGCGCCGCCAGACGGAGGAGCAGTTCCGCGACGAGGTGACGATCGAGAAATCCAACATGTTGATGATCGGACCTACCGGATGCGGAAAGACGTATCTGGTACAGACCCTTGCGAAGCTTCTGAACGTGCCGCTGGCGATCACGGACGCGACGTCCCTGACCGAGGCCGGTTACATCGGCGACGACGTGGAGAGCGTGCTCTCCAAGCTCCTGCAGAACGCCGACAATGATGTGGAAAAGGCCGAGCACGGTATCGTATTTATCGATGAGATCGACAAGATCGCGAAGAAGAAAAATACAACGAGCCGCGATGTCAGCGGTGAGAGCGTGCAGCAGGGCCTTCTGAAACTGCTGGAAGGCGCAGATGTGGAAGTTCCGGTCGGCGCGTCGAGCAAGAGTGCCATGGTCCCGCAGACCACGCTGAACACGAAGAACATCCTCTTCATCTGCGGCGGTGCGTTCCCGGGTCTTGACGAGATCGTGAAGACGCGTCTCACGAAGTCGTTCACCATGGGCTTTAACGCAAACCTGAAGGATTCCTTCGACAACGATCCGGACCTTCTGGCGAAGACGACGATGGAGGACCTGCGCGAGTACGGGATGATCCCCGAGTTCATCGGACGGCTTCCGATGGTATTTGCGCTCCGCGGGCTGGACAAAGAGGCGATGAAGCGCATTCTCATCGAGCCGAAGAACGCGATCCTGAAGCAGTACCAGAAGCTTCTGGCGATGGACGAGGTTCAGTTGAAGTTCGACGATTCCGCTCTCGACGTGATCGCGGAGGAGGCGGTGTCACGCGATACAGGTGCAAGAGCGCTGCGCTCCATCATCGAGGAGTTCATGCTCGATATCATGTATGAGATTCCGAAGGACGATACGATCGGTACCGTTACGATCACCGGGGATTATATCAAAAAGAAAGGCGCGCCGATCATCGAGATGCGCGCATAGCGAAATACAAGGAGGAAAAAGTATGGATCGTTGGGCAAGAGCGAGGTATTGTCCGAATCTTCCGGTCGGCGAGAACGGAGAGTATGTGACGAGCAGCAGGAAGCATAAGGAGCTATCCAAGTACGCCGCCAAATGCGGTATGGTCCTGCTGGAAAATAAGGACGATGTCCTTCCGCTCGCGGACGGCGTGAAGATCGCGCTGATCGGAAAGGGAACATTTGACTATGTTCGCGGAGGCGGCGGCAGCGGCGACGTGTACTGCGAGTACTCGAAGAACATCTACGACGGCTTCAAAGAAGTCGGCGGACATGAGATCTTCGAGCCGCTTTGTGACTATTACAGGGATTGGGTGGAGGCCCGCTACGCGGAGCATATCGCGCCCGGCATGCTCGAGGAGCCGTCGGTGCCAGAGAAACTGTTCGCGGAAGCAGCCGCATTTTCCGACGTCGCGATCGTCTCGATCAGCCGTTTCAGCGGCGAGGGATGGGACCGCTCGGAAATCTCGTTCTACGAGGACGAGGTAAATCCCTGGATCATCGGACAGGACGGAGAGAGCTCGCACGAGAATCTCGTGCTTCCGATGAACGAACTGTCCGCCAAGGTGTTCCCGAGAAGAGACTTCTATCTGACGGACGCGGAAGAGAAGATGATCGACAGCGCACGCAAGGCATTTTCCAAGGTGATCGTGCTGTTGAACGTCGGCGGAATGATGGATCTTTCGTTCCTTCGCAAGAAGGACCTTGATGCCGCGCTTTATCTCTGGTCCCCCGGTATGGAGGGCGGCGCCGCGGCAGCGGAACTTCTGTGCGGGATCGGTTATCCCGGCGGGAAAATGCCCGATACCTTCGCGGATTCCCTGGACGCATACCCTTCAACGGCGAGATTCCACGAGAGCGGCAGATATGCTCCGTATGACGAGGACATCTACGTCGGATACCGGTATTTTGAGACGATCCCGGGCGCGAAGGCTCATGTGGTATATCCTTTCGGCTACGGTCTGTCCTACACGCAGTTTGCGATCGGCGGAGGAAAAGCCGTTGTAGGAACAGACAGGATTACGGTCAGCTGTGAGGTGACCAACACCGGACGGAGCGTCGGCCGTGAGGTCGTGCAGCTCTATGTCGAGGCTCCGCAGGGATTGCTGGGCAAGGCTGCAAGAAGTCTGATCGGTTTCGCGAAGACCGCGGAATTGAAGCCCGGGGAGAAGCAGACGATCACGATCG
>JBGUPV010000153.1:0-7533 GCA_045130455.1 Lachnospiraceae bacterium | reverse complement strand
CCGTCACACTATCCACTATAGAATAATACTTGCTCACCCATCCCGTTGAGTGTGAGAATGAAATATGTCCAACTCCAAGTACTCCGTGATTTCCATATATTTCAGAATCATGCAGACTCAGATGGACTGCACATGAACCAAGCACTAAAGTAATCTGATTCCAGGATGCGGAATACTGATAAGATGCAGTAGCGTTGTTATAGCCATATGACCTCAAAACAGACTGATAAGCAGGGGCAACATCAACATCATATGTACCATCGTCTGTTGTTCCCATAGCCGTATACAAATCAATAAACACCGATTGCCAAGAACTCATGGGTATGCTCGTCTTCCCTTTAATTGTATACAAGAATTGAAGCATATTCAATGCTGCAGTTGGAGAACAGTGACTATAAATCGGATTACTTGGCCCGAAAACATATCTTGTTGAATTCATCGTATGTTTCGTAAACAGCACAGACTGCGTGGTATAAGAGTATGAATCATATCCCACTTCTTTGTTAAACACTGCGGTTTGGGTTAATGTCTCACCGAAGTTATAATAATTTCCACCACTCATTTCTCGTAATCCGGCAACCGTATCCGCCTTCAATTCTTCCATACTGCCACTAAACCAATAAACAATTTCACCGATTTAGATGTAGAAATTAATCCCACCGCAATAGCAAACACAGATTTCCTTGTCGGTTTCATCAACTGCGCTCATTCCGATTACATCTGCGAAATCGCCCCATCCGAACGTTATATAGTAGTCATCAGTTACATTGGTCTTCGTGTTAATAACGATATAGCTCAACGGTTTATTGTCCGAATAATACTGTATGACATATGCTGAGTTTTTTTCCTGCAAATCATACAAGGGAAGAACCAGATAATCATTAGAAGTGCCAATCAACTGTGTAAAGAATTCTTTGTCTACTAATTGTTCATCATGATAATTCGAGCGGTTCTTAAAGTTAATCGTATCATTCCAAACATTTTTCTGTTCAGCAGCAGCTGACTTACCGCCAATCATCAATACTACTAGAACGATTGACGTGAAAAACGATAATAATCTTTTCAAAGTATTCCTCCTTAATGAGTAAACAGAGCGTTCATTACGTTGTGAAGTGGTAATTGTTTAATTAGTGAATTACTTTTTATCACCTCCTTATGTGCTAACTATTTCACTGAAGTATCGTTTTGTATAATAAACATAATATCCATGTTCCTCAGTAAAATAAGCCGCTTCGGAATTGCCCTCATCCACTCCCACAATCTTGTAACCTTAACATTTCGTGAATCTGTTTCACCTGGCAAAAAAGTTCCGATTTCAACATCAATCTGTTCACACTCGTCTCCGAATGGTTCATAGAGAGTACGTTAGGTTTGAAATGAGGTTTTGCGGACTGCTGTTGTCAGACCCTTAGACGTTCTGCAGAAATATCGGAACGCAAACAAGCCCGGAATGTCCGCTCCGCGGTGCTCCGGGCCTGATCCATTCAGCTCATTTTACGCAAGCTTCACAAACACATCGTCCACAAAGAAGTCCGCGCGGCCATCGGTCTCGACATACAACTTCGCCGAAAGCGCGCCGTCCGGAAGCACTGCGGTGGTGTGGATCTCGGTCCAGTCGCCGTCCTTCGCAGGAACCTCCGCGCAGAGCACGGGCTCGGAACCGTCCACGCCGACACGGATCACGCTGTCGGACGTCTTGACGAACATCGTGACATCGATGGTCTTGCCGATGTACGCGGACACATCCAACGAGATCGTCGCGTCCTTCTCCTGGCGGGTTACACCGAGAGATTTGCTCTTGCCGTCCACGGACTCCTTGTCAGTCACGAAGATGAACGGAAGGTGGCCGGCGCCGCGGATCGCCGCGATGTTGGTCTCCTCCTCGAAGCTCTCCTCCTGGCCGATCAGCTCGATCGTAAGGTCATCGAGGAACAGCGGGCTGCAAGGTCCCTGCTGCTCTTCCTTCGTACCGAAGAACAGGCGGACGGAATACTGGTCCGTAGGCACTTTGTACGAAAGCTGAAGAAGTTTCCAATCCTCACCGCCTTCCACAGACGCGAGTACCGGTGCGTGGAACTCCCGGTCAAGGCTTACGGTGATCTCCTTCGCGGCGCTCTTCACCCAGGCATTGATCTGGATCGTCTGCCCGATAAAGTCGGAAATGTCATAGGTGATGCCCATCCACTCGCCGAAGCGCGGCGTCGTGGTGATGGACGTCTTGCCGCTGTGAGCCTCGTCGGTGCTGTATATGCACTCGCCGAAGCCGCGCATCTTGAAGCCGAACTCCTCGGGCTTCTTCGCCTCCGCTCCTTCCGGCGTCTCGAAATCGAAGACTCTCTTCGAAAAATCTCTTACCACATACTCCGGCTCGCCGAGGTCGCCGCCGGTCACCGCGAAAATGAGCGCGTCGTGGGACTTCTTCGGCGAAAGATCCTTGCGGAACACCAGCGGGTCCGCGCCGCGGATCCAGGAGTTGTCATCCGTAAGGCCCCAAAGCGTCACGGAAGTAAGGTTCACACCGTTCTTTCTCTCCGCGATCAGACGCTCAAACAGCTCCTTGTAGAAGACCGCCTGATAGTACTCACGGTTTATGTTGGAGCAGGTGCATTTTACGTCGAGCTCAGTGATGTGTACCTCCGGGGCAAATGCCGCGTAATCGCGAAGCGCGGTGATATACTCGTCGATGTCGTTGTTATCCGAGATGTGGCCCTGCATGCCGATGCCGCCCAGAAGGCCCTCGCCCACCACGCTGCCGTGGCCGTGGCCCTCGCGGTAAAGGTTGTCGATGATCGCTTTCTTCTTGTCGGGCTGGAACTCGTTGTAATCGTTGTACACAAGCACGGGCTTGATGCGCTTCACGGCCTCCGCATCAGCGGGATCGATGCCGTAGAGGGAGGCGTATTTTTCGATGCACTCCGCAACCGCCTCATTCGCGTAGCGGAACGCCCAGTAGATGAAATCATCGCCGATGACCCGGTACCAGTAGCTGTTGCGAAGACCGGTCTCGGTCTTGTCCGCCAGCTCGATCGCCTCATTTACCACGTCCCACGCATAAATCTGCTCCGCGTAGCCGTTTTTGTACAGATAATCCAGCATCGAATGGATGTAGCTCTCCATTCGCTTGAGCATCGTGTCGCGGTCGACGAAGCACACCGGATCAAGCTTCTGAAAGAACCGAAGACGCGGATTATCCTTCAGTTTCTCGGAATCCACCGGTTCAAACACCGGCTTGTACTCCTTGCAGAATGCCTCCTGCGGGCACTGGCTGTGCCATACCATCACGTGGGCGCGCATTTTCAGGCCGTTTGCCTTCACCCAGTCAAGCATTCTCTTTGCGTTCGGGTTGATCACATACGGCAGATAGTCCTCTCGCGCGTCGGGGCTGTTCCAGCCCATATTGTACGCGGGTTTCATCTCGTTGGCGCACGTCATGCTCGAGAACTCGCGCACGATCAGCGCCTCCTTGTCCGGATTGCCGATCTCATTGTTGGTGAACTGATCGTGGATGCTCTCCACGGCCGTACCGATCTTAAACAGATCCCGGTACGCTTCCTTCAATGTCTGTCCCATATACATTAACCTCCTGTTTTCCCTGCTCGCGCGGCAGGAATTTCCTCAATTTGTATCAAAACAGCCGGACACCCTTTCGATGCCCGGCCGCTTCTTTCGACCGTTCACTCCCGATTTATAAAACCCAGCCGATCACGCCCATGCCTTCCAGAAGCTTTTCAACTCCGACAAGGATGAGAACGCAACCGCCCACAAGCTGGAGAATACCGTTAAAACGGGTTCCCTTTCTGCGACCGATCCACACGCCGATGACCGACATGAGCGAGGTCACCAGAAAGATCACGAGAAGTCCGTAGATCGTAAGCACCGCGTTGTCCCACACCGCCGCGAAGGTCGACCTTGAAAAGAGAAGTCCGACCAGCAGAGCGTCACAGCTCGTCGCGATGGCGGGGATGATCATCGCACCCGCGTCAAGCCCGTCCGAATCCGGCGGGATCCGCGACGTGAAAGACTCGAAGATCATGTAGGCTCCCGCGAGCCCGAGCGCCGCGCAGGGCACCCAGATATACGAATTCAAGTCATAGATCTTGGAGACAAGCGTCCCCAGCATCAACCCGAAGAGGACCATCGACGTCTGCGTCAGGCCGAACCAGAACGCGCAGGACATCGCGATCTTCCGGCCGCGGTACTCCCGGATCATGCTCTTCTGTGCCGACATGGCAAGCGAGTCCATCGAAAGACCGATCGCCACCAGCACCACCATGAGATATCCCATCTTTCCCTCCGAACGGCGTTTTGCCGTATACGTTCAAAGTCTATCACATTTCGGATATCTCGTCAATGCGATGCAGGATCTCCAGAAGAATGGAAAATGCTTTTTCCGCACTCGCCGTCACGTTCGCGATAAAGTCGTTAAAGCCGCCGTCGAAGGTGTCGCTGATGCATTTGACGGAGAGTACCCGCGCGCCCGAGAGGAACGCCGTCCTCGCGATCGCCGCGATCTCCATGTCGCAGATGTCACAGCCGAGATCCCGAAGCGTGATCTTCTCCTCCTTCTTCTCGATGAAACGCTCGCCGCTGGCGACCACCGCCTCCAGCAGGTCCGGCCGGATCTTCCTGGCCAGCGCCAGAAGCTCCGCATCCAGCGGGATCTTCTCATCCGGGAACTCCGAGTACTGGTGCGGTTTCACCGGATCGATCGCCGAGGTGTCAAAATCATAGTTGATCGCCGCAGACACAACGAAGAGGTCCGAAACCTCGAACTCTCTGCGGAGCGCGCCCGTGACGCCGAAATTCAGGATCACATCACAGCCGCAGCCCGTGATCAGCAGCTGCGTGGCTGCCGCCGCATCAATCTCCCCGTAACCCGAGAGCACAGCGTACACCGTCTTTCCGTCGATCTCCGAAACGTAAACGCTCCGGGTTCCGATCTGCTGCGTGCGCACCTCCCGTCCGTTGGCGAGAAACGCCTGAAGCTCTCTCTCGATCGCGATCACAATACCGATTGTCATTCCGTATTCTCCCTTCGACAGTCATGTGCGACCATTATAACAGAAAAAATGTGATGAAACAATCATTAGGTGTTGAAATGACACGTCAAATATGCTACTTTGGTGATGGTATATCTCATACCGAAAGCGCGTTTTTTGATGTTTTGATGTATTATATTGTACTCAATCAGATAAAAGGAGGCACATATGCTCTCTGACAAGGAATTCCAGACATTTTTATCGCTGCTCCCGTTCCGCGACTTCATAACCGACCCGATTGCAAACCAGCTTCGCTCCCACGTTGCCGTCCGCGAATGGCGCGCAGGCGACAGGATCTCCGATCTCGGCCGTTCCGGCATCGGCATGATCGTCATCACGGAAGGCCGTGCACGTATTTCGCTGGTGTCCGCCACCGCGCATCAGGTTACGCTGAACGTGACGCGGAAAAATGAGATCGTCTACATCGGCGGCAACCCGACGCCGAACATCTTCAACAACTACGAGTTCGAAGCCGAGGTTGAAGTTCGCGCGTTCGTCGTTCATCTCGCGGACTACGAAGCCATGATGAACTCGGACCTCCGGATCGCCAACTCAATCTACGCCTCGCTCCTCGGCGTGTTCAACAACATTCTCGTGAACATGCAAGTATTCCTCTTCCGCAGTCTGGAGCAGCGCCTCGCGATGCAACTGCTGTTTGAGTACCGTCTGCAGGGCACGACCACCATCACGACGACGCACCAGCGCGTGGCGAACAGTATCGCCTCCTCGCGCGAGGTGATCTCCCGCATGCTCAAGCAGTGGGAGAAGGACGGGCTGGTGACGCTCTCGCGAAGCCGTATCACCTTAAACTCCCCGGCGAAACTGGAACAGATCGCCAACGACTGATCAGCGCCGTATCTCATAAGAAAACAACAGCACGGAACCGGCTCAGGACCGGCCCGTGCTGTTTTTGCGTCCGCGGATCATTTTCCGGATTTCTTCGAAAAATAAAAAAATCCCCTGAAAAGTGTAACTGCGTTTCATAACCGAAATTATGAAACGCAGCTTGTGTGGGGGAGAAATTACTTCTGAGAAGTAATGAATCAGCTTTATTTGATGTCTGAAGTATAACACAAAGATTTGAGATTAAAAGTGACGAAGTCACTAAATTTTCGGTTTTTCGTGTTTTTTCGCCGTTTGGAAAAGAAATGACAAAAAACACGACTAATTTTTTCACAGTTTTTGCCTCTTTTCGGCACTTTTCGGCATTTTTCAGTCAAAAACGGCCTCTTCGGAATCTTGCTGTCCCGACGACAGATTGTGCGTGACAACTCATTTTAAGTACGATATAATAAACAGGCAGGCTTTCCAAAGCCTTTACGCGCTTGGCGCAACACTTACGTCAGGAGGACTGGACATGAAATTCGGTTATTTTGATGACGCGCGCAGAGAATACGTCATCACGACTCCGCGGACGCCGTATCCGTGGATCAACTATCTCGGTATGGAGGGTTTCTTCTCCCTGATCTCGAATACCGCCGGCGGCTATTCTTTCTATAAGGATGCCCGTTTGCGCCGCATCACCCGTTATCGCTACAACAATGTACCGATCGACATGGGCGGACGCTATTTCTACATTAAGGATGACAATACCGTATGGAACCCGGGCTGGTCTCCGGTGAAGACCGAGTTGGACAGCTACGAGTGCCGTCACGGTATGGGCTACACGATCATCACCGGCAAGAAGAACGGCCTCAAGGCCGAGGTTACCTTCTTCGTGCCGCAGAATTACGACGGAGAAGTTCAGCAGGTTGTTCTGACCAACGAGAGCAATGCTGCCAAGACCTTCAGTCTCTTCTCCTTCGCTGAGTGGTGCCTCTGGGATGCTCAGGACGACAGCAACAACTTCCAGCGCAACTTCTCCACCGGACGTGTTGAGGTTGTAGGCTCCACGATCTACCACAAGACCGAGTACCGTGACCGCCGCGATCATTTCGCGTTCTACACGGTCAATACCGACATCGACGGCTACGACACCGACCGCGATTCCTTCATCGGACTTTACAACGGGTTCGGCGATCCGCAGGCCGTGCTTGCCGGAGAGGCGACCAACTCATTTGCCGACGGCTGGGCACCGATCGCTTCCCACTACAAGAAGATCACCCTCGCTCCCGACGAGTCGAAGACGCTCGTCTTCATTCTCGGCTATGTTGAGATGCCGGCGGATCAGAAGTTTGAGGCTGACGGCAAGACCATCAACAAGACCAAGGCTCTTGCCATGATGGAGAAGTACAACACTCCGGAAAAGGTTGCCGCAGGCATGGCGGAACTCCGCGCCGCCTGGGACAAGCTCCTCGGCATTCTGAACGTCGCTACGCCCAATGACAAGGTTGACCGCATGGTCAACATCTGGAACCAGTATCAGTGCATGGTTACCTTCAACCTGTCCCGCTCCGCGTCGTACTTCGAGTCCGGCATCGGCCGCGGCATGGGCTTCCGCGATTCCAACCAGGATATCCTCGGTTTCGTTCATCAGATCCCGGACCGCGCGAAG
>JBGUPV010000152.1:0-11429 GCA_045130455.1 Lachnospiraceae bacterium | reverse complement strand
GAGTTCCTCGCTGCTCATCCGCAGGTTGAGAAGATCAATCATCCTTCCCTTCCTTCCCACCCGCAAAATGCGCTGTACAAGAAGTATTTTTCGAACGGCGGCGCTTCCATCTTCACGTTCGACATCAAGGGCGGTCAGAAGGAGGCTCACAAGTTCATCGACGCTCTTGAGATCTTCTCTCTGCTCGCGAACGTCGCAGACGTTAAGTCGCTCGTCATCCATCCGGCAACGACGACGCACTCCCAGCTTTCCAAGGAAGAGCTCGAGGCAGCAGACATCCACGAGAACACGATCCGTCTCTCCATCGGTACCGAGCACATCGACGATATCATCGCCGATCTTGAGAAAGGCTTTGCAGCCGCACGATAAGAAACTCATTCATATACAAGTCCACCTTCCGAAACAAAAGGAGGTCACCACATTCGGTGACCTCCTTTCCCTGTTGTCTCATTTGTTAACTGTCTCAGCGACCTCAGAACTGCCGTATGTTAACCTCTTCCAAGACGCGCGAGCAACCGCACGAGCAGATCCCACGTGCGCTCCACGGAAGCAACTTCCATTCGCTCCGCGGTCGTGTGGATGTCGAAAATGTTCGGGCCGAAACTGATCGCGTCCGTCTCGGGCATGTGCTCGAGGATCAGGCCGCACTCCAGGCCTGCGTGGATCGTCTGAACGCTCGGCTCCGCGCCGTACTGCTCGCGGTATGTCGCAACCCAGGCGTCACGCAGCGGCGAATACTCGCGGTATCTCCAGCCGGGATATTCGCTGTGGCGCTCCGCGATACCGCCGCACAGTGCCGTCAGGCGCGCGATCCGATCGCCGAGCTGCTGCTTCTTCACTTCGACCATACTCCGAACGGAGCTGTCGACAACCACGGTCTCGCCGATCGTGCGGACAATACCGACATTGTCCGACGTCTCCACAAGTCCCGCCGGCTCCACGCTCATCGCGCTGACGCCGAACGGTACGAGAAGAAGGAAATTCAGAACATTTTCCACGGAAGCCGCGTTCATGACGCGGTAACTTCCCTCCTGAATCGTAAACTCGCGTCCCTCCGTCGTCTCCTCCAAAAGGAACGTAAGACCGGGCTCCTGCGCACGGTACGCATCGAGGAGCTTTCTCTCCGCCAGGTCAAATGCCCTGCACACCGCGAGACGCTCATACTCATTGACACAGATAACCATGGAAGCGGTCGTCGGGATCGCGTTGTCCTTCTCACCGCCCTCGATCCAGAGCGGCTGAAGCATCTTGCCGCAGTTCATCGCATCGAGAAGCGCAGCAAGCACGAGTGTCGCGTTGAGGCGGTTCTTGTCGATCTCCGTTCCGGAATGGCCGCCCTTGCAGCCGGTCACGGAAATCTTCAACAGTTCGCCGGAAACCGTTTCCCGCACGATCGGGAACGACGACTTCTGCGTCAGTCCGCCCGCGCAGCCCACCAGAAGGATTCCCTCATCCTCCGAATCGAGATTAAGCCAACGCCGGCCCGCAATATCGTCAGGCACGAGCTCTCGCGCGCCGTCCATGCCGGTCTCCTCGTCGACCGTAGCGACCAGCTCGATCGCCGGATGTGCGATATCATCCGCGTCCAGGACCGCCAGCCCGTAGGCGATCGCAATTCCGTCATCGCCGCCGAGCGACGTTCCCTCGGCGCTCACAAACTGTCCGTCCTCGGACAGCACGAGCGTCAGACCGTCCTTCGCCATATCCTTTTCGCAGCCGGGCTCCTTCACCGCGACCATGTCCATATGCCCCTGAAGGACAACGGCCGGCGCAGCCTCACAGCCTGCGGTCGCAGGCTTTTTGATGATCACATTGCCGCAGGGTTCCGTGATGCACGAAAGACCTCTCGTCTTCGCAAAATCCTGCAGATACGCACGGATCGCATCGGTGTTCCCCGACCCGTGAGGGATCGCACAGATCTCCTCAAAAAACTTCCAAACACTGTTCGGTTTCAAACTTTCCAACATACTCTTCTCCTCCGGATTCTCCGATTCACGCCACCCCGGCGCTTATGCGTAGCATAGCACAAAAGGCGTTTTTTTTCAATCCCGTGAGGGTTTCCCGCAACAGAAACGACCGGAAGCCGTTAGGCTTCCGGTCGTCTCCGGAAAGTGTTAATAACAAAGGTGAAATGTCGTCGCGTTTTGGTTGTTTCTGTGTTCTTCTGTCTGCATTATAACACCGCGACCTGTGCCTTGCTACTTCATTTTTCGTTGTCGATCGTTGTTGTATAAAGATTTTATACACTTTTCGTAAAAAGTGTAACATTTTCCGTCAAAACGGCGCTTTGTCAGCCGCTCCAACAGACCTCCGGGGCCCTTTCGTACGATCATCGGCCCAGCGTCTTGTTCAGAAGCGATGCTGCTTCCTTGACGGAACTGCTGTGCAGAAGCGATACCCAGAGCTTGGTCGAGCGGTAGCTTGCGCAGTACTGCATGCTTCCGGTACCGGACGTCGCATACGAGGAAACCTTCCACGAAGCACCGTCGCCGAGCTGCTTCGACACAAGCGACGCGATCTGCGAGAGCGAAATGTCGGTCTGCAGGTTGTTCGTCAGCGAATTCAGCAGCGACTGGTATTTGTTCAGCACGGTGGTGCTCGTCATCTTGTTGATGACCGCGCGCAAAAGCTCGGTGTGATGAACGCCTCGCGCCACATCACCGGTGGGGATGTTCTTACGCTCTCTTGCAAAGACAAGCGCCTGCGCACCATTCAGATGGTTCACACCCTTCTGGAACGTGTAGAGCCCGCGAACATCGGTAAATGTATAATGCGAATTGACATCTACACCTCCGAGGAGATTGACGATCTTCTCGACACTCGAGAAGTTCACTCGTACATAGAAGTCCACCTTGACTCCGTAGAGATTCTCGAGCGTTGCGATCGAGTAGGACGGTCCGTAATTACCGGCGTGCGTCAGTTTATCGCGCATGCTCGAGGTCTTTCCGGGAATGTGTACATACGCGTCTCGAGGTGTCGTGACGATCATGATCTCGTGCGTGTTCGGGTTGACTGCCGCGAGAAGGTTAACGTCGCTTCGGCTTCTCACAGTGATCGCACCGTAACGGTCGATACCGCTGATATATACAAGGAACGGCTTGTTGGCCACATCAAGGTCGGAGGAACTCGAATGCTCCTTATACGGCATCACCGTAGGCTTCGGAGTAGGCGTTCCGGGTACCTTTGTGGGCTTTTTGGTCGGCGTAGGTGCGCTCGGATCCGGCGTAGGCGTCGGATCGCCTTCCTTCCAGCCGATCGGCGTAGGCGTCGGATCTTCGGGGTCGCCCCAGATGGAAGGATCGGCAAAAGGATCATATCCGGGATCTATTTCAGGATCCGTGATGTCCGGATTGGGAATCTCGCCCTCGTCAACATAGTCAACGAGCATCGAGAGGATTGCTCTCGTATCTGACGTGAACACGCGGGAAAGTCCCAACGCGGAGAATCCCATGTCGATCATATCGGCATTGGTCGTGTCGATCAGCACCGCCTGAATCTCCCCGGCGTACAGCGCATCCGCCACCGTTCCGAGATAGTCATAACGCACAAGATCAAGCCCGCCTCCGGCGAGATCCTGAATCTTGGCAACCGCCTCGCGCATGGCCGACTCGCTGTCCTCGGTCGCATATCCGATGCGGTAACTCTTCACGTCCTCCAGCGACTGCGCCGCGTCATCCTTCATTACATAAAGGCTGTATTCAGCGTGAAGCATTGTCTCGTTGACATCAACATCGAGGGCATTTTCCGCGGAAGCCTTGATGCCGCTGAGGATGAGGAATCCGCACACAACGAGGAACGTTGCCGCGATGGACGCGTATTTGCCGATGATCTGAAGATTCTTAAAATAGTGCAACAGCATCGCGACCGCGAGAAATGCCAGCAGCGACATCGCGAGTGCCGAGAGGATCTGCGTGCGCGTGCGGTTCTGGAAGAGCACGCCCGTCAGGCTCAGCAGATCGGGACTCTTGCAGATCTTCGCAAAACACACGACATAGGAGATTGCCTGGCCGAGGATGACCGCGATCGTGAGACCGAGATTGATCTCCTCGGGAAGCCAGAGAAAACTGAGCAGACACACTGCGCAGAGAATGAACATAAAGAAGCCGGACAACGGCGACAGAAGCTCATTGTGATAGTGGTTCAGCGCGAAAAATGCGGCAGCGAGCATGACGATCGTCGCCACCGACTCCGCGAGCCGGAACGAGAGCCAACGGCCCTTTTCCTTTCGAGGGGCAAGGAAAACATGGGAAGCGCAGCAGATACCGAGGAGAACGCACATCAGAAGCACGAAGACCGCCTCGGTTGCGGCAAGCGCACCGATCTTCCACAGTCTGAACAGCGTGATCAGCCAGGACACGGCGCCGAGCGAGAAGAAAACGATCGCGTAAATATCGCGATGCTTTTTGATTGGAATCCAGTAATACCCGATAAAGGACGCGACCACCAGTGCGAAGACGAATCCGATCTCCAGCGCACCGAACGTCAGCAGGCCTTTCTTGAGCGGAATATTCTTCACGATCGCCACATTGATGACAAAAACCATCTGTACCAGCTGCGACAGCAACAACATCGCTGCAATACCGGCACGTTCTTTCTTAAACGTCATATTTCCTCCGTATACAGCGCACGAAACACGCTGCTTTCCATCATAATAAATGAGTTGCGGACGCTTGCGCACGATCCCCCGATCTGCGCCGGCACACGTCCGATCGTATTACTGAATTATAGTCTGAAAGGCCCGAAAAAGCAAGTTTTTTGTCAAAATCAACACATCTGCGACACATTTCAGAGGCCATCTCCCGCGCAAAAACTATCGTAAAATATGCCGCTTCCACACAAAGATCGATCGGAAAATAAGCCGGCTCCACACAAAAGCCTTCGAAAAAAAAGCCGGTCCCGCACAAAAGCCTTCGAAAAAAAAGCCGGTCCCGCACAAAAAAGCGAGGCAGAAAAGCATCTGCCCCGCTTCGGTCACTCATTTTCAAAAAGATCAGTTGCCTGCCGGTCTCTGGGCGCCGCAATTGCCGCAGAACGCCGCGAGATTGAGGTTTCCGCAGAACGGGCACTTCCAGGGTGCAGAACTCTGCGCCTGGCCCTGAACGGGAGCCTGAGGCTGTACCGCCTGCGGATTCGTATACTGCGCGTTCTGTGCGTACTGTGCGTTCGGATCAACTGCGCCGTAAGGAACCTGGCCCTGCGGGTTCGCATACTGACCGTTCTGCGCATACTGCGTGTTCTGTGCATACTGCGCATTCGGATCGACACCGTAAGGAACCTGGCCCTGCGGATTTACGTACTGGCTGTTCTGCGCATACTGCGCATTCTGTGCGTACTGCGCGTTCGGATCAACACCGTAAGGAACCTGGCCCTGCGGATTCACGTACTGGCCGTTCGGCGCATACTGTGCATTCTGTGCGTACTGCGCGTTCGGATCGACGCCGTAAGGAACCTGGCCCTGCGGATTCACGTACTGGCCGTTCGGCGCGTACTGCGCATTCTGTGCGTACTGCGCGTTCGGATTAACGCCGTAGGGAACCTGCGCCTGCTGGTTCACATACTGGCCGTTTGGCGCATACTGCGTCTGCGGATTAACACCGTAAGGAACACCCTGCGGATTCGCGTACTGCTGGTTCGCAGCATTTGCGTACGGATTCATCGGGTTGGCGGTCGCTGCCACAGCCTGACCGGTGAGCGCGGCCTTCAACTCATTGCCCATCGTCTCATACTGATGATACTGAACGGAAGGATACCCCTCAATACGACCCTGGTTGAGATCGAAGCCGATCTCGTCGAACCAGCGGCTGTTCACGCCGATCGTAACATGGAATGTGTAGAAGAAACGGTATCTCGGAGGATTGAAGGACTTCATGGTGCCGTCGTTATCGCGGTACTTCTCCTCCTCCTTGCGCTCCTTCACCTCGATATTGCAGTATTTTACATCGGAAAGCGGGATGACATCCGGATTTTCCTTCTCGAAATTGCCCGGATTGCAGCTCGTCACCATAAAGTTGCCCTTCGCGCGGTCGATGTACACCTTCTTGCCTTCGCCGTAGATGTCGTTCACGTTAAATGCGGCAACCTTCGCGATGTTGGCCTCGCGCTCCGCGAGATGCTCCTTCATGTCCGCGATCGTCGTCTTGCGGCGGCCGCTGAAATACGGAGACATCTTCTTGTTGCAGGCCGAGCACATATTGCCGTCCTCAAGCTTGTGGTTTCCCAGAAAACTGATCTTCTGGCCGCAAATGTCACAGAATTTCTTGTCAAAAAGACCCATACTATCATTCCTCCCGATTATATCCTTCGCTCGCGCGAAATTATAAGAAGATTGTAACCCATCCCGCATAAAAAGTAAATAAAATGTACAAAAAAAGCAACCTTCGAAGATATCTCAGACAAAACGCTTTCAATGCAAAAACGCGATTTTGGAGTCTTTCCAAAACCGCGTTTTTTCATTTTCTTCAGAATGCTCTGTACGTTTTTGCGACAGCGAGACAACTCTTCTCATCCCGCTCACCGCCGATCTTTGTTTGGTCAGCGCATTGCCTCACGACGTTTTTTCCCGACCACAAGCACACCGCCCAAACTTATGATCCCCAGTACAAAGATTGAGATCCAAAGATTTGTGCTGCCGTCTCCTGTTTTGGGCGACTGCGGTACCGGTTCATCGACATCGACAGGTTGTACTGCCTTGACGATCATCCGCACCTCCGCCTCGCCGTTTTCAAATTTCACCGTAATGGTATGTTCGCCATTCTCGAGAACCTGAAGAGCAGCAGCCGAGATTGACACGATCGTACTTCCCTCACGGGCTTCATAATCCTTATTAAGAGTAATGGCTTCCCCGTCAATCTCTACACCGGCAAAGATTGAGAAGCTGTGGTCCTCACCCTCCAGAGGCTTTACGGTAATCTCAACGTTCGTGTTTGAATCTTTTAACCATTCATTGTTATTATCTCCGGAAAGACCGGTAACACTGATCACACTGTATCCGATGGACGTCCATTTTGCAAAGACAGTAATATCCGCCGTAACAGGAGTACTGAAGTCATAAACTTCCGTAAGCATCGAATCAAGATACCAGCCATCAAGCTTGTAACCATTTCGTTCCGGATCCTCGGGCTTAGTTGCTTTATCCCCTTCATCAACACTCTGCGGCTGAACCTCAGTGCCTCCGTTGCTGTTGAACGTCACTGAATAAACAGCCTTTATCCGAACCGAAATATCTTCGCCGAGGAAATCCGTGTGGTTTCCGTCGGCAACATATTTTACTTTCACAATGTAGTCGCCCGCAACAGCACCGGAAGGAACCTCTTCCGACCATGTGCTGCCCCCGTCAACACTGTACTGAACTCCCGTGTAACCTTCCGGCAGATTCTCGGGCGCGTTCACCAGCTCCTGATTGCTTCCGTTATCCCTCAAGTCTTCCTTTGCAGAAGGCTTCTCCGCGTCGGTCAGGTCTTCCGCATTGAGTGCAGGCGCAGGAGCGACGGTCAGCTGTCCTTCCACTGTCTCCGTCACGATATAGTTTCCGGTGCTGTCCTTCGTCTCGTTCAATGTTACGCCTGTGAAGGTTATGTCATACGTACCTGCGTTCGTGCCGCTGCCGAGGGCCTCCACATCCGTGAAACTCAACCCATCAACACTGCAGACAAAGCCGCTTACCGTCTTTTCCGTACCGTCATAGGTCTCGTTCCCGCTGTTCGCCGTCAACGTTACCATTGCCGGATTGATAACCAGTTTACCGGTTTCTCCCTCAGTAACGATATAGTTTCCGGTGCTGTCCTTCGTCTCGTTCAGTGCCAGGCCTGTAAAAGTTACGTCATACGTGCCCGCGTTCGTACCGCTGCAAGCCGCAGTCACTCCGGAGAACTCCAGGCCGTCAACACTGCAGATAAAGCCGCTTACTGTCTTTTCCGTACCGTCATAGGTCTCATTCCCGCTGTTCGCTGTCAACGTTACCGTTGCCGGATTGATAACCAGTTTACTGGTTTCTACCTCAGTAACGATATAGTTTCCGGTGCTGTCCTTCGTCTCGTTCAACGTCACACCCGTGAAGGTTACGTCATACGTACCCGCGTTCGTGCCGTTGCCGAGGGCCTCCACATCCGTGAAGCTCAACCCATCAACACTGCAGACAAAGCCGCTTACTGTCTTTTCCGTACCGTCATAGGTTTCATTTCCGCTGTTCGCCGTGATCGTCACGGGTTTCGGCGCAATTGTGAAATCTACTGACGCTGTAACAGCATTCTCACCACTTCCAACTGTAACCTTTGCAGTGTAATCTCCTGCATTCTTCACTTCTTCGGCCGCAATCTCAGTGTTGCCTTGATAGTACTTGATCGTATAATTGCCCGGGAAGGCTGTTTTGTCATAATCCGCATTCATGCTGGCTTTTTTGACAGTACCATCATATATCAAAGCGGATGCTGCCGGAGCAGACAAGGTGATGGTAAGGCCCTCTTTGATCGAACATTTTTTCACGTTGTTACCAACACATTTCGCCGTAATGGACGCACCGCTGACAGAGTATTCGAACTTATGCGTATGCAAATCCGTAAAACGGTAGTATTGAATATCCGTATTGACCGCCTTAAGCTCGTCCGATGAATGCATCTCGGCAGAAGCCTCCGAATCGCCATAGAAAATACAGATCTTCTCCCCGATGTTAATCTCATTGGGACTATCGACACGGAGTCCGGTGGCGCCCGTACCGACAACCGTGCCGCCTGTGATGGTGAACGCGTTGCAGGAACTGCTTCCGCCTGCCCCTATGCCGGCGCCAACACCGAAATGATAAGGACTATCTCCGCCGCCGGCAGCTGTGATTGTACCTCCACTGATAGTTATACTACATGATCCGGGTATACGATCGCTCTGCGGATGTTCAATCTCAAATCCACCAGATCCGATTCCCGCCCCGCAGTCACCGGCTGTGGCATTGATCGAACCACCCTCAATGATGATCGAAAAATCAGCCTGCTTTTTCCGTTGAAAACCGGAACCGATTCCCGAAGCATGAACCCCTCCGACAGCTTTAATCACAGTGTCGTCGCCGGAAATAGTAATGGTTCCGCAAGCTCCGCGTCCGCCGGTACCGATACCCGCACCATCTCTGTTCTTACAAATGGCTGTAATCGTTCCGCCGGTGATCGTGATGTCTCCGAATTTGCCTGCATCTCCTCCGGATCCGATTCCGGCACCGTAATTCTCGCTGGCTGCATTAATCTTGCCGCCGGAAATAGTAACTGTACCGTTCTTGCTTACGCCACCGCCGCCGATTCCCGCTCCGAACGACGCACCGTTGGCATTTACGACACCATTGTTAATCGTAACAATTCCGGCGTCTCCTAAGTATCCGCCGCCAACACCCGCACTGCCATAACCTCCTGCGGCAGTGACCGTGCCGTTATTAATCACTATTTGACAAGAAGTGCCGCCTGAACCACCACCGATACCGGCACCTTTTGACCCTCCGTTGGCAGTGACCTCTCCGTTATTAATCTCTACCTCACAGGACTTGCCGTTTGTACCGCCGCCGATGCCGGCGCCGTTTTCACCTCCTGTGGCGATGATCGTACCGCCGTTAATTGTTATCTTACCATCTGAATTGTCATTGTCCGGACCGTTACCGATACCAGCTGCGAACTTAGCGCCGATAGCAGTGACCGTACCTCCGTTTATTGTAATCTCAGTGCAACTGTGAGATTGGTTTCCGCCGATGCCCGCACCGCGATCATTGCCGCCTCTGGCTTTGATGATGCCACCATTAATCGTAATCACGCCGGCACGTTTCGAAGCACTGCCAATTCCGGCATACGTACCGGTGCAGGAGGCGTCCGTGCCGCTTGTACCGGCGAAAAGCTTTCCCGAATCACCAGCCTGACCCCAAATTGTAAGGGAATTATTACCTTCCACAGTAATCCCCTTCGATACCGTCAAGATTGCGTTATCGCAAAGAATAAGATTTACATTGCCGGTGACAGTAACGCGATCGGTAATCGCCACACTGTCCGAGGCAACATACCACCCCGTGCTCCAGGCAATCGTATCTGCCTCAATAAGAGTGTAAGTGTCAACTGTCTCCTGTCCATCGCCGTAAGACACCGGCGCGGACGTATCAGAAGGCTCGTCCCCATCGCCGGCAAAAGCTGACAAACTCATCGCTGACACCAGAACCAACGCGAGCAGCAGCCCGAAAATGGCGCGAAACATCCTTTTCTTCATCTTTCTTTCCTCCCTCATTCCACATTCAACAGCAATTATTCTTGATCGTGTGGAGTATTGTCTAATAAATATAACACATTTCCTTCACAAAGTATACACAATTCGCGCATAAATACATAACTCATTTTTATCACTATACCAACAAACCCCAATGTTCTTTTCAAAAGATTAACCTTTCCCCAAAATTATGCACGGCAGTACTGTATATAACATTGAAACAGCTTCATTCAGGCTAACGACATCCTGCGGTATATTTTGAGAAACTATACAGAAATCTTCCTGGGAATTCATTATCAATTGAGAAGATAATTCGTTAGGAGCGACTTTGTACGATTAATGCACCATAAGCACCATAAGAGAACAAAGCGCACTCTTTTGACCTAAAAACAGCGCTTTATACACTAAAAAAGCACCCTCGAAGGGTGCTTTCTCCTGCCGTCACGGCTTAAGATCAATGAAGCACGCGGGAATCGAACCCGCGACAACTTGATTAAAAGTCAAGTGCTCTACCGACTGAGCTAGTGCTCCACGCATTTTCGCACTGAAATCTCAGACCTCAAGATACGAAAAAATGCCCAGAACCGGAATCGAACCAGTGACACGCGGATTTTCAGTCCGCTGCTCTACCAACTGAGCTATCTGGGCATGGTAAATATGAACTTTCGCTCCGATAAATCGGAAAATTGCGGGGGCTGGATTTGAACCAACGACCTCCGGGTTATGAGCCCGACGAGCTTCCAGACTGCTCTACCCCGCGATGCTAAATGGATGGGGAAGGATTCGAACCTTCGAAAGCGTCGCTAACAGATTTACAGTCTGCCCCCTTTGGCCACTCGGGAACCCATCCGTATGGGGCCTACAGGGCTCGAACCTGTGACCCTCTGCTTGTAAGGCAGATGCTCTCCCAGCTGAGCTAAGACCCCATATAAACCAATCGCCGGCAAATGCCGAACGAGGTTACACTTATTAAATTATACCGGAAGGTTCCGGACGGATTCTTCTGTCGGAAAATGTCCTGCGACATAACAGAAGAACCGAAGCGACCCGAATGGGGCTCGAACCCATGACCTCCGCCGTGACAGGGCGGCGCTCTAACCAACTGAGCCACCGGGCCAATCTCAGGTCTCCCTGACAGTTCCATACCGCTTCAAAGAAAGTTAAGGTCAAGCCCTCGACCTATTAGTATCGGTCCGCTCCACATGTTT
>JBGUPV010000151.1:0-18227 GCA_045130455.1 Lachnospiraceae bacterium | reverse complement strand
GGGGATTGCGCCAATTAATGATCCCTTTGTTGAGAAGCTTGCGGTGGTATCTGTATAAAACTTGTATTTCCACCGCAATACTACCGGGATCATGCCGATCAATTGTCCTTTTACTGAGGAGTTTACGGTGGTATCTGGAAGAAACTTGTAATTCCACCGCAATACTACCGGGATCGTGCCGATCAATCGTCCTTTTATTGAGATAATTGCGGTGGCACCGGGAAGAAATCCTTTGTGCCACCGCAAATGAATACGAACCACACCAACTGAAACAATACCCCCAAGTAGGATACAGAAATATAAAACCTACTTGGGGGTATTGTTATGTCCGAAAAACAAAACCAACCTGGCACTAAAAGTGAAATTATAGTAAAAGCTTTCCGTGCTAAAGCGTCAACGATGTGCATGGATTTCCGCGCTTTGGCGTCAACGATGTGTGTGAGAATTCCGCGCTTAAGCGCCAACGATATGTGAAGATTTCCGTACTTAGACGTCAACAATGTTGCAGAGTTTTCCGCGCTCAGGCATCAACGATGTTGCGGAAATTTCCGTACTTAAGCTTCAACGATGCCATGGTGCTTTCCTCACTCAATCGCCGAACACCGAAAGGCTTCTCTGCAGGATCCCGTGCAGATGCGCGATCGCGATCCCGTAGTTGACCACAGGTACGCCCGCTGCTGCCGCGGTCTCAAGCCGCCGCTGCATCTCCCGCTCGGGAAGCGTGCAGCCGCCGCAGTGAATGACCAGATCGTACGTTGCAAGATCCGCCGGATAATCGCCGCCGGACGTGAACGCGAAGTCCGGCCGGAAGCCGAGCCGGTCGGTCAACCAGTTCGGAAGTTTGACGGTTCCGATATCCTCGCACTGTCTGTGGTGCGTGCAGCCCTCTGCGATCAGCACCTTCGCGCCGGGTTTCAGCGCGTCGATCGCCTTCGCACCCTCGATCATCAGCGCGAGGTTTCCCTTGTATCTCGCGAACAAAATGGAAAATGAGGTGAGCGGCACGTCCTTCGGCACGATGCGGTTGACTTTGCCGAACGCCTGCGAGTCCGTGACCACCAGCGCCGGCGGATTGCGGAGCGAACCGAGTGTCTGCGCGAGTTCCTCCGGCTGGCACACGAACGCGGTGCAATGAGCGTCAAGCAGCTCGCGAAGCACCAGCTGCTGCGGCAGGATCAGTCTTCCCTTGGGTGCGGACGAATCGATGGGCGTGACAAGCACCACCGTGCTTCCCGGCGCCACAAGATCCGTGAGGATCCTCTTCTCTTTCGCCACCTGCGGGGCAAATGATCCGAGCAGCTCCTTGAGCTCATGAATGCCCTCACCGTTCACCGAGCTTGTGAAAATGACGCGGCGTTCCGCCGCCTCGATCTCCTCCGCGCTCGCTCCCTCCGGCAGTTCGGCCCGCACGAGCGAAACGGCTTCGGCAGCTCTCTCCGCCCGCTGCCCGGGCGCGATCAGGTCTGCCTTCGTGTACGCGAGCACGTACGGGATTTGCCGCGCGGCGATCTGCGCCGCAAGCTCACGGTCCTGCGCGGACAATCCGCTTCCGGCGTCCACCGCGATCACGGCGATGTCGGTCTGCGCGAGGATCCGGTTGGTACGCTCAACGCGAAGTTCGCCGAGTGCGCCCTCGTCGTCCAGACCGGGTGTATCCAAAATGAGAACCGGTCCGAGCGGCAGCAGTTCCATCGCCTTGCGCACCGGGTCGGTCGTCGTTCCCGGAACATCGGACACAATGCTCACATCCTGTCCGGTCACGGCATTGACGAGCGAGGATTTGCCGGCGTTGCGCATGCCGAACCAGGCGATATGAACGCGTTCCGCGGAGACCGTTTCCTGTAAACTCATATGATCCCTCCGTGTATAAAGCGGGAGCTCCGCCCGCCGAGGCGGTGGAACTCCCGGTTACTTCTGTGGTTCCGTCTTCGACCGGAAGCGGACACTTCTGTGATTCCGTCTTCGACCGGAAAAGGAAATCTCTGTGATTCCGTTTTCGATTGGAAGCGGACACTTCTGTGATTCCGTCTTCGGCAGGAAAAGGAAATCTCTGTGATTCCGTTTTCGACCGGAAGCGGACACTTCTGTGGTTCCGTCTTCGACCGGAAATGGAAATCTCAGTGGTTCCGCCTTCAACTAGAAGCGGAAATCTCTGCGGTTCGAATTGCGGATATCCGCGATGTTCTGCGTCGCGATCGCGCGGACCTTCTCGTTCGGGATCTTCGCAAGTTCCGCGTCGATCAGACGATTGCCGACCTCCGCCGTCTCAGGCGAAGCATAATCGACAAGATACTCCGCGAGCGTCATCAGTGCGTTCGGATGGCAGCAGTTGAGGATCTGACCGCTCTTGCAGAGCGCCATGAAACGGTCGCCGGTACGTCCCTCGCGGTAGCAGGCTGTGCAGAAGGACGGCACATGACCGCTCTCCATCAGCCATTTTACGACTTCGTCGAGAGAACGCTGGTCGGACACGTCGAACTGCTCCGTGTCATGCGGACGCTCCTCGGGCGTGTAACCCGCGTAGCCGCCGACGGAAGTTCTCGAGCCGCCGCTCACCTGCGAAACGCCGAGCTTGAGGAGCTTCGAACGAACCTGCTCCGTCTCTCTTGTCGAGATGATCATGCCGGTATAAGGAACCGCAAGGCGGATGCAAGCGGTGATCTTGGCAAATGTCTCGTCGTCGATACCGTTGTCAAACACATCCGGATCGATGTCGTCCGCCTTCTTGACACGCGGCACGCTGATGGTGTGCGGGCCGACGCCGTGTACGGCCTCAAGGTGCTCCGCATGCATGATCAGGCCGGCGAACTCATATTTGTAAAGCTCAAGACCGAACAGTACGCCGAGACCGACATCGTCGATTCCGCCCTCCATAGCGCGGTCCATCGCCTCCGTGTGGTACGCGTAGTTGTGCTTCGGTCCTGCCGGATGAAGCCTCTCGTAGCTCTCGCGGTGATACGTCTCCTGGAAGAGGATGTACGTGCCGATGCCGGCTTCCTTGAGTTTGCGGTAATTCTCCACGGTCGTGGCGGCGATGTTGACGTTCACGCGGCGGATGTCGCCGTTCTTGTGGTGAACGCTGTAGATCGTCTTGATGCACTCGAGGATGTACTCGATCGGGTTGTTGACCGGGTCCTCGCCGGACTCGATCGCAAGACGCTTGTGTCCGAGATCCTGAAGCGCGATAACTTCCTCACGCACTTCCTCCTGCGTGAGCTTCTTTCTCGGGATATGCTTATTCTTGATGTGATACGGGCAGTAGACACAACTGTTGACACAGTAGTTGGAGAGATAGAGCGGCGCAAAGATCACGATACGGTTGCCGTAAAATGCGAGCTTGATCTCCTCGGCGATCTTGTAGATCTTTTCGATCACCTCGGGAATGTCGCAGGCAAGAAGGACCGATGCCTCGCGGTGGGTAAGTCCCGCGCAGGTGCAGCCGTTGCCCTTCTTCTTCGGGCGCGCTTTCTCAAGAATGCTTTCGATCAGCGGAAGATCATGCTTGTGCTCCTCCGCGTATTGCAGAGTTTCGCGGATCTCTTCATCATTGATGAACTCGTCCGCGATCATGGATTTGGGATCGTACTTTGCCATTGTTTGGTTTTCCTTTCTTTTGGGTCAGACACTTCTTCCCCGTCAGAGATTTGTTTTATTATACCATGCCTGTCAAGTGACAAGCGTACGTATACTTAACGGAAATCCCCGCGCCCGACTTCGATCTCATAGCCGATCGACTCCACGCGGGTCGCGAGGCAGCGGATACACTGCGCCGACTCTTCGCCGGTGCAGATCTTGTTGTCATAGAGCTCATATTTCTTTCTCACGCCGACCGGACTCAGGTTCGGCATCAGGACATTTGCCCCTGCGAGAATTCCGAGTTCCCTGCCCTGAGGATGCATCGTCCCCAGCGCCGTCGTCGCAGGCAGGAGCACCCTCGGATGAACGAGCCGGATCACGCTCAACAAAAAACATGTGAGCTCCACACTGCCCGCGGGCTCCTCCGCGAACGGCGTCTCATGATGCGGGATGAACGGACCGATGCCGCACATTTCCGGCCGGAAATCCTCGATAAAACAGATGTCCTCTGCGAGCTCCCGGGACGTCTGGTACGGCGAACCGACCATGAAACCGCAACCGGTCTGATAGCCCAGTTCCTTGAGGTCGCGCAGGCACCGCATGCGGTTGTCGAAGCTCATCTCCGCCGGGTGAAGTTTGCGATAATGCTCCGGATCCGCCGTCTCATGACGCAGCAGATACCGGTCGGCGCCGGCCTCGCGAAGTTTCGCGTAACTCTCGCGGCTCCGCTCTCCCAGAGAGAGCGTCACTGCGCAATCGGGGTGCGCCTCCTTGATCTTCCGAATGATGCGGCACATGACCTCATCCGAAAAATGCATGTCCTCGCCGCCCTGCAGCACCACCGTGTGCAGCCCGAGCCGGTACCCTTCATCGGCACACTCGAGGATCTCCTCCTCCGTGAGGCGATATCTCTCGCACGCGCGGTTGCTCCTGCGGATCCCGCAGTAGATACAGTCGTTTTTGCAGATGTTGCTGATCTCCACCAGACCGCGCACGAACACCTTGTTCCCGTAGATCTCCCGGCGAACGGCCACCGCCGCCTCCGCGAGATACTCCGCAAGCTCGCTGTCGCGCTCATCGATCAGACGAACATACTCTTCTTTTTCCAGCCGATGCTCGCGGATCAAACGGTCCGCCAGCGCCTTGATCTCCTCTTTCATAGCAACCTTTCCGCGCCTCCGCCCGGGCCGTAATTTCCCGGGTCCGCTCATTGTGACAAAGTATACCACAGCATCGGCTCCGTGCCTACTGTTATTTTGTGAAATAATTCTTCGGAAAATGTGCCCTCCGCCGAACTTCTTCTTTCCCGCTTTTCTCTTTCGTGGTATACTGTGCGGGAAAAACTATGGAGGAATTACTTTTATGAAAAGAAAAACACTCATTTTCCTGTTGATCGCCCTTCTGGCGATCGCATCGACACTGCTCACCGGCTGCGGCGATGACACCGACAACACGGACAAAAAAGCTACGGCCACACCGACGACTGCGGCGACCGTTGCTCCCACTGAAGCCGTTACGACACCGGGCGGCAGCACCGAGTCTACCCCGATTCCCACGAATCCGCAGGATTCGATTACGCCTGCTCAGGACCGCTTCCCGGACCGCCCGAACGCGGACACCGGCAACGGCAAGGCGAAGGAACTCTCCGTCGGCGACGTCGCTCCGGAATTCAGCATCACCCTGTACGACGGTACCGTATTCCGCATGTCGGAACATGATGACGAAGTCGTGCTGCTCAACTTCTGGGCCACCTGGTGCGGACCCTGTGTCGGCGAGATGCCCGACCTCGCGCTTCTTGCTGCGGAGGGGATTCCCGGTCTCACCGTTCGCCTGATCAGCACCGGCGACGAGGACTCCGACGTGAAGCAGTTCGTCAAGGAGTACGGCTATGACAAGGCTATCATCGGCTGCGCGGACGGAACGCGGATTGCCGAGTACTATCCCTGCGATTACATTCCCTACACGGTGATCGTCAAAAACGGCATCATCGCGGAGACGGTGATCGGCTCCAACTCTTACGACTACTACCGTCAGTTGATCGACAAAGCACTGTCCGACCGTTGATCCGGGGCACGCTCCGTTCCCCGCATGACCAGGAGACTCACCATGGCTAAGCGCTCGCAACGCGTCCGCCGTTACACGCAGCTGATGGCGGCGGTTCTGTACAACTGCAACTTCAAAGGATTTGCCGAAGGAAAGATCTACAAAGGCGATCTCAAGGGCGTGTGCACCCCGGGACTGAACTGCTATTCATGCCCCGGGGCCGTCGCGGCGTGCCCTCTCGGCAGCCTTCAGACAGCCCTCGTCAATTCGCGCTACCGCTTTCCCTACTACATTCTCGGCACGCTGCTTCTGCTCGGGCTCTTCCTCGGACGGTTCATCTGCGGCTTTCTCTGCCCGGTCGGCCTGATTCAGGAACTGCTCCACAAGATCCCCGTTCCGAAGCTCCGCAAGAGCCGCGTGACGCGCGTTCTCTCCTACGGAAAATACGTGGTCCTCGGATTTTTCGTCATCGTGATCCCTCTTTGGAAACTCGCGCCCGGCTTCTGCAAATACATCTGCCCCGCAGGGACATTTGAGGCGGGCATCCCGCTCACGTTCAAGAACAAATTTCTGCGCACGATGACCGGCACGCTCTTCACGTGGAAGGTTTTCCTCCTGATCGTGATCGGTGTCGCCGGCGTGTTCATCTTCCGCGCGTTCTGCCGTTTCCTGTGCCCGCTCGGCGCGATCTACTCGTTCTTCAACCCGGTCTCGGTCTTCGGCGTTCGCGTCGACCCGACGCTCTGCACGAACTGCGACGCCTGCGTGCGCAGCTGTCCGATGGACATCCGCAAAGTTCGCGACCGAGAGTGTATCCAGTGCGGACAATGTATCGGCTCCTGCCCGACCGGCGCCATCCACTTCGGGTTCCGCGACCGCTTAAGCAAACCGACGATCTCCGCTCCGAGCGACGCAACGTCCGTGAAGATCGGCACGACTTCCGTTTCCGTCGACAACGCAACTACAGCAATCAACGCAACTACAGCAATCAACGCATATACAGAAGGCAACGCATCAACAACAAGCAGCGCATCTGCCGTCGACACTGTCTCTACAGTGGGAAATGCTCCTTCAGCATCGGAAAGCACATTTTCAGCGGCCGGCAGCAGGCGTCGGAAAATGCTCCTTGCGATCGGCGCGCTGGTCCTTCTTGCGGGTATCATTTTCCTCGTCGTCGGGCTTCGCGCGGGCGGTTTTAAGGACATGATGAAAAAGGCGATCCGCATCTGCTACGAGTGCATCGGGATCGGCTGACGGAAGACTTTTCTCATTGACAAACAGTACCGCAGGATTTATCCTAGAAGTACTATTTACAACTATACTTCACGGAGGATTCGTACTATGGACAGCAACAAGAGACCTGACACAATGGAACGCATCACTACTCCCGCACTGGCCAAGGCATTTATCGACGAGCAGATCGCCGCGGTAAAGGCTCAGGTCGGTGACAAGAAGGTTTTGCTGGCTCTCTCGGGCGGCGTTGACAGCTCGGTAGTCGCAGCGCTTCTCATCAAGGCGATCGGCAAGAACCTCGTGTGCGTGCACGTGAACCACGGCCTGCTCCGCAAAGGCGAGCCCGAGCAGGTGATCGAGGTGTTCCGCAACCAAATGGACGCCAACCTGATCTATGTCGACGCGGTTGACCGCTTCCTCGACAAGCTCGCAGGCGTCGCTGAGCCGGAGCGCAAGAGAAAGATCATCGGCGAAGAGTTCATCCGCGTGTTCGAGGAGGAAGCCCGCAAGCTCGAGGGCGTTGATTTCCTCGCACAGGGCACGATCTACCCCGACATTCTCGAAAGCGGCCCGGTCAAGGCGCACCACAATGTAGGCGGCCTTCCCGAGGACATTCATTTCGAAGGTCTCGTTGAGCCCATCAAGCTTCTCTTCAAGGATGAAGTACGCGTCGTCGGCAAAGAGCTCGGTCTCCCCGACAACATGGTATACCGTCAGCCGTTCCCGGGTCCCGGCCTGGGCGTTCGCTGCACCGGCGCCATCACCCGCGAGCGTCTTGAGCTTGTCCGCGAGTCCGACGCCATTCTCCGTGATGAATTTGATAAAGCCGGTCTCGCCGGTAAAGTATGGCAGTATTTTACGATCGTTCCGGATCTCAAGAGTGTCGGCGTGAAGAACAACCTTCGCTCCGTCGAGAACTTCGTTGTCATCCGCGCGGTCAACACCCGTGACGCCATGAGCGCTACCATCGAGGAAATCCCTTACACGGTGTTGAACACAATCGTAAACCGCATCATCACCGAGGTTCCCGGCATCAACCGAGTCCTCTACGATCTGACACCGAAGCCCACCGGCACGATCGAATGGGAATAAGACAAAAACAGTGGCGAGCCTTGAAGATTCAAGGCCCGCCATTTTTCACTTCGCCGAATTGTGCCGAAATCTCAGATGGTCCGGCAAAGAAGCCGGAGAGAATTTGTTAAGCAGCGCTTAAGTTCTCTGAAAAAATGCTCTCTTTTCATTTTCATTCAAACGTCTTATAGTAAGGATAGTCGCTGTAACTCAAAACGAGAAAAGGGGGAGAAGGTAAATCATGAAAACCATAAAAAACCTGGGTAGCACGATTGCAAAGCTTCGTAAGGCAGCAGGCATTACGCAGGAACGTCTGGCGGACCAGCTTGGCGTTTCCGTGTCCGCCGTCTCACAATGGGAGAACGGAAGAACCATGCCCGATCTCTGCACAATACCCATTCTCTGCCACATACTGAAGGTCTCTTCCGATGAATTGCTTGAAATCAATCGCGAGCAGGACGATGTGGAAATTAAGAGGATAGATGTCGAAGCAAATCATTTGATGCAACGGGCGCACTATGCCGAGGCAGAGGAATTGCTCACGAATGCACTTGTGCGATTCCCGGGAAGTTACGACCTTATGACAACAATGATGACTCTCTGTCACTGCGTGGCTACGTCCAATCCTCAAATGGCCGATCAAGAGTCCGGGAAAGAGCATTCGGCAAATGCATCCGTCAATGAGAAGTATCTTCACAAGTGCATTGATCTTGCACAAACAATTATAAACGAGTGCAGGGATTCATCAAGTGTTGACTACGCAAGACTGATGCTCTGTTACTCCTATTCTCTGTTAGGGGAAGCGGAAAAAGCCATTGCAATCGCACAGGATATGCCCGGCATGATGGTCAGCAGGGAAGCATTGTTATCCACTTTCGGTAGGGACCGCGACAGATATAAAAGCATACAAAGTGAAATGGTTTTGCACGTAAAGTCGCTCTGTACAATGCTGGATTGCAATGTAAGATTTGAGGACGGCAGTTTCGCATATACCCGGGCGGAGCGGGCGGCTTTGGCACAAAAGGTCATCGATTTGTTGCACGTTCTGTTTGAGGACGGAGATTTCGGTCTCTTCCATGATACTCTGGTCCTTGCGCATTATCACATTGCCCACTTCACAGCATGCGATGAAAAAGATTGTGAGAAGACACTGACGCACTTAGAGGAGGCAGCCAATCACGGGGAGGCGTTTCTGAAAAACGAAAAGAAAAGAATACACACGTCCCTGTTCCTGCGAGGGCAGGAATACGGAGGCATTCGCATAAAAGGCCAAAACAAACCTACAGCATTCCTTCTTGAAATCATGAAAGACGATTGTTTTGATTTTGTGCGAAAAGATTCGAGATTTACAGACCTTGAAAAGCGTCTCCGAAAGACGACGGGGATGTAAAGTATTGCATCCCTTGACTCTGTGCTTCCGACTTGCTATAATACTTGCAGATGTAGTAGGTGTGGCCGCCGGAGCCACGACTTGCTCCCTTTTCAGGGTAGGAGTCGAAGAAGGCCGTTAAGTTCGCAAACCGCTTATGCGGTGGGTAAGGCCGCTGGAGCCTCGGGTTGCCCCCTTTTCAGGGCTGGGACTCGGAAGAAAGCCGTTGAAGTCGCAAACTACATCAAGAGCTGCCCCTTCGGGAGGCAGTCCTTTTTTGTTCCGAACGGTTTTATTTTTCGATCACTTTCGCCCCGATACAGCGGCTTCGGATGTAATCCCACACGAACTCAAAATCATCGCGCTCGCAGTAGATCCTGTCGTGGCTCAGCGGACTGTCGAGTTTGGTCAGGCCCTTTTTCCAAATGCCGGTGACTTTCCTCGTGCCCTCAAACGTGGAACGCATCGACGTTCTCCTCGCGGAGGAGAGCCCCATGCCCGCCGTCGTCATGTTGCCGGACAACGCGCCCGCCAGCGTCAGGATGTCGGCGAGAAGATCCGCCTTCCGCGCCTGCTTCATCTGCTGCTCCTGCAAGATGCTCTTGTCATCCATGGTGTAGACAACGCAGTAGGTGCCGCCCATGATCGCCGCGTAAACCAGATACCCGATCACGGACAGCGCGAGGAAGATCGCGCTCATGATCCCTACCATCTTCAGAACCCCGAGATAGTCATGGCTTCCGAACAGCTCCACGATGAGGAAAATGACTGCGCCGGCCCCGATGATCCCCCCGAAGATCTTCAGGATCGTGCCGAGCACCCAGAAGTCTTTCAAAAGTTTCATCTCGTAGACCCAGCGGTATTTTCCGTCCGTGCAGAGCACAACGTTTCTGCTCACAAAAGGATCTTCGACAGCCGCTGCGGGCGTATTTTCACTTCTTTTCTGCATGACTCTTCACCTCCTGCTCCGCGCCGGTTTATTTAATCTATCGTACCATAGGCACAAGGGAAAGTAAATCGAAATCAAAGGATGTAGATCTGTTCGCGGAATTCTTTCTCGACGGACTTGTATTCGTCGTCGGAGAAGAGATTTCTGGCGCGAGCCTCCGCAAGGAAGTCCTCGCAGACTTTCTTTGCTTCGTCGGTCTTTCCGAAACGCCCGTAAACACTCATCTTGCTGAAGCTGAATTTCTTGAGGAGCCACGGGAACACCTCGAAATCGGTGAACTCCGTTTTGCTGCTGTAGGCGGCAAGAACAGCTTCGCACCAGTTGCAAAGGTCGATGGCCTCCTCCAGGGTTCCGTTGTAGCAATAGTATGTGGTCATGGTCTGGATCTGCTGTGCGAGCACATCGAACAGGCGGCGGTTGAATTCCGCGACGCTGTCCTTTACAGTCTCGAATCCCTTCTCGAAGAACACAACCGACTGGTTGATCTCCTCGCGGATCGTGTGTCCCTCCAGAGCCGGAAGAACATTCACATGTTCTCTTGCGTTGTCGAAGTCCTTGCGGTGGATATAAATCCACGCAAGCGCGTAATGCGCTTTGTTGATCTTCTTTGTGTCATTGCAGTAACGGATGACGTTCAGCCCCTTCCGGATGCCGTCGTCAAGAATGCTCTCCGCCCGCTTCGGATCATCCGCAAGAAGGCCCTGCATGTCGATATAATAGCTCAAACTCGCGACTCTCTGCACATACTTCAAAACAATGTCGAAGTTCATGGGGTTTTTGCCCACCTCATCCGCGAGATACCAGCAGGCCCTCAGTGCGCTCTGCGCCGGGTCGGCCACATCCAGATCGTACTCCCGGAGCCCTGCAAAAACCTTCTCGGTAATCCGGTCATCCCCACTTCTTTGCCGATACCCGAGAAGCGCATCCGTGGTGATCCCCAAAGTCTGTGCGATCGGCACGATCATCGAGACATCGGGAAGTCCCGCCTCCGACTCCCATCGGCTGACCGCCTGCGGCGTCACCCCGAGCATGCCCGCCAGCTCCTCCTGCGTATATCCTTTATTCTTTCTGAACAGTTTAATGTTTGCTCCCAAATGATTTTCCATGTTGATTCTCCTTATCGACTGATGCCCCGGGTATATTCCTTCAGTTACGAAAAATGTCTGCAGATTCATTTTACGGTTTCAGTATACCGATTCGCGGAAAGAAAAGCAAACAACGGATGATTGAGAAAAATCCAAGCGGTGAAAAAACGAACAATTCCTTGTCAAGAGACGTGGTTTACTGTAAACTGAGAAAGGAAGCAATTCCGAAAAATGTGGAAGGAGAATTACTCTTATGATCATTGTGAACACCGATTACATTACGGGAAAGAAACTTATCATGCTCGGCATCGTGCAGGGCAGCACCGTGCAGTCCAAGCACATCGGCCGCGACATCGCTGCCGGCTTCAAGAGCCTCGTCGGCGGAGAACTGAACGGTTACACCGAGATGATGGAGGATGCGCGCAAGTACGCCACGCACCGCATGATCGACCAGGCGACCAACATGGGTGCCGACGGCATCGTCAATGTGCGTTTCGCAACGTCCGCGATCATGCAGGGCGCCGCTGAGGTCATCGCCTACGGCACCGCCGTGAAATTCGCGTCGGAAGAATAAAAACCGGAGCAACAGACAGTTACGGGGAGCCCCCATCAAACAGGGCTCCCCGTTTTTTGTCACCGGCCGTATTTTGCCAACGGCTGAACTATATCACCATCCGTACTTGGTCGCCATATCCAGCAGCACGAGGCACACGAACAGCGCGATCGTCCAGATGATCCATTTTTCGTATTTCGCCGTCTTCGGATTTCTCTTCAATGCGCGCCGCAACAACGCCAGACGTCACATTCTACTGTTGTAGAATCCATATAATTTCAGGAATTCCTCTTTTGACAAGGACGTTCTCTTCCGTTCCGGATTTTGCAGCACCGCCCCGTTGCGGACCACGGTAAATGTCTCCATCCACCACGCGTCGGACAGTCCGAAGTCATACTCCCTGCTGCAGACTCCCCGGTCCTCCTGCGTCCATCCCGGAAGATTACCCTTTGTGAACCGAAGGACCGCCTTTCCGTGTGCCGGGTCGCTTTCACTCCCGATGACCCACTCGTCGGGGACACCCTCGATCCCGACATCCAGCCGGATCTTCCACTCCAGGGCGAAATACTCCCCGACTTCATCGTCGCTCAGTGTGATCATCTTCCGGTAGCCGTGCTCCGTTTTCTCAAAGCTTCCGTCTGCCTTCTCCGCATACAGCGTGTATATGAAGAACGTGCCGTCATTTTCCGGTCCGGCTGCATAAATGTTTCCGTTTTTCAGTCTGACGTACATCGCTGTCCTCCCGAAGTGCCGCTCTGATAAAAAGTGTCCGGATAATCTTACCATATTCTCGCAGTTTCGTCCACATAACAAAAAAATGCTCCCCCGAACAGGCATCAAGCCGCTCGGGAGAGCATTTTCCGACTTACCGATCCGTATTCGGTTACTTTAACGGAATCTCAACACCGTTTACCGTAACGCTCGCAATATCCTCGATCCATACGAAGACGGGAGTCCCGCCCTTTTCTTTCACAAAACCGTCGAAGAGATCATATTTTTTTTGTGCCTGAATTCCATGCACTTCCCCGCGTGTTTCCTGCAAATAAGACCCACCTGCGTTGTAGATATGATCGCCTCTCGGAATTTCATAATAAAGCCTGGTTCCGTCCGTCAGTGTAATGCAGTCCAGATTCAGCCAATTAAAGGTTCCGTTTTCTCCGAAAGCCTGAACCTTCAATTCGGAAACGTTCAGGGTGACGGAATCGATGACGTACTCTCCGATCTGACGATCGATGATCACGGTCCTGTCCTTCGGCTCATAATCGTTGGTCCAGCGGAACTCAATGGTTCCCGTTTTCTTTCCGTGGTTGTATCCGGTGGCCGTCAGTTCAACCGGGATATGACTGATATCGACAGAATGGCTGGTGGCTTTGAACATGTACCACAGTTTGCCGTCGCGCACGAACGGTCCGGACCCATACTCGCTCACACCGTCCGCGCTGAATTCAAACCTGAGCGTGTACGTCAGGTTCACATTACTCTTAAGCCATCCGTCCTCCTGATCGACCGGGATGTCGGTGCTGATCTCGACAAACATATTGCCGGAATCCCCGATCATATCCACCGCGGCAACGGTGACGTCGCCGATCTTGCCCGTCTGACCGATCGGTTTGTAATGGTCTTCGATCTTCTCCGCCCCCTGCTCCGCGCCGAGCAACTCGAGAAAACGTTTGTCTTTGATAACTTTGGCCGCGGCAAATGTTGCCACTAAAAGAACCGCGAGACAAGCTGCGATCAACACCATGCGGAATCTGCTGCGCGGACGGCGCTTCTGTACGGTCCCCGTCTGACCGGACAGACCGATCACCGAGAGTGCCTTCTTCTCCACGGAATCCCCGCGGAAGCCTTCACCGGAGACACGATCCAACACGGTGTCAATTTCCTCGGCATCCTTCGCCGTCAGCAACCGATCAAAAACAGCCGGCATCTCATCGGCAGTGAAAGTGTCTTTATTTCGATCACTCATAAGATGTTACCCCTTTCCTGTCAAGAATGGCCCGCAGTCTGGCTTTGCCGCGGTACAGGATGTTCTCCACCTTCTTAGCAGGCAGATCCAGCCCCGTCGCGATATTTTTCACACTGCGGCCGAGATAATAACGTTCGAGAAACACGCTCCGCTCCGGTTCCCCCAATTCCTCCAGCGATGCCAGCAGCGTGCTCTGCAGCCATTCCTGAACCACACTGTCATCGACGGACTCCGGCGATCGCAGCTCAATACCGTCCTCCATTGCCTCCTCCACGGAGCAAAGTGCCGGCTTTGCCTTTCGCAATCGGTCCCGGGATACATTTCTCGCGGTCGTGTAAAGGTACCCCTTCAGGGAAAGATTATCGCCGATCCGGATGCTTTCCCGATGCTTCCATATATTCACGAAAACATCGGCTTCCGCCTCCTCGACTTCCTCCTGAGGGAATCCTGCCAGAATGGAACCGCAGATCTTGTGCACAGCCGGCCCATAGGCACGGATCAACTGCCCGACGCCCCGCTCCGGATCGGTTGTCAGCATATGCAGAAGATCATTTTCATCCATACAGTTTCCTCCTTTCCGACGAGTACCTTTACTACACTATACGTGTCATTTTCAGTTTTCACTCACTGCCGGTGACGGAATTTTCGGTAGTTGAATGTCAAAGTAACTTCCGGTTTCAAATTCAGCTCTGAGTTTTGTCTGACCAGCTTCCGAATTGTCCGTCCGGTTAATCCTCGGTGTATCGTAACATGCCGGAAAATGAAACTCAATATTCAAGCGGCATATTTCTGATTTTTCGAAAAATCATCTTGACACGCTCTATACCTCGTGTTACGATGTATTCCACGAAAGGAGGTATCGTATGGATGCTCAACTGAAGCGCGGTCTGCTGGACATCTGCGTGCTGGCTGCCATCAAGGACGAAGAGTCCTACGGCTACAAGATCATCAAAGATCTGAAACCTTACGCGGAACTGTCCGAGTCAACCCTGTACACGATCCTGAAGCGTCTCGAGTCGGCGGATATGCTGACCGTTCGGACCGCGGAGCACGACGGACGCCTCCGCAAATACTATCGTATCGCAGACAACGGACTGCGGCGACTGGAAGAATTCCGTGAGGAGTGGGTGGAGATCATGAAAATATATCGTTTTGTATTCAAGGAGGGAACAGATCATGAACAGAGCTGATTTTCTGAAAGAACTCCGAAAAGGCCTGTCCGGCCTTCCCAAACAGGATATCGAAGAACGGCTTTCCTTTTACGGCGAGATGATCGACGACCGTATGGAGGAGGGTTTGTCCGAGGAGGAGGCCATCCGCGCCATCGGCTCGGCGGATACCATTGCAGCGCAGGCGATCGCCGATGCGTCGCCCGCAAAGACCGCAGCCGCTGAGAAAAACGCGTCGCAGAAGTCGTCCGGCAGGATTGTTCTGCTCCTGCTCGCGTCGCCCCTGTTGCTGGCCTTTGCGCTCACGGCGCTGAGCCTTATCATCGCCTTCTACGCTGTCCTTTGGTCGCTCGTGCTGTCTCTCTGGGCGATCTTTGTCAGCCTGATCGGCGCTGCCGTCGGCGCTTTCGCAGCCGGGATCATCGTATGCTCCCGCGGCAGGCTCATGGCCGGCATCGCATTCATCAGCGCTTCTTCCGTGCTGGCCGGTCTGGCGATCTTCACGTATTACCTCTGCAAGGCCGCCACCAAAGCTACCGCGGTATTATCCGCGAAGATCGCGCGGGGGATTGGAAACTGTTTCACTAAGAAAAAGGGGGTGGCATAATGCGCGAAAGAACGAAACTGTGGCTCTGCATCGCAGCCTTTCTGGTCGGTGCCGGCCTTGTCGTATTTGTCGTCGTAATGACGCTGAACAACTGGGATTTCAAGAAGCTTGACACTACGGATTACGTTACGGAAAACGTCAAGCCCGAAGGTTCGTTCAAAAACATCAAGATTTCCACGGACGACGCGGATGTCCGTTTTCTTCCGACAGACGACGGAACCTTCAGCGTCGAATTCAACCTTCCCGAAAACTACGGCTTCTCCGCGACGGTCGCGGATGACACTCTCACGATCCGCTCGAAGGATGACCGTTCCTGGACGGAACGCATCGGCATCCAGCTCAAGTCTCCGGTGATCACCGTGTTCCTTCCGGGCGGCCAATATGAATGTCTCACCGCCGAGAGCGACACCGGTGACTTCGATATCCCGCAGAATTTCACATTTACCGGGATTGAGATCTCTACCGACACCGGCGACATAACCTGCCGGGCTTCCTCCGACAGCTACTCAAGGTTCGAGACCGACACCGGCGAAGTGTCGCTGTATGACATGACTGCCTCGAACATCGAAGTAAATACCGAGACCGGCAAAGTCAATCTGAAGCGCTGTACCGCTTACCTCTCCGTCGACATCACCACAAAATCCGGCGATGTGACCGGTCATTTTCTCCACGATGTGGCATGCTCCGCGAACACCAAGTCCGGCAGTGTCAAGGTTCCGGGCGACACCGCCGGCGTTCCCTGCAAGATCACCACAAAATCCGGTGACGTCAAGATCTCCGCAGACGCCGGCCTCGTTCCGACTCCGACCGAAGCGGTGACCACGCCGGAGCCGACCCCGACTCCACCCGAGTCGATCGAAACTCCGACGCCTACACCGACCCCGACGCCCACACCTACACCGACGCCGATCACATATCCTTCGTTGATCGTCAAGCATCTCGTGACGGAGCCTCAGGAAAATCCTGCCAAGATCGTAATGAACACCACGGTTCTCTACCCCGGATCGGCGACCTTCCGCGTGATCGTGCGGTATTCCGAGGAGTCCGTTGTCTCGCATACGACCGTCGGCTTCCTTTATTTCGAAGATTGCCCCAAGAGCGAAAAATACCGCCTCGAAAGGCCCGATACTGTAGCGTTAGGCGAAGATGTCTACTTCGAGTTCACCTTGGATGAGATCCGGTCGGATGCACAACTGCTCGGCGCAAAGAAGCTCCTGATCGACATTGACAGCGCGACCGGCTTCACTTTGGTCGGTGTGGATGTTGAGTGGGAAGAATGAACCTCAGATGTAAAGCTTTATCATGAGTAAAACAGAGAACCGGGCAGCCGCAAGCTTCCCGGTTCTCATTTTCCGCATGATTCTACGAACCGTAGAAAAAATATTTGACAAACTATACGTATTGGGTGTTCAATAGTTTCAATGTATGCGCTATGATGATTGCAGAAAGAACAAAGCAGCTGTGTGGGGGAAACACGGCAAAGGAGGAGGCAATCATGACACAGAGCGCAATGATCAACAGCAAAACAGTTTCGATGGGAGACAGCGTATGGAAAAGCATCTGGCGGAAAATATCCGCAATGCCCGCAAACGTATGGGGCTTACTCAGGAGCAGCTTGCCGAGCGGCTCAACATCACACTTGGTACCGTTTCAAAATGGGAACGCGGAGCTTCCGAGCCGGAGATTGGCTTCCTCATGGAACTCGCCGACGTGTTTCGAATCTCGGTGGATGCGCTGATTGGTTTTTCGATGCGCGGCGGGGACGCCGACACCGAAGCCGAGCGGATTGAGGAATTGCTCGGGACCGTGCCGATGGAGAAGATCCGTGAGGAGTACGAGCGAGCGCTGCGCCGCTTTCCGAATCATTTTCGGATCGTTCTCGGCGCGGCGGAGTGCTTTGAGCAGATTGCAACGGTTTACAAGGAGGACAAGCTCCACGACGAGGCGCTCTCCCTGTACCGTCACGCCCTGGAGCTCTTTCCGCAGAACAAGAACGAACAGATCAGCGAAGTGCAGATCCGCAACGAGATCGCCATGTGCTATATGCACAAGAAGGACTACACCCGCGCCGTGGACGAATACAAACGGAACAACGTGTGTAACCTGAACAACGCGCAGATCGGCCTGATCCTGATCGATGATCTGAAGCAGGACAAGGAGGGTATCGGCTACATCGAGTCGGCATTTCTGGTCAATACGATCACACTGGTCACCGTTCTCATGGGCTATTACACCTATTACCTTCATGTCAACGAATTGGAGAAAATGATCCGTTCGATCCGGTGGGGGATCAACCATCTGGAACAGCTGAAGGATGTTCCGGAGGAACCGTCCTACTTTGACAAGATGCTCAGCGTCTACCATCTCGGGCTTGCGCTGGCCTACGATCGCGCCGGGCTTGCGGAGGAATCCGAGGCGGAGCTTACGCTGAGCGCGCGCATGGCGCTCGCGTTCGATGCCGACCCGGTCATCACCCTGAAGAACGTGATCTTCACCGATCACATCAAGAGTTCCGCCGTCTACGATGACGCAGGAGCCACTGCTGTCGACGCTCTGTACGGAACGCTCGATGTCGTCAAAGAATACGTCTCCGATTCGTTCCGCGA
>JBGUPV010000150.1:0-4332 GCA_045130455.1 Lachnospiraceae bacterium | reverse complement strand
GAGAACCTCATCCGGAAGAAGATCGAGCATCTCTGCGGGAGTAACCTGCTCACCGGCCTCCAGCTTGGCCATGATCGCGTCATAGCGTCCGGTGTCGTCCGTCTGGAAGAAGCCGACGATCATGCCGGTGATGCGGGAAAGTTCTTCCTGCGACATCTTTTCCAGCTGCTTCGACAGGGAAGCGCGAAGCTCCGCCGCGTCGGGCGTGGTCGGTACTTCGAAGGGAAGACCGGTAAATACGTCGAGATCGGGGTTGGCGATCTGCTGCTTGACGATCTCGCGCGTCGCGGTCTCGTTAACGATGTGCTCGATCAGCGCATGTGTATAACCGATCGCTCCGTTGACGGAGGAAGCCATAGCGTCATCGCCCGGGCGAATGATACCGACAACCTTCAGAGTCGTGGAACGGCTGTCGTCCGAGAGAAGAGCCTTCATATACTCGTAATCGCCGCTGTGATCGACCCAGGTGCCGGCGGTACCGGGGGTTCCTTCAAAGGTGTAGAAATCCGCGGGAAGCGCAAGGCGGAAACGAAGACTCAGAAGATCGTCGTAGGAGAAGGAGATCTTCTCGCTCTTCTGACGTTCGCCTAACATGAGGCTTCGGATCTTCGATTCGATCTCGGAAGGGTCCTTCAGACCGATCGAGTAGAGTGTATAATCGCTGATCTCGTTGTTCTTATCGACAACGATCACGACTTCGTCGTACGAAGACGGCCAGCGGCCTGCGAGAAGATCGTACTGTTCATCGAGGAGGGTCTGGTTCTCGATCATCTCGGACCAGACGGACATTCCCTTGGTCGTTCCGCCGATGTTGATCATCGAGCTCATCTCGGTGATCGAGGAATCCGAGATTCCGATGGCGCCCCAGAACTTGTTGATGATGGTGCTCGGGTTCAGCTGCTCGACACGCATGGAGACGTCTTCCATGTAAATATACGGAGTAACGTTGTAGGAATAGCGGATATCGGAAGTGAGAGATTTGATCTCTTCGTTGGAATCCAGATATTCTTTAAACAGCTTAAGGTCATTGATCTTGATCTCGGACATCATCGTCTCGATGATCTCGCCCATCATGTCGCTGGAGTAGATGCGCCCGTCATCGTGCGGCTGGACGTCAGCGTTGGAGAGACCGAGGATCGCGGAGATCATCGCGGAGGTATCGGCAGTCTGTTTCTGGATCGTCAGCGGGTAGGAGGAGAGAGTGTCTTCCTGAACGCGCGTGATAAAGTTGTTGACGCCGTTACTCAGGGAAAGGATCAAGGCGATACCGATGATACCGATACTGCCGGCAACCGCCGTCAGGAAGGTTCTCGCTTTCTTTGTCATAAGGTTGTTGAGAGAGAGCGAGAGAGCCGTGAGGAAAGACATGGACGTGCGGTTCGGCTTTTCGTCGTGCTTCGCGTTCAGTTCCTCCTCGGTGAGAGGCTGGCTGTCCGCGGTGATGCGTCCGTCGAGAAGCGAGATCGTGCGGGTTGCGTAAGTCGCCGCAAGATCGGGGTTGTGCGTGACCATAATGACGAGCTTGTCCTTGGCAATCTCCTTGAGGAGCTCCATGATCTGCACGCTTGTCGCCGTGTCCAGAGCGCCGGTGGGCTCATCCGCGAGAACGATGTCCGGGTTGTTGACCAGGGCGCGCGCGATCGCGACACGCTGCATCTGACCGCCGGAGAGCTGGTTCGGCTTCTTTGTGAGCTGGTCGCCGAGACCGACATCCTCAAGGGCTTTGCGGGCGCGCTCCTTGCGCTCCGCTTTGGAGACGCCGGAGATCGTCAGTGCAAGCTCGACGTTGCGGAGAACGGTCTGGTGTGAGATCAGATTGTAACTCTGGAAAACAAAACCGATGCTGTGGTTGCGGTAGGAGTCCCAGTCCTTGTCCTTGTACTGTTTGGTGGAACGGCCGTTGATCACGAGATCGCCGCTCGTGTATTTGTCGAGACCGCCGATGATGTTGAGAAGCGTCGTCTTGCCGCAGCCCGAGGGGCCGAGGATCGCGACAAATTCGCTCTCGCGGAACGACAGGTCGATACCCTTGAGGGCATGAACGACGCCGTCACCGATGGGGTAATCCTTCTTGATGTTACTTAATGAAAGCATTTTTGGTTTCCTCTTGTTTCCTCATATTTTCCTCAAAACGGGCATGGCGCCCGAAGTTCACGATGATCACGGATCCCGAAGCGGAAAATGATCCTCTTACAGCTGGATCACCACGTCATTTCCCTTGGGCGGAAGGTGACGCAGGACGACTCCTGCCGATGCAAACATGCGCTTCGCAGCGATGTTCGCGGGTGTGAGATCGTATTTGTCGCTCTGGTAGATGACCTCGGTGATGCCGGCCTGGATCAGAGCCTTGGTGCACTCGTTGCACGGGAAGAGCGTAGTGTATACGCGCGCGCCCTTCATGTTGGTGCCGGTGTAGTTCAGGATCGCGTTGAGCTCGGCGTGGCAGACATAGAAGTACTTTGTCTCCAGGTCGTCACCTTCGCGCTCCCACGGATATTCGTCATCGGAGCAGCCGCGGGGCATGCCGTTGTAACCGACCGAGAGAATCCGGTTCTCCGGGCTGACGATGCATGCGCCGACACACGTGTTCGGATCCTTGCTGCGCTTAGCCGAAAGTAGAGCGATCCCCATAAAATACTCGTCCCAATTCAGATAGTTTGTGTTCTTCATCTTGTGTACCCCTTCCCCATAGTTAATTTGTCAGACGCGGCAGGCGTCAGCGCGGAAAATGCGGACGCCCGGCAGCGATCAGTTCTTTCTGGAAGCACGCTTGCGCTCGAGCGAGTCGAGGATCTTCTTGCGGATGCGAAGACTCTTCGGCGTAACCTCGAGAAGCTCATCATTGTCGATGAACTCAAGGCACTGCTCAAGGCTCATAACGCGCGGCGGCGTGAGGCGAAGCGCTTCGTCGGCGGCGGAAGAGCGGGTGTTCGTCAGCTGCTTGCGCTTGCAGACGTTGACCTCGACATCCTCGGGCTTGCCGTTCTCGCCGACCACCATGCCGGCGTAAACTTTCTCGCCGGGGCCGATAAAGAGGGCGCCGCGTTCCTGCGCGTTAAAGAGACCGTAGGTGACAGCCTCGCCGCTCTCGAAGGCGATCAGGCTTCCCTGCGAACGGTAGCTCAGGTCACCCTTGTACGGTGCGTAGCCGGAAAATACGGTGTTGATGATTCCCTCGCCCTTCGTGTCCGTGAGGAACTCGTTGCGGTAACCGATCAGACCGCGGGCCGGGATGATGAACGTGAGACGGGTCGAACCCGCGCCGAAGGAACTCATGCCCTGAAGCTCGCCCTTTCTCGAGGAGAGCTTTTCAATGACGTTGCCGGCGTATTCCTCCGGAACGTCCACGACGCATTCCTCCATGGGCTCGAGTTTCTTGCCGTTCTCGTCCTCGTGGTAGATGACCTGTGCTTTGCTGACCGCGAACTCATAACCCTCACGGCGCATGTTTTCGATCAATACGGAGAGATGCAACTCGCCGCGACCGGAAACCTTGAATGCCTCGGTCGTGTCGGTCTCCTCAACGCGGAGCGAAACATCGGTGTTCAGCTCGCGGAAGAGGCGTTCGCGAAGGTGGCGGGAAGTGACGAATTTGCCTTCCTGACCCGCGAGAGGGCTGTCATTTACCAGGAAGTTCATCGAGATCGTAGGCTCGGAGATCTTCTGGAACGGGATTGCCTGCGGATTCTCGGGAGAGCAGAGCGTATCGCCGATATGGATGTCGCTGATGCCGGAGATGGCAACGATGGAACCGACGGTCGCCTCATTGACCTCAACCTTCTTAAGACCGTCAAACTCGTAGAGCTTGCTGATCTTCACCCGGCGAAGCTTGTCGGGGTCGTGGTGGTTGACGATCACGCAGTCCTGGTTGACGCGGATCGTGCCGTTGTCCACTTTGCCGACGCCGATGCGGCCGACATACTCGTTGTAATCGATCGTGCTGATCAGAACCTGCGTGCCCGCGGTCTCGTCACCCTCGGGAGCGGGAATGTAGTCGAGGATCGTCTCGAACAGGGGCTCCATGCTTACGGGGGTATCGGTGAGCTCGAGAATCGCCACGCCGCTCTTGGCGGAGGCGAAGACAATGGGGCAGTCAAGCTGCTCATCATCTGCGTCGAGGTCGATCAGAAGCTCAAGAACCTCATCGATGACTTCCTTCGGACGTGCCTCCGGGCGGTCAATCTTGTTGATGCACACGATGACCGGAAGGTGAAGCTCAAGAGCCTTCTTCAAGACAAATTTGGTCTGAGGCATCGGGCCTTCAAAAGCGTCAACCAGAAGTACAACACCGTTGACCATCTTGAGAACACGCTCCACCTCGCCGCCGAAATC
>JBGUPV010000149.1:0-21559 GCA_045130455.1 Lachnospiraceae bacterium | reverse complement strand
TGATACTGAAGTTGGCGGTCTTCGCGCTTTCGGACGAAGAATCGGTCCACTTCTTCGTGCTCGGATTGTACGCCTTCCATTGGTACTTGAGCGTTCCGGTTCCGGTCGCTGTCACCGAAAACTTCGCGGTTGCACCGACGGTTACTGTCGTGCTCTTCGGTTGTGCGGTTATGCTGACCGGCGTCTGGAGAGACAGCGTCGCAGCGTTCGATATCGCTTTTCTTCCCTGTACATCCGTCACGATACAGCGGAATTTGAAACCATTGTTCGAGGTTGTCGCCTTGACGCTGAGCGTCGCTGTCTTCGCTCCGGTTGCCGAGGAATTCACCCACTTTTTCGTGTTCGTGTTGTACGCCTGCCACTGGTAGGAAAGTGTCGACTGTCCGCGTGCGGCAACCGTGAACTTTGCCGTGGCGCCGGACGCGACCGTCGCATTGGCCGGCTGCCTGGTCACCGCGACATAGCGAAGCGTTACATCGGCGTCGTAGTCAAGGTCGATGAGATCCGGGTTGTTGCTGAGATCCAGCGTGGTAAGTTTGTTGTCGCTGCAGTACAGCAATGTCAGATCCGGATTGTTGCTGAGATCCAGCGTGGTAAGATTATTTTCAAAACAACGCAGATCTTCCAGCGTCCAATTCTTGCTCACATCCAACGAGCTCAGTTTGTTCATCGCGCAATACAGATATGTTAACGCCGGACACCCCGTCACATCGATCGAGGTCAGATTGTTATCGCCGCAGTCGATGGCGTCGAGCATCGTATGGCTGCCGATGACGAACTTCGTCAGGTTATTGCCGTAGCACGAGACGTTCTGCAGATCCGTGTTCTTACTGATATCCAGGGTTGTCAGATTGTTCCATCCGCAGAAGAGGTACTCTACCTCCGTAAAATATTCCAACCCTTTCAGACTTCCGATCCCTTTGGAATCCACGTCAATATAGTCCACATGTGCGATCTCTCCCGTGCTGAGTTTTCCGTTTTTGTCCTCGTCAAAGTTGTCCGAAACATATTTTCGGAACACGGCATCCGGAAAATTCGTCGCGTTGATGGGGATATCCGCGGCGGCATTCGCGGTCTGAACCGCGTATTTTCCGCAGCCGAGGATCATGATCAGCGCCATCGCCGAGGCCGCCACCAAACGCAACACTCTGTGCTTACCCATACCCATATACCTCCGATCCGCATCTTTTATTTATTGCACTGTCAGCGTCACTTCCGCGGACGGCGTGCTCTTGCCGTGGACATCGGTGACGACGCAGCGGAATTTCTTGCCGTTATGGCCTTTCTGCACCTTGAAACTGAAGTCCGCGGTCTTGGCCGACGCGGAAAGTGAATCCTTCCACTTCTTGGTTGCCGTATCCCATACCTGCCACTGGTACGAGAGCGGTTCGCATCCGGTCGCGGCGATCGTAAAATGAACCGTGTTTCCGGCCTTGACCGTCGTGCTCTTCGGCTGTTTGGTGATGCCGGGCTTCGCGGTGAGCGTTGCGGCATTCGAGATTGTGATCTCACCGTTCGCATGCGTTACGACACAGCGGAACTTATAATTGTTGTGTCCGGTCTGAACTTTAAGTGAGAAGTTTGCGGTCTTCGCGCTCGCTGCCGAGGAATTCACCCACAGTTTTGTGTTCGGATTGTACGCCTGCCACTGATACGTGACCGCTCCGATCCCTTTGGCACCAACGGAAAATTTAGCCGTATCTCCCACTGGGACCGCCGCATTCTTCGGCTGTGCCGTGATCTGCGGAGCCAGCACAAGCTTCACCGTATTCGTTCTTTCGAACAGGCCGTCCGCCGATGTGACGATACAGCGGAAAACCCGCTCGTTATGACCTGCCTGCGTCGTAAAGGAGAAATCCGCCGTCTTCGCGCTCGGTGCCGTGGAATCGGTCCACTCGCCGGTCTTGGGATTCTGGACCTGCCATTGATACGTCAATTCGCCTTTGCCCGCTGCCCGGACAGAGAAACTTGCCTTGGAGCCAAGCGGTACGACCAGGTCCACCGGGTCATCGGCGATCGTAGGCTTCGTGTGAATGGCCACGGCTCCGGTATTTCCCTGAGTAGCGCCGTCATTCGCAACGTAGGCGCACTGGAATTTATCTCCGTCCATTTCGCTCTTGATCGGAACCGTAAGCTTCCATGCAGAGGTTTCGGAGTATAGCTTATAAAGATCATTGCTCTTTTGCCTCATCCAACGGGGGCTGCCGCAGGTTGCGGAATAGGATTCCGCGTTCATCGTCAGCTTTACTCCGTCGCAGACATAACAATCGACCTCTCTCGAAACGGGCTGCACATACAGGTTCGTCATCGGATTGGACATCACGTTAACCGTCTCCAGGTTTTTGGATGCCGGCACTGTGAGGGTTTTCAGGTTGTTCGTGCTGCAGTCGATCTCGGCCAGTTTCGTATTCTTGCCGAGATTCAACGTCGATAACTGATTGCCGCAGCAATACAGATACATCAGTTTTTCCAGCGCGGTGACATTCAGCGTCTTCAGCTGGTTATACCCGCAGTCCATATGGAGGAGATCCGTGTTGGCGCTCAGGTCAAGCGATGAAAGCTGGTTTCCTCTGATCTGCAGGCCAGACAGTTCAGGGTTCTTGCTGAGATCGATCGTCTTTATCTTATTGTTACTCAGGGTTATGGCGAACAGACCGGTATTCTTTGTGAGATCGATCGACGTCAGCTGATTGTCGTCAAGGGATGCGCACCACACATTCGGACACTTGGTGAGATTGATGCTCGTGAGCTGATTGCCTCGAGCGGTGAAATAAGCTAGTTCGGGACAAACCGTGAGATCCAGCGCCTTCAACCGGTTGTATTCGCAATAAAGATCCGTCATATGCGGAACTTTCGACAGATTCAGTTCCGTCAGATAATTGTCACTGCAATCCAGCCGATAGAGTTTCGGGTTGTGCGTGATATCGAGATATGTCAGCTTGTTGTTCGCGCAATACAGCGAATCCAACAGGGGACATTTGCCGACATTCAGAGTTGTCAGTTTGTTGAACGAGCACTCCAGATACGTAAGTTTCGTGTTGCGGCTGAGGTCCAGGGTTACCAGGTAGTTCCTGTTGCATTGCAGACTCTTCAGGCTCGTAAACACTTCGATCCCGCTCAGACTGTCGATCCCGTAGTTGCGTACATTAATCTCTTCCGCTGCTGCGATCTCGCTCTTGCTGAGCTTACCGTCGGTATTCTTGTCAAACTGCTGAATGACATAATTCCGAAACGCCTCGTCGGGAAATGCCGTCGCGATGTCAACGCTGTCGTCGGCGCTCGCGCGATTCCCGGTGCTCACCGTGCCCAAGCACAGGAGCACGACCATTACCGCCGCTGTCAGGCGGCGCAGATACTTCTTCATTCTTTCCTCTCCTTCCCTTTGTTACACAGGCTTTCCGTCCCGTGCCCTCCGGCTCTTCTTATCGCAAACTGCCGCTGTTCGCGGCATACGATAATTTTACTGTATTCCATGGTTTGAGTCAACCCGGGAAGGGGCTCATTTTCCGCGTCGAGACAACAAAAAATCAGCACCCCCGCGGTGCTGTCCGCGGGGGCGCCGAAACGTATCTTGAAGTGCTGTCTGCTTAACCGTCGATCGTAATGTACTTCTTCTCTTCGATCTTCGGCTGATTCTCCTTCTTCGGAACATTAACGATCAGGATACCGTTCTCAAACTTCGCCTTGATATCCTCCTCGGTCACCTGCTTGCCTACATAGAAGCTTCTGCTGCAGGAGCCGTAGAAACGTTCGCGGCGGATGTAACGTCCCTTGGCGTCCTTGTCCTCATCCTCGGTCTTCTTGGATGCGCTGATGGTAAGATAGCCGTCCTTCAGCTCCGCCGTGACATCTTCCTTGCCGTAACCCGGCAGGTCGATCTCAAGTTCAAAGCCGTCCTCATGCTCCTTTACATCAGTCTTCATCAAACCGTTGAACGGAGTTGCGCTGCCGAAGCTCGGTCTTGCGGGAGCCATAAAATCATCGAAAAAGTCTTCAAGAAAATTGTCACCGAATACTCTGGGTCTAAACATAAGTCATTCCTCCTTTAGCGTGAAAACGCACACACATTTGTGAAGTAACTCCGGAGTTCCTTCGGAACCTTCCGATCCCTCATCTCCTTCGTTCTGACTATGTTATATCACACTTATTAGCACTCGTCAAGAGTGAGTGCTAATAATTCTGTGTCTTTTTTGTGAACGCTGCTTTGGAAAATAAAACCGGCGGAAGCGTAGGCAATCGTCTCGGACTGCCGCTCCCGCCGGCGTGTGTGTAAGCATTTTCCTATAGATCCTTGTCGGACGGCGCAAGCCCCGGATTCGACGGCAAAGGCATTGCCGGTGACGGAATGTTCTCATCCGCGGCTCCGTACATATTATTGAACGTGTACATGTCGCCGGGGTTCGAAGCCTGCGTACCTGACGCAGCGGTTCCGCCGGGCTGTCCCACATCATCGGGCGAGGTTCCCGGATCGGGGTACGTCACACCGTCAAATGTGTTGGAATAGCCGGGCTGCATTCCCGGATCCCCGTAGGGCGCTCCCATGAAACCGTTTCCGTAGCCCGCGCCCGGATAGCCGTTCGCGCCGGGATAACCGTTCTGTCCCGGATACATATTCTGTCCCGGGTAGACATTCTGTCCCGGATAGCCCGCCTGCGTGTTCGGGTTGCCGTAGGGCGTTCCCATATAGTTATTTCCGTAGTTCGGATCCTGATACCCGGTGCGGTACACACCCGGATTGGCATTCTGGTAATACGGATCGAACTGCCCCAGCGGATTGTCATTGGCCATCTCGAGAGGTTCCTTCGGGATGATGATCGCCAGGACAATGTAGATCCAGAGTCCGAAGGATCCGAAGATCGTAGCGAGGACCGTCAGTATCCGGAGAAGAGTTACGTCGATGCCGCTGTATTTTGCGAGGCCTCCGCACACTCCCCCGAGAACCGAATCCGTCCGGCTTCGATAGAGTTTCTTCTTCATGGTTTGTTGCCTTCTTTCTACGCGCTTCTATCGTATCGGCAGCCGAAAAGGCCGCGTGCTTTGTGTAAATTCCATTTACAGAATTTTACACCGCACACGGCCTTTTGTCAATCCGTTCTTTATTCAGCGCGGGATCAATCCAGTTCCTTCACGCCGGTGTAGAGCTCGTAGTAGCGTCCCTTCTGCGCGAGCAGATCGTCGTGGTCGCCGCGCTCGATGATCTCACCGTGCTCAAGCACCATGATGGCGTTCGCATTGCGGACCGTCGAGAGACGGTGAGCGATGACAAATGTGGTGCGGTCCTTCATCAGGCGGTCCATACCGTGCTCGATGTGACGCTCGGTTCTGGTGTCGACCGAACTCGTTGCCTCGTCAAGGACAAGGATCGGGGCCTTCGAGAGTGCCGCGCGGGCGATGTTAAGCAGCTGACGCTGGCCCTGCGAGAGGTTCGCGCCGTCGCCCTCGAGCTTGGTGTTATAGCCGTCCGACAGACGCATGATGAAGCTGTGCGCCGAGGCTGTCTTGGCTGCGGCGATAACTTCGTCGTCGGAGGCATCCAGCCGGCCGTAACGGATATTTTCCATGACGGTTCCGGAGAAGAGGTGCGTGTCCTGCAATACCATCGCGATGTTCTTGCGGAGGACGTCTCTCTGAATGTTCTTGACGTTCACGCCGTCGATCGTGATCGTGCCTTCGTTGATATCGTAGAACCGGTTCAAGAGGTTCGTGATCGTCGTCTTGCCCGCGCCCGTGGAGCCGACAAATGCGATCTTCTGTCCGGGCTTCGCGTAGAGGTTGATGTCCTTGAGTACGGTCTTGTCCGGGTTGTAACCGAACGTTACGTGCTCGAGCACCACATGACCCTTCATCTCCGGCATCGCATCTGCGTCCGCCGCGTCCGGAGCTTCCGGAACCTCGTCCATCACCTCAAAGACACGCTCCGCTCCGGCGAGTGCCGAGAACATCGTTGCCATCTGCTGCGAGAGCATGTTGATCGGCATCGCAAACTGGCGCGAGTAGTTGGCAAATACGGTGAGTCCGCCGGCCGTGATCTTTCCGAAGATCATCAACACACCGCCGATACCGACAGTGACCGCGTACGAGATCTGCGAAGTGTTGCCCATGATCGGTCCGGTCACGCCGCCCCAGAACTGCGCCTTGAACTGCTTGTCACGCATGTCGTCATTGAGCTTGGAGAACTCCTCGACACAGCACTCCTCGTGGTTGAAGACCTTGACGACCTTCTGGCCGGTGACAGTCTCCTCGATGTAGCCGTTCACGGCACCGAGAGCGCTCTGCTGCGCCGCGTAGTATTTGCGGCTGAGCTTGCCGATCGTGAAACCGCCGAACAGGAACAGCGGGATAAATACCACGGTGATCAGCGTCAGGATCCAGCTCGTCGTGATCATGAAGATAAACGTACCGATCAGCGTGATGCTGCCGGAGATCAGCTGCGTCAGCGAGTTGTTGATCATGACGTCGATGTTGTCGATATCGTTTGTGAACCGGGACATGATCTCACCGGTCTGGTGCGAGTCGAAATACCGCACGGGCAGCCGCTGAAGTTTCTCAAACAGATCGTTTCGTATTCGTTCGATCATGCCCTGTGACACGGACAGCATCAACCGCGCCTGCACATATGTTGTTATGACACCGATACAGTAGATCGATCCGAGTAAAATGAGTGCCATCAGGACGTAGGTCATCACGCTGTCATCCCCGGGGAAGAACTCCTCCGTCAGATCGGTGATCCAGTTGTCCGTCATCGTCTCAAAGACGGAAGGCTTCTTCGCCTCGTCGACAGCCGATTCCTTCGGCTCAACGTACGTGCCCTCTGCCTTCTGCTTCTCGATCACGCGCTCGATCTTCGCCTGCGGGATCGCACCGGTAATCTTGTTGATGATCGGGGCTAAGAGATATCCGCCGAAAAGACTCGTGATCGTTGTCAGGAGCATGCATGCGAGCACCAGTCCGAAACGGAGCCGGAAGCCCTTCATGTACGTCAGAAGACGTGCGATGGTCTTTTTCGCGCTCTTGGGCTTGCCGCCCATCATGCCGCGGCCGCGGGGACCGCCCTGGGGGCGCTGCTTAAACGCATTTTTCTTGGCGATACTGTTGTACTGCTGCTGCAGTTGTTCCAATGATCTTGCCATCTTCTCAAGCCCCCTTTCCCGTCTGAGACTCGTAGATTTCACGGTACTCGACGTTGTTTGCAAGGAGCTCTTCGTGGGTTCCCATACCGGTGATGACGCCGTCATCCATAACGATGATGGTGTCGGCATCCTGTACGGAACTGATACGCTGAGCAATGATCAGTTTGGTTGCCTTGCGGAGATTTTCCGTGTACGGATCCGATGCCTCGCCGGCAACGGCCTTCTCGGAAAATGCCTTCCGGATCTGCGCCTCGGTCGCCGTATCGACAGCGCTGGTCGAGTCGTCGAGGATCAGGATCTTCGGCTTCTTAAGAAGCGCGCGGGCGATACACAGACGCTGCTTCTGACCGCCGGATACGTTGGTGCCGCCCTGCTCGATCTGCGAGTTGTAGCCGTCCTTGAACGCGGAGACGAACTTGTCGGCCTGCGCGTACTCGGCCATGCGGCGGATCTCCTCCTCAGAGGCGTTCTCGTCGCCCCACTGAAGGTTCTCCGTGACCGTTCCGGAGAAGAGCGTGTTCTTCTGAAGAACCATCGAAACGCCCTCGCGGAGGTTGTAGAGCGAGTAGTCGCGAACGTTCACGCCGTCCACCAGTACCTCTCCCTCGTCGCAGTCGTACAGTCTCGGGATCATCGACACGAGCGTCGTCTTTCCGCAGCCCGTGGAGCCGATGATGCCGACCGTGGAACCGGCCGCGATCTCCAGGTTGATATTGTTCAGTACCTTCTCTTCACTATTCTTGTAGTAGCGGAACGAAACGTTCTTGAACGTGATGTCGCCGCGCTCTACCGTGAGGTCCTTGCGCGTTGCCGCGTCATCCGTAAGGTCCAGCGGTTCCTCCATGACTTCGCGGATACGCTTGGCTGAAGCCAGCGCACGGGAGGAGAACATCAGCATGAACGTCACCATGACGAGGGACGAGAGGATCTGCGTCACGTACGTCAGGAAAGCGGAGAGGTCACCGATCATGAAATCGCTGGCCTCATCGAGAACCATCGGTCCTCCGAGAAGCACGACCGCGATGACCGTACCGTTCATGAACAGCGTCATCACGGGCGACATGAAGATCATGACCTTCGACGCGGAGATGCCCGCTGCCTTCAAATTCGCGTTCGCCTCGTGGAACTTCTCCGTCTCAAAATCCTCGCGGACGAAGCTCTTCACAACGCGGACGTTGGTGACATTTTCCTGCACGGCCGAGTTCAGGCCGTCCACCTTCTTCTGCACGCGTCCGAAACGCGGGAAGCCGGTCAGGATGATGCCGCCGACCACGACCAGCATCGCCGGTACGGAGATCGCGAAGACAACCGACAACGGCGGGTTCAGGATGATCGCCATGATGAGCGCGCCGATCATCATACCCGGCGCACGAAGCGCCATACGAAGGCCCATGTTGATCATGTTCTGCACCTGCGTGATGTCGTTCGTAAGACGCGTCACCAGCGAGCCGGTGGAGAATTTGTCGATGTTTGCGAATGAATATTGCTGGATCCTGCGGTAACCGTCCTCACGAAGATCCGCGGCAAAGCTGACGGACGCCTTCGACGCAAAATAAGCGCCTCCGATGCCGCCGGCCATCATGATGACCGCAGTAAGGATCATCAACGCCATGATCCCCAGGCTGGTGCCCACCGTCAAAGTCGAGTATTTGGCTCCGTTGATCACGACGCCGAGCAGTCTCGGCATGACCAGCTCGCCGATGACTTCGACGATCATGCACAGGGGTCCGAGGATGAAAAATGCCTTGTACGGCTTAATGTACTTGGACCATTTCAAACGTTCCATGTGTTTCCTTTTATCCTTTCTTCCTTTATTTCCTTTAATCGAGAGTGGCAAGCTCGGGACTGTAGTTGCGGAGGTTATCCTGCATGCGTCGGAGCACGCCGGCGAACTGCTCCAGTTCGTCCTCCGAAAGCCCCGCGAGCATCGCCTCGTCCAGAGCCTTGTAGATCTCCCAGGACTGCCGCACGATGTTCATGCCCTCCGGTGTGATGGAAATGCATTTTGCGCGGTTGTTGCCGTCCACCGCGGTTCTCGTCACAAAGCCGGCCTTCTCCAGTTTCTGGAGCGTGACCGTGACCGCCGCGGGGCTGATCTCAAACACCTTCGCAAGCTCCGCCTGGGTCGGCGGCTCACTGCAGTGGGCGAGATGCATCAGCATCATGTGCTGGCTTCGGTGGATCCCGAGTTTCTTTACCTGCGATTCCGCCGCGCACCGGTGAAACCGGTCGGTCCGCAGGAACAGCATCACGATATTCGAAAAACCTTTATCTTCCACAGCGCCCTCCTTCCTCTTTCTGCGCCTGTGAAGCGGAACGGATCCGAAGGATCGGCGCCCGCTTTTAAATAGTTAACGCGTTAAATGTTAACAAGTTAATTATACTCACGAAACTTGTAATGTCAACGAAGAAAATCGGTCTTTATTTTAAGTATTACTTATCATTTTCATTAGAAATTGTTATACTTCATTTGGCGAAAGGGTAAAGAAAAAGTGACCTTTCTGTGATATACTAACCATATGCATGTACAGGCAGCTATGGGAGAGGGTATTTGCGCGTTTTGGCTCTGCCGCAGCGGACGATGTGCATAAACAGAATAATTAGATAAGGGGGCTTTCTCTTATGACCTTTGAAGAGATCATGAACTACGCCAGAAAGAACCAGTGCTCCGATATCCACATCACCGTCGGCACGGCTCTGGCAACCCGCAGATTCGGTGTTCTTTCGATCCTGGACCCCGTTCCTACCGCTGAGGAATCGAAGCAGATGATCTACTCGGTACTCACCGAGGATCAGCGCGCGTGGGTCAACTCCGGCAAGGACCTTGATGTCGGTGTCATGCTTCCCGACGGTCTTCGTATCCGTGCCAACGTTTACCATCAGCGTAACAACCTCGCAGCCAGCATCCGTATCCTGCAGTCGACGATTCCGACCTTCGAAAAGCTCGGTCTTCCCGCTGCGATCCGCTCGATGGCTGAGACGCCCCGCGGACTCGTTCTCGTTACCGGACCTACCGGCAGCGGCAAGTCCACGACACTCGCTTCCGTTGTTAACTACATCAACATGACTTCCGCTCGTCACGTCCTCACGATCGAGGACCCGATCGAGTACGTATATCCTCACAACAAGGCAATGATCCATCAGCGTGAGGTCGGCAAGGATGTCGCATCCTTCTCTCTCGCTCTCCGTTCCGCACTCCGCGAGGACCCGGACGTTATCCTTGTAGGTGAGATGCGTGACTACGAGACCATCTCCGCAGCCATCACCGCTGCCGAGACCGGCCACCTCGTTCTTTCGACCCTGCACACCACCTCGGCTGCGCAGACCGTCGAGCGTATCATCGACGCCAGCCCGTTGGAGGCTCAGGAGCAGATCCGTGCGCAGTTCGCGAACGTAATCCGCGGCGTATTCACGCAGCAGCTCCTTCCTCGCAAGGACGGCAACGGCCGTGTTCTTGCTTCCGAGGTTATGCTTGCGACTCCCGCGATCACAAACCTCATCCGTGAGAGCAAGACCATCCAGATCCCGAGTATGCTTCAGCAGAGCCGTGCACAGGGCATGAGCACGATGAACGAAGCTCTCGCAGATCTCGTTCGCCGCGACCTCGTTTCGATCACCGAGGCGAAGAAGGTATCCCCGGATGCTTCCTCGCTCGTCAAGTCGATCCACGGCAACTTCTGATCCGGCATTCGTCGGTATCCGAAGAAACGCGGTTTCATTTTCCGAAAGACACAACAAGACCGGCAGCTCATCACTGCCGGTCTTTTCTTATGTCCTGTTCTGTTTTGTTACGCATCCGGTCGTCGCCTTCCGGTGACGGTCACGCGCGGTATCGGTTTGCCGTCATCCGATGATCGGTTGCGATCAGTTCGCCACCTTCTGGTGAACCGTAGGCGTCGTCGGCTCAATCGCGTAGAACGTGTATCCGTTGTCGAGGCACCACTTGATGATATCCTCAACGGCATTTACCGAGAACTCCTTTACGTCGTGCTGAAGAACGATGGACGAGCGTCCGTTCTTCGAGTTGTATGCGATTCCGTTGATAACGTTCTTGTATACCTGCTCGGTCAGGATCGGGCCTTCCTTGTCGGCGTCGCCGCTGAGTACGTTCCAGTCATAATACTGGAAGCCCATCACGTTCATGTCTTCCGTGAGCTTCGTCATGACACCTGCGCAATACTTCTTGCTGACGGTGTTAGAGCTGCCGCCAGGGAAACGGATGATCGACGGGCGAATGCCGATCAGCTCTTCGATACGCTCGCTCATCTTATTCAGATCGTTGAAGTATGCCATCTCGCTCGCGTAGATCGTCTTGTAGTCGTGCGTGAACGTATGGATGGCAACCGTGTGACCCGCCGCATGCTCCGCGAGGATCATGTCGCGGCACTCCTTATGGTTGGCCGTTACGAAGAACGTAGCCTTGACATCGTATTTGGCGAGAACATCCAGAAGCTTCTGCGTGTACTGGCTCGGACCGTCGTCAAATGTCAGATAGACAGCCTTCGGTCCCATACTCACAGGCTCGGGCTGATCGCGTCCCTCGACTACGACAGTACGCGTTGTCGTCGCTTCATTGCCGTCGGCATCCTTCACGCGGTACGTCAGCGTGTATGTTCCGACATGGAAATACTCTACTTCGCCTTCCACCTTCACGGACTCGGTAAGATCGCCGTCCTGACGGTCGTGTGCCTCAAAGCCGGGTTCCTTGTACCAGTAACCGCCGGTGAGGATCATCTGCGGCTCGCCCTTCAGCACGATCTCCGGAAGATCGAGGTCCTTCTTGATGACCGTACGCGTGACCGTCGTCACGTTGTTGTATCCGTCCGTCGCGGTGTAGGTGTAGATCGTCTCGTTCTCTTTGTTGCCGGGAGCGCTCGTTACCACAACGCTCGCAGTCACATCTCCGGAGCAGTCATCCACCGCCTTGAAACCGGGCTCCTTGTACGTATCCCGAAGGTCGATCACATACTCCTCGCCGCCCTCAAGCGTGATCTCCGGACCCTGACGGTCGTCAAACGGGATTACTCTCTCTACGGTGCTCTCGTTGCCGGCCGCATCGGTGACCGTGTAGAGAAGCGTCTTATCGTCCTTCTTCTCCACCTTCACCTTGGCCGTCACATCGCCCTCATACTCGTCGTACGCGGTATAACCTTCCTCCTCGTACTCATGATCATATGGAGTATAGTAACCGTCCACCGTGTTCAGCGTGATCACCGGCGCCTTCGTGTCCTTGACGTGAACAACTCTGCGCACCGTCTTGGAATCGCCCTTGTAGGTCGCCTTGTATACGATCGTGTAATCCCCGGGCACGGATGTGTCCACGGTTCCGGTCGGTGCTACGACCAGCTTCTGTCTTCCGAAGGAAAATGCCTTGCTTCCGAAATACGCTTCCGCGCCCGCGTCCACGTAATCCGCGGAACCGACTTCGAGGGTCATCTCCCGTTCACCGCGAACGTTGATCGTGATATGCCGGCTCTCGAGAAACGCCAGGAAGGCGAGGACGAGAACTGCCAGTGCGAGTACCGGAATGGACATCACCACAAAATTCCGAAACGCATTTTTCTTCTTCTTTTTCTTACGCTTACGACTGCTCATACTTCTGTTACCTGATTTCTGTTTGTACACTCATCGCCGCAGGCGGACACTTCGCGCCGCACGCGGCTTCTCTCTTACTTATTTGATGACCGGATCCGTCCAGTACTCTCTGTTATACATATCGGTGAAGCGATACATGATGCGGGCCTGCTGCGAGGTGATCGCGAGATCGCTGACCGTCAGCGCGCCGTTCACGGTGATCTGCTCGCCGATCATGTACGTGTCCAGATACTCCTGCGAGTAGGAATAGTAATCGCAGATGAAATCGATCGTGTCACCGTTCTTGATCGTCGTCTCGCTCTTCGCTACGGTGTCGGTCTCCGCATCCTTGTAAACAAGGAGCGCACCTTCGACGGTTCCCTTACCGTTCTCGTCGAAGACAATCTGAAGCTCAACACGCTCGCCGTTCAGAAGCGCGGGAACATAACCGTTGATATAGGTATGGAACTTACCGGAGAGGTCATCCTTCTCATTGACCGTCAGGTCTCCGGTGTGGTAGTAAGCAACCAGCTGACCGTTGATCGCGAGCCAGGTCTTGTCCATGTCGCCGGTCAGAACGCCGTCCTTGTAGTCGTAGAGATTGTCCCAGCCGAGGTCGAGGTAGCCTGTGCCGTCGTCGAGGAACATGTTCTTGTCAACGCTGTGGATGTAGCCCCACTGGGTCGCATCCAGAGCCATCGTGTATTTGCCGTTCGAAACGTTCCAGACAAGCTTGGAAGCGTCGAGATAATTCTTCGCGTAGTACTGTGCCGCTGACGTCGTGTCGAAACCGTCCATGAACCCGGTGTTCGTTTCATCGAGTCCGCGGATGCTTCTGCCGCCGCCGAGGAAGCTCGTGAGCAATCCTCCGATGATGTCGCTGCTGCCCGAGGAACCGCCGGTCGAACCGCCGCCGAGGAGCGTCGAAAGAAGGGAGGACGTACCGCCCGACGCAACCTGTCCGCCGGTCTCAAGGCTTGCGAACTTGCGGATGCAATCGCCGTACTCGCTGTCGAGACCGATCTGGTCATACGTCTTGCATGCAGTGTCAACCTTGACCGAGGAGCTGTACGGGAAATAGATCGAAACGCCGTAGCAGTTGTTCATGTTGGTCGAGGTACGGTTGTATTTAACGGCCTTCTGGATTGCCTCGGAGAGTTTCTTGGCCTCCGAAGTTCCGATCCGGTTTGCGAGGTCGCAAAGGTCAACCTGATCGATGCGGGAACTGGTGGCGAACTCACGCGTTCCGGAGCGGGCATCCGAGATCTTCTTATAATTATCCTTGGTCAGCTCGCTGCTGACGGATTTTGCAAAATTCTTGAGTGCTCCGGGAACCGTGTTCGCGAACTCCGCGAGGTCGATCACGGAGAGCGTCGTCTTCTGGCCTCTGCAGCTTCTGTTGCACTCCGTCACGAAGTCATCGACAATGTTCTTGCCGATATCCACCGTCGACATCGAGGTGTTCTTCGCGAGGCTGTTGAGCCAGTTCGTGTAGTACCAGCCGATACCGGGCTCGGTCTCCTCGGAAGCAACGAGGTAATCTGCATAGTCGTCGAGCATCAGGGCCGTCTCCGCCGTCGCCATCAGGCACGCGTCAAAGCCGATGAAATCGAACTTCACGCCGGCGTTCTTGAGAGCCTTGTCGATGCCGGCAAGCGTCATGGAACCCTTGCCCTTGTTCTTCTCGTCATAGCCGTAGCCGCTGACCGATCCGCCGCCGTGATCCCAGAGGATCAGTTCATAGCGGTTCGCCGGGAACGTCTGTACACCGTACTGGATAAAGCCCGTCAGAGTTCCGGGATCGACCATCGCCTTGTTGCCGTCTTCCTTCAGAAGCGAAAGTTGGGAACCCTTGATCTGCCATATCTGGTTGACGGAATTGCTGATGCCCTGCGTCTTCCACTTCGAGCAGCCACCGGTGTAAACGACGATGTTTACGTTGCTGCCGAGATTGGCCTTTGCCATCTCGCCGAGGTCGTTCGAAGCCATGCCGTGCTTGGACTCAAGGTCAGTACCGCACATGTATACGAGGATCGTGACAACATCGCTGCCGTTGCCTTTGATCGTCGTGTATTTTGCGCGCGATCCCGACGCGACGGAAGTGTTGACCGAAGTCTCCTGGGTAGCCTGATGGCCGCCCTGTACCGGAGTCGTGTCCTCCGCCGGCGTCGTGCCGCCGAGTTTGCTGCCGAAGAGCATGTAAATGATGACACCGATGATCGCGAGCACGCTCACGCCGCCCGCGCGCGTCACATTGCTGTGGCTACCCGAACCGCCGGAGCCCGGCGTCGAAGAGCCGCGTCTTCTCGAGTTGTAACCATCGCCGGATCCGACGGGACCGGTGCCGAGTCCGCTGCCTCTTCTGTGAGCACCGTCGGTCGAACCGGTGACATTTTTCTTTCTTCCGGAATTGTTGTCCATATTCTTCCTTTCTCCGATATCGGTCTTACTGTTCGGGATCTTCTCAGTGGTTCATTCGCCAATCGATGCACCGCTGGAGATAATGCTCATACTCGGGGTTCTTGCACATGCCCTTGCCCTTGACGTCGGAAAGTTTCGCGACGTCCATGCCGTTGCAGGCCGTCGTCTTCATGACGATGTTGAGCGGCGTGGCAAATGTGTCATTGGAAATATAGGTACCGATACCGAACGCTACCTTGGCCTTGCCCTTGAAGTAGCGGTAGATCTCGGTTGCTCTTGCAAAATCAAGGCTGTCGCTGAACAGAAGCGTCTTCTGCGTCGCGTCGATACCGAGGCTCTCATAGTGTCTGAGCATCTTGTCGCCCCATTCGTAAGGCGAACCGCTGTCGTGGCGTACGCCGCTGAACAGCGTCGAATAGGTCAGTTGGAAATCGCGAAGGAAACAGTCCGTCGTGATCGTGTCCGTGAGCGCGGTTCCGTTGAGGACGCCGTACTCCTTGATCCACGCGTCGAGCGCGTACCAGTTGGAATACGCGGGGTTGTGCTTGTGGTTGCCCTGGCCGACGCACATGATCCACTCATGGGCCATGGTGCCCACCGGCGTCACGCCGTACTTCTTCGCCAGATACACATTGGACGTTCCGACGAACTTCGATCCGGGGATGTCCTCCTGCGAGAGACGCTCGATGGCGAGATCCTCCGCCTCCGCGCACAATCTCCGGCGCAGACCGAACTCGGAAAAAACGTTCAGTTCGTACTCCCCGTTCTTCAGCTTGGCGATCTTATCCTCAAGCCGCTGGCTGTAGCTTGCCATCAGCTCGTCATGGTCATACCGCATCTGAAAATACACTTCGTTGACGATCGCCAGAAGCGGGATCTCATACATGGAAGTGTTCAGCCACGTTCCTCTCGTCTCGATGGTCAGTCCGCACTGCGCGTCCGTCCCGAAGACGAAATCGTCGTAGCGGGGCTTCCACAGACGCAGGAAGTCGACATAGGATCCCTTGATCCAGCGGATGTTCTCGAGATACGCGAGCTCATCCTCGTTGAACCGAAGGTCACAGTAAAGCTTCACCTGACGCTTGATCTCCTCAACCATCTCCGGCGTAAAATAAACATCCGTGTTCCGGCATTTGAACGACCAGGTCGTCTTGTAGTCACTGAATTGATGATAGATACCCTGTCCCATGGAGAACTTGTACGCATCGGTCTCCAGCAGGCTGTTAACGATTCGATCCAAAGAATCTACCTCCGTTCCCTCTGATCCGCGCTGCTGCCGCAGCAACTCTTCCGAGGCGCCGTCTGACGCCATACCACGTTTATTATATCGCGATTTCGTTTTGCATGCAAGATTTTTCGAAAGAGCGGCCGGACGCGCTCTGGGAAGGGGCCGGACAAATCATCCGAATCGCCGCAGGCGCAACAAAAAAAGGGACGGAAATCGCTTTCCGTCCCCCGCTTTCACGGTCTCACTATTTTACGCGCGTCAGTACAAAACCTTTTTCATACGATCCGGCCAATGCGAACTCATACGTCTTGCCGTATTCCGGTGTAAACGCCTCGCACAGTTCCGTCTCACAGAAGTGTTCCGGTCCGTCCTCTCCTTCCTCTTCCCTGTCGTAAATACCGAGCCAAAAAGTGAAGCCTTCCGTGGTGCGCCCCTCGGGAAACTCCAACGGTGACAGTGTAAAGCCGGGATCGCGCTCGAGCGGTTTCTGGTTATACTGCGCCGTCGTCTGCATTCCCATTACTTCATCACTGAGTTTGTACGTAAGCGTCATGATGTATATTGGATCTTTTACGTCTTTTATGGAAACACGGATAGTGAAGAGATCGCTCTCTTGAAAATCCACCGTCCCTCCGTTTTCCGCGTTCTTCCGCATCTGCTGGATTCTCTCATCTCGCTCCTCTTCCGTCTCCGGCGCAGGCTCCGGCTTTTCTGTCACCGATGCGTTTTTTCCTTTTTCCGAAGTCTCTTTTCGCTGATCACCGGACATTTTCCATATACAAAACGCCACCATGCCCAGCATGAGCACGCCTGCTGTGACCAGCAAGACCTTCTTTCCGTTCATATTCTGTTTTCCCCCACTTTAACAATTTTATCGTACGATCCGATAGTATGTGCGCGCCGTCATGCGGTAGATCACCATATAGATGAAGGCAAATGCCACTACCGTGAGTGCCGTGCACAGAAGGAAGAGCTTGTCGTTCGGCATCATCAGCAGCAGAAGAAGCTTGCGGATGACCGGATACGCAACCACCATGTGGATCACTGCCGTCACAAGCGGCAGGAAGAACACGATCACAATCTGGCGGCGGATCGTTCCCTTGGTCTCCTTCTGGGTCATACCGACCTTCTGCAGGATCTGGAACCGGCCGCGATCATCGTAGCCCTCGGAGATCTGCTTATAGTAGATGATCAGCGCCGTGGCAAAGAGGAACACCAGGCTTAGGAGGATCCCGAGGAAGAACAGTGACCCGTACATACCGAGGAGCTCGTCCCTGAGACTCCAGGAAGTCTCCCATACCGTGGCATCAACGTGTTCGCCGGTCTCTGGAGTATCAAGCGTCTTCAGATATTCAGACACAAGTTCTCCGAACTCCCAGTAGGACTGTCTGCGTCCGTCCTTTACCCCGTCACGGGCTGCGATCTCCCCCACGCCCTTCAGGCTCACATAGTACCGGTACGAAGTAATATAATATGTCCAGCCGCCTTCCGACGGTTGATACAGATCCGTCACGATACTGTCGATGTCGTCCATGGTAGGGACGACGAGTCCGTAGTATCCGGCAGTAAGCGCCTCACTTCTCATGATCGGGATATGCTTTACCTTAAGTCCGAGAGTGTATGCTTTTCCTCCGAAGCTGATCTCCGACGGCAATTCCTTCGTGAGGTCCCCCGAGTCATCCGAAAGAGCAACCCAGCCGATCTCATTATCCTTCAGCACCAGGTCATCCTTACAGAGCCGGTTGTAGTCCTCCAGCGGAAGGATCACGACATCGATGGTTCCCTTCGGTAATGATGTAAGAGTGGAACGCATACGCACAAGTTCCGCTTTTCCGTCAGTAAAGCAGATCGGATCCGAGAAACTGCGGACCTGGATAAACGACTCCACCTCGGCACCGTATTTACCGACAACCTGCTCCGTGATACTCCGGAGGACTTCCTCCGGAATCTGTCCCGAGTGACGCGCCGACATCGGATCGCCGTCCGGCGTTTCCTCGTCCCAGACATACAGTCCGCCGACGTACATGTCCGCCTGGCCTTCCAGAAAATAATTGCGTATGGTCGCTTCGGTCCCCATATAGAGGCATACGGTTGTGGAGATCATGACGATGACGCCTGTGGCGAGGATCGCGATGGACGCCAGTCCGATGGCGTTCTGCTTCATACGGTACAGCAGGTCCGACACCGCTATCATATTCTTTCTACGATAGTAGAATCCTTTATTTCTGCGTAAAAGTTTGAGAAGCGCGACACTGCCCGCAAGGAACAGCGCATAGGTCCCGATGATAACCAGAATGACTGCCTTGAAGAAATCAGGGATTGCCCGCAGCGGTGATTCCGTGGTGAGTGCGATGAAGTAACCTGCACCGAGAGTGACCAGACCGATCAGGAGCATGATCCACTTTGTCTTCGGCTCCTTCTCTCCCGCTCCCGCACTCGCGAGAAGTTCCACCGGACGGAGTCTCGCAAGCCGGATGCAGTTCCACAGAAATGCCAAAAGATACATCGCGGCAAATGCCCCGACCGTCTTCAGCACGAACTCCCACTTCATATAGAAACCGAGGATCGTCTCGACGTTAAGCATTTTACAGACGAACAGGCAGCAGAGTTTGTACATCAGCATGCCCGTAAGAATACCTGCCACGAGCAGTATCACAGTCGAGATCGCACTTTCCAAAAACATGATACAGCCGACGTGACGCTTCTCCATACCGAGTACGTTGTACATACCGTACTCGCGGGTGCGTTGCTTCATCAGAAAGCTGTTCGTGAAGAGCACAAGGATTACCGAGAGAATTGCAACGACCGTGAGACCGATGATCATAATGGACGGGATCGCATATCCGCCCTTGATCTTCCGCAGGCGATTGTCGTTGGCAAGCGTAAGCATGACATAGAATATGGCCGTCAGTCCGGTGCCCGCCAGGATGTGCGGCACATACAGCTGGTGGTTCTTCTTGATGTTCGAGCACGCCAGCCGGAAAAATAAACCGAGTTTCATCGTTTCTCACCGCCCGTCGTAAGAAGTGTGAGCGTGTCCGAAATCTTCTGGTACAACTGCTCGTTCGTACTTTCGCCCCGATAGATCTGGTGGAACACCTCGCCGTCGCGGATGAACAGAACGCGCGACGCGTGGCTCGCGGCCTTTGTCGAGTGCGTAACCATGAGGATCGTCTGACCCTGCTGGTTGATATCCCTGAATACGCGCAGGAGATCGTCGGTCGACTTCGAATCGAGAGCGCCCGTAGGCTCATCGGCAAGGATCAGCTTCGGATCCGTGATCAGCGCGCGGGCAACCGCCGTACGCTGCTTCTGACCGCCGGACACCTCGTAAGGGAACTTCGCGAGAAGGTCCGAGATGCCGAGTCTCTCGGCAATGGGCATGAGCTTGCCCTCAAGCTCCGCGGGCTTCGCGCCGTTCAGGACCAGCGGAAGCAGTATATTGTCTCTGATGGAAAATGTGTCCAGCAGGTTGAACTCCTGGAATACAAAGCCGAGATTCTCGCGGCGGAACGTCGCCATCTCCGACTCCTTGATGCCCGAGAGTTCCTTGCCCTCGAGGAGCACCTTGCCGGCCGTCGGCCGGTCGAGCGCCGCCAGAATGTTGAGGAGCGTCGTCTTGCCGGAACCGGACTCGCCCATGATCGCCACATACTCCCCTTTTTCGACCGTGAACGTCACGTTCGAGAGCGCCTGCACCTTATTTCCCCCGAATCGTGTGGTGTAGACTTTCTGCAGATTACTTACTTCCAGGATACTCATATTTTCCTCCGTGTGCGGTCATCGCCGCGTATTCTGTTCGGGAATCTGTGGGTGGCTGCCCGACGCTCTCCCCCTGAGCGCGACAGCCATCCGCATCTCCCGCGGTCCGGGCCGTCGTTCGAACGGCTCCCCCTGTCCGTTCGTCCATTCCGTACCGCTTTACGTCTGCGATTATACGCTGTCGCATAGTCGTGAAACATCGATTCCGGTTACATTTTCCGAATTCAATGTGACATTTTTGTAAGGCGGCGCAACTCACGCCTGTTTACGTAAAACGGGAAATGCCGATGGGCAGGCATTTCCCGCATGATCTCTTCCTATGACAGCACCGATGTTCCCTCGAGCTCGCAGGCCCGTCCGTGAATCCCGTTGCCCGCGTCACGGCACTTCGCTCAGCAGCCCGAAGCGATACCCCTGTCCCTCGAGGAACGTCAATACCGCGTCCAGCTCATCCGCGTTCTGCTGGCAGTCGTTGTGCATCAGCGCCACCGCGCCGTTATGATAATACGTCTTAAAATGATCGGTCACATAGCCGGGCGCCGGCGGATTTTTCTTGTCGTAATCCCCGTACGCGATGCTCCAGAACACCGGGCGATACCCCGCGTCCTGAATGATCGTCAGCATCCGCACCGTGTACGATCCCGACGGCGTGCGGAAGAACGGATCCATCTCGTAGCCGCTCTCCTCGTAAAAGTACTCCGCCACATCCAGGATCTCCGAGATGATCGTCTCCACGTCCATCTTTCGGAAGTCCTCATGATGCACCGAGTGGTTGCACACCGCGTGCCCTTCCTCCTTCATGCGGATCGCATATTTCATGCATTTCTTGAGATAGTTCCCCGTGACGAAGAAATTGCCTTTCGCCCCGTGCTTGTCCAACGTATCCAGGATCTTCTCCGTGAGGTCCGACGGGAAACCGCAGTCGAACGTCAGGTAGATGACCTTGTCGTCATCGGTGACCGACGTGTCCACGTAAAATCCGCCGTAGTCCGCGATCGGAATAAACTCGCGGGTCCCGGACTGCGAATGGTCCTTCTGCCGGATAAACTGCCAGGTCCGCTCCGACGTGTTGTCGAGCAGATTGTAGTAGTCAACATTGTTCAAAAGGTCCGACCGCAGCGCCTCCATCTCCTCCAGCGGCGACATTGTCGGCGTAGGTGTCTCCGTCGGTGTCGGCGTGGGCGTCTCCGTAGGAGTAGGCGTCGGTGTCGGCGTCTCCGTAGGAGTTACCATATCCTCCGGATCGGAAACAGCCGGGCCGGTAGGCTCAGACGGATCCTCCGGGTTCGCGGTCGCCGCCGGCGTCTCCGCCTGCGCATCCCCGGGTGCCCCTGTCACCGTCGTGTTCGACTTATTTTTCCCTGTCTCATTGCTGCAGCCGAACAGGGCTCCCGCCAGCAGGCTGCACACCAGGATCAACGCAATCTTTCTCGTGCTCATGCAA
>JBGUPV010000148.1:0-6749 GCA_045130455.1 Lachnospiraceae bacterium | reverse complement strand
GTTACTCTCTTCATAGTAAAAATCCTCCTGAAAATAAACTCAACACGTCCGCGGTTATCGCGAACACACTCTACGTGTATACTACATTTCAAAAGCAAAGTCAAGGGAAAACACGGTTTTCCCTTGACTCGTAAGCTTCGCCTATTTACTTATTTTCCGTTAACCTTCAACGAAACATTGCGGTAGAAATGAAGCACGAACGGTCCGTTCGTCTTGCTGACTTCCCACTTGTACGTATTATTGCTTCCGAGGATCACGGTGCTCTTTCCGCTCAGGAAATTGTCAAAATCGCCGTCCTTCATCGGGATCTTGGACTCCGTCACAAGCTGCTTGACGTTGTCCATCGTAAGCTTCGAAAAATCCTGTTCGCATACTTTGACATCAATGCCCGCTTCCTGCGACTCCGGATAGTAGTAGATCGCGTAGATTGAGCATTTGCCGACCGGCTTCGCTTCCTTGTTGAAGTTTCCGATCTGAATCACAAGACCGGTGTACTTCGCGGAGTTGCCGTCCTTTACGCCGAGACGGTACGTTGTGTTAAGGATTGATGATCCCGGGATCGTACCGGACGGGGTGTAGATCTGATTGTTCTGGGTCATAAGCACAAGACCCTTCTGTTCAAGCTCTTCGATCGTCGAAGACAGGTTGAATTTCTCACCGTTGACCTCGAACGCGGGCTTGAAGAAGAAAAAGAAATAGTAAACTGCAAAACCTGCCGCTGCAAGAAGGAGAATGATAACGATCAGTGCTCCGCCGCCCTTCTTCTTCGGCTTATTTTGCACTGCCTGCTGCTGTACTTCCTGTGCCGCATCAAAAGCGGTTCCAACAGGGTTGTTACTCTCTTCACTCATAATGTGTCCTCCGTTTTAATGTCCGCTCAGGGTCCGCGGAAGAATGCGCTGTTGCGCTAATGAGAGTATATCACTTTTCGTCAGCGAATAGCAAGCATTTTAGTCATCTTTTCTTGACGATCATGCCTCTCTTTCCGTTGACAAAACAGACTTCCGGATTGGCAGGATTGTACTTCACTTCAACCTCGAGAGGGAACACATTATACGTCTGTTCCATCCCCTCGACCGTGACCATATACAGCTTTTCGCCGACCGTATATTCATAAGCAGGCACCAGCATCGACTCTCCGCCTCCGACACCGTTGGACCGCCAATACCCTTCCGTATAAACATAATGCCCTTCCACGGTTCCCGTGCACTTCTTTTTGACAAACCAAAGGCTGCCCAGCGGCCTGTAGTAAATGAGCAAGGCTGCCACGACAACAACACAGAGCACCACAATTTTAACATCCATGATTTCCCCTCCTCATCTCACTGTTTCTCTATCTCCCGTATACGCCTGTCAGTATCTCCTTCCGGTATGCTTCCTTTCGCGGCAGATCCGGGTACTCCTCGGCAACATCGGCGGCCGCCTGATTGTCATACGGTATGCTCAGCGTCGTAAAGCTGATGGGCGAAATCTCGGTTGCTCCGAGTTCCCCTTCGATGAGCAGTGCGTGAACGCGCGGCACACCGAGCGAATTTCCGACACTTCCCGTGTTGAGCGCATAGCCCAGGTCCATCTCCCGCAGGTACGGCGTATGGCAGTCCGCGCAGATGAATCCTCCGTGGAGTTTCCCCTGCGTGTCGGTATACGCCGGGCGGAATTCATCCATGCTCAGATAGGAATGATAGTTGGCATCCACCGGGCGTCCGTGGAACAAACGGAAATTGATCCCGCTGATCAGGATCTCCGCTTCAAACGGAAGCGAATCCAGCCAGTCCAGCCGCTCCTGCCCGATCTGATTCCAATAGAACTCGTTCGGATCCTCGCCGGGCTTTTTCTCCCGGGAGCCCTTCACGATCCCGTCATCCCAGTTGCCCTTCAGAAAATGCGTGCAGTGCGCGCGGACCCAGTCGACGGTCTTATCATTTTCCGGGCCTTTTCCTACCGCGTCGCCCAGGAACCAGATCACATCCGGCCGGATCCGGTCGATCTCTTTCTCGAGAGCGCGCGTCGCCGGCATATTTCCGTGCAGATCCGCCAGAAACAAAATCTTCGACATGTTGATCACTCCCCCGTTTTTACTGTGTATTTTCCTTTGCCAGACTCACCAGCACTTTGTCCAGTTCCGGAAACTTCCCGGAAAGACGGATCGGTTTGCCGCTCTTATCTAAGAAGCAGTGCTCCGACGCGGCCGTCGCGACCACGTTGCCTTCCGCATCCTTCATCTCATACGCGAGCACAAGTTTGAGCCCCCGGTACTCCCGGACGGACACCGTGATAAACACCTCATCCCCGAACGTCGTGCTCTTTCTGTATCTGCAGGTTGCCTCCACGACCGGCGAGACGATACCGTCCTGCTCCAGCCTCGCGTAATCCCAGCCGATCCGGCGCAGGAAATCTATACGGGCTTCCTCCATCCACTTTATGTAATTCGAGTGGTGGGTGATCCCCATCTTATCGGTCTCATAATACTGCACAACGTGCTTGTATGCGTCCATCGTCCCGCTTCCTTTTCAGTGTTCATGGTTTTGGATCCGCCGGCCTGCCGAGCTCCTAAGCCTTTGCCTCGCCGGGATCAAACTTATGCAGTTCCTCCGTCGAGCAGAATCCGACGTACCCTTCCGATCCCGCGAAGAATTCGGGAACCAGCGCGTAACACGTCGCCCTGCAATGACCCTCGATCAGAACATACGGTTCCGTTCCGTCCGTCAGAACGATGATCGGCGGAAAATGTTTCCCCCGCCGCAGAGCGTCCCGCCCATCCAAAAAGTACTGATTGGACACGCCGAAGATCTCGACGCCTTCGTTCACCGTCTTCGCTGCATCCTCCGGCCTGCTCGTCCCTTTGGACAGCTCATCCCAGTAACTGTAGGAAATGTAGCGTAGTTTGCCGAGGTCTTCCGCTTCGAATCGGACAAACTTCCAATCGACCTTCGCCGGATAGTTCTCAAAGATCTCACGGTCCGGGTATCCGCGGTAGATGCCGAGCACTTTTGCGCGCAGCGCATTTTCCGACTCATCCGCGAGGTCGCCGTGAACGATCAGTTCCTCCGCGGAGTTGCACTCCCTGAGCGCGTTGAGAACATCTTCGCGGAACCGGTGCGAGACGATCTCCTCCTGAAGAAACGCCGATACCATCTCCGCTTCCGAAGCGTCACGCAAAATGATCATACTGTCCTCTCCTTCTCAAAGCTTCTTTCTCGGCTCCCCCCAGGCGCCGAGCGCTCTTCCGTCATATCCGAAATACGTATGCGCCGTGGTCTTGACCGGAGCGATGCGGCGCAGCTTCTGCTCAACGGTCTCATCGGAGGACAATGACTCGTCCTGCAGAACGTTTCGGATCTTGCAGAGCATAATGTCGCCGTCACCTTTCGTGATAAAGTCGGTCACCTCCAGCTCGAACACGACAGGCGCCTTCTCGAGCACCGGCACGTCAAGCACCGCGCCCTTTCCGATCTCCAGATTGATCTTCATTTTGTCAGGGTTATCCCCGCTCACACAGCCGAGATGATCCGCGGCGGGCAACAACTCCTCGGTTACCAGATTCGCGGAAAATACCCTGCTGCGCTTTATGTTGTCCTTCGTGAGCTTGTTGCCTCCGATGCAGCACATGACGCCCATCTCATGTTCCCAGATATAGCTGAACCAACAGAAAAGGCCGAAATCCGGATTGCCCTTTTCATCGTAAGTACCGTACAAAAACAGCGTCTGCGGACAGAAATCATTGTTCGGTCCCATGCTGATCTTTCCCATGTTATTTTTCTCCTTAGTCACTTATTTTACATGATACTACTATTGTAGAACACGCGCGATCCCGGCGCGCTACACAAGTTCTTTTTTCTGATATCGCACCGTGGAGAGCACGACCAACACCGCGAAGAGGACCACACTGATCACCGCATAGACCGGCTTCAGTTCGGAATTCCTGATCACCCCGCGGGAATCCGCCAGGGTAAACGCGGACACGTATTTGAACCCCTCCACGCTCTTGCCCATCTCCGAGATCACGCTGAAAATGTACGCTGCGAAAACCATGCCGATGCTGATGCCGAGCATCTTCTTTGTCTTGTGCGTAAATGTGGAGATAAACAACCCGAGAGCAAACAACACGATAGACGGAAACACCGGCGTGATGCTGAGCAGCAGAAGCTGCGTATTGTCCGGCGTCTCCGAAATGTTCAGCGCGATCATGTTGAACACCCCGAGGATCACGATCATCGAGAGAATGTAGATCATGGAGACGATGATCTTGTCAATGACAACCCTTCGCCGGGTGATCGGAAGTGCCGCCAGATATTCGATCGTCTTTTCGCTCTCCTCCTTCAGCACGATGTTCGAACCGAGAAGGCAGCTGTAAATCCCGATGATGAGATACAGGAAAATAAAGCCCTCCGATTTCAGCCATCCGAAGGCTGTATCCAGTCCGGCGAGGTCCATATTAAACGCCTTCAGCAGCTCCGGAGGGAACGCCTCCAGCATCTCGTTCACCTTGTTGCCCTTGCCGTCACTGACGATCGAAGGATAGACCAGATAGATCAAAAGAAGGAGCACCAGCATCGTACCGGTCCAGATGATAAATCCCCTCAGATTGACTTTTAACTCACGTTTTATCATCCGGCACCTCCTCGTAGTAATGCATGAACATTTCTTCGAGCGTTGCCTCTTCGATGAGGATCTTGCGGATCCGGAAGTTCGACAGCTTTTTGATCAGTTCATCATCCGGTATGCTGTTCGCAAAACGCACGGTATTCTCCTCGCGGGACAACACGTTTACACCCAGTTCCGAAACCAGCGTGTCGACATCATCGGCGGTGACCGTCACAAACGTCAGTTGCTTGTCGCTGATCTCGTCGACCTGACCTGCCCGGATCAGCTCTCCGTTCCGAAGGATGCCCACACGGTCGCAGATCTTCGACACCTCGCTCAGAATGTGTGTTGAGTAAAATACCGTGTTTCCCCGGTCACGCTCCTCCTTAAGAAGCTCGTAGAAGACGTTCTGCATGATCGGATCCAGGCCGCTCGTCGGTTCATCCATGATGATCAGTTCCGGCTCATGCATCAGCGCGAGAACAATTCCGACCTTCTTCAGGTTCCCAAGGGAAAGATCCTCGATCTTCCGCGATTCATCGAGTTTCAGCCTCGACACCAGCTCCTGCCGTTTCTCATGGATTCCGGCCGCACGGCTGTAACCGCGATAGAAACTCTCGTGATGATCAAAGATTCCCTTCACCGTAAGATCGTCGTACAAAAACACTTCGCTCGGAAGATATCCGATCCGGCTTTTCGCCTCCACATCGTCCCGATCCAGTTCACGCCCGCAAAATAAAACCGAGCCCGAATCCCTGTTGATCAGGTTCATGACCGACCGGATCGTCGTGGATTTTCCGGCTCCGTTTGGGCCGATAAATCCGAAGATTTCCCCTCGGTTCAGCGTGAGCGAAAGATTTTCAACGCCCTTCACCTTACCGTAATACTTCGTAAGGTTTTTGATTTCCAGGATCGTCTCACTCATTTTCACACATTTCCTTCGTCGCAAAATGCAAATGTCTCCCTGAACTCTTCGTCTCAGAAATTCGTCTTAAGGTTCAGTATCAGCGAGATGAGCACCTTAATGTCATCGATCTCTCCCTGCACCTTCGACATCTCCTCCTCGATATTCAGCTGACCGACGTCAATGTTTTGATCAAACACATTTTTCCCGGGTTCATTGAAAGCAAGCATCACCCGGTTCCCGACCACGTTCATGGCGATACTCTCGTATTTTCCGGCCAGAACCTGCAGACGCTCCATCATGTGCGGCGTGATCAGATAGAAAGCATCCATCTGGGACGGTGAAAATACGTCAAAGTCCTTGTTGAACTGAACATCCTCGAACTCAACCCGGTTTTCTTTCTCTTCATTGCGGCTGATCGCACGGTATTTGAACTTCTTGCTGAAGACCGACACGGTGCTCACCAGCTTATTCGGGAAATTGAACACCATCATTCTTCCTTCAAAATACGTCGTGGAATGACTGCTGTCGCCCGAATTATCCACATCACGCACGTTCACTTCCGCGACTTCGAATTCAACGCCGGCATACATTGCACGGATGTAATCCTCCGACCAGAAGCGGTTTCCCATCCGGCATATCCCGAAGTTTCTCACATTCTCTTCAAAAAAGCCGTTATTCGGCTCATAAAGCACGTTGTCGAAATTGTTGTTCAGCGGTTCCCGTACAAATGCGTCCTTATACAGGTCCTTCATTTCCTTCCTGTTATTCATGACTTTCCGGCATCCGATCAACAGAACAATAATACCGACCGGCGGAATGATCAGCAAAAACGCTCCCAGCAACATGAGCAGCATCGTTTTGCCTGTCGCATTCCGTTTCTCCTGCAGTCGGATCATCGCTTCGTTGGAAGTCCTGGTTAACGTAGTATTTCCGTTCATAGTTTCTCCTCCGTTTATATAATCTCGTAATCGGTCAACAATCTTCCGCACTTAATTTCCATGCATCATTTTATCCGGACATTTTCCGCCAGATGCGACAGCGTTTCCGAGGAAACATGGCCTTCCCGGGTGATCGTCTGCGACGCACGATAGTAGTTTTTGTATGTATAGTCCAGTCCGTCCGCGCCGGGCCGAAAGAAGTATTCCGCCTGCGACGGATTAAAGATGCGATCGGGCATGAACCGTCTGACCAGTTCAAACGTCAGTTCCGACGGATACTTTTCAAAATCCGTAAAACACCTTATGTGTGAGATAACGTC
>JBGUPV010000147.1:0-7629 GCA_045130455.1 Lachnospiraceae bacterium | reverse complement strand
CCGGCGAGCTTGTCTTCACGACCATCACGAAGACCGGTATGCCGATGCTCCGCTACCGCACGCACGACATCACCCGCCTCATCGCGGAGCCTTGTGCCTGCGGACGTACGCTCATCCGCATGAGCCGTCTCACCGGACGTACCGACGACATGCTCGTCATCCGCGGCGTCAACGTATTCCCGAGCCAGATTGAGTCCTGTCTCGTCGGCCTCGAGGGCGTTGCTCCGTTCTACATGCTCATTGTTGACCGCGTCAACTCCACCGACAAGCTTGAAGTTCAGATCGAGATGTCCGAGGAGATGTTCACCGATACCGTCAGCGAGATTGAGAAGCTCCGCAACACGATCGCCGAGCGTATCAAGTCCATCGTCGGCATCGCAGCCAAGGTTACGCTCGTTCCGCCGAAGTCCCTTCCTCGTTCCGAAGGCAAGGCTAAGCGTATCATCGACAACCGCGGCCTGACAAATAAATAATCACTGTCACACACCTTTCGCTTGTGTTATAATAGCTAAAAGGGGTTACATTTCGTTCTGCCAACTTACAAGGAGGTTACTTATGTTTGTACATCAGGTTTCCGTATATCTCATCAACGCACACGGCACGCTCTGCCGGCTTACCGGTCTTCTCAAGGACCACGACGTCGACATTCTGGCACTGATGATCGCCGACATGGCGGAATTCGGTATCGTTCGGTTTATCGTGAAGGACAAGGACATTCAGACCTGTCTCGATCTTCTCAAGGAAGCCGGCTACTCCGCACGCAAGAACCATGTTGTCTGCGCCAAGATCCCGAACGAGCCCGGCGGACTTCACCGCGCTCTTCAGCTTCTCGAAGATGCCGGGATCAGCGTGGAATATCTGTACTCGTTCAACTATGCGAACGACAACAACGCACTGATCATTTTCCGTCTGACGGACCGCGAAGCCGGCGCCAAGCTGCTGATCGACAACGGCTTCAAGGTTGCCACGCAGGCCGAGATCGATGCACTCGGCTGCTGATCGCCGATCATCATCTTCACAACCGAAAGCATGAAAAAAGGGCTGTACCGTTTCCGGTGCAGCCCTTCGTATTCCGGATCACCTTTGCGGTGATCTTTTTTCTTATTCGCCCTTAACCGTGATGACCGCGTTGTTCTTGATGAAATCAAGCACCAGGTCGGTCAACACACAATATTCGATGTAATCTTTGCCGTACTCTGCCTCCAGATCAGCCACCGAAGCGGAACCGACATTTTCCGCATACTCGGAGGCAGTCTTCTGATACTCCTCCTCGGAGACCGTCAGATTTTCCGCCTTTGCGATCGCCTGAAGCACCATGAACTCGCGAACATTGTTCTCCGCGCTCTTCTTGGATTCAGCGACAAATTCCGCGTAGGTCATATCACCCGCGCCGTAGTACTGATTAAACAGCTCTTCCTCGGTTATTCCGAGGAGTTCCGCGTACTGGCGTACCTGGCCCATGGACATATCATAGTAATAATCGATATCTTCCTGAAGGATCTCCGTGAACTCCGAGTTTGCGTAGATCTTCTCTAGAAGTGCATCATACAGAGTCTCCTCCTGCTGGGCCTCGGCATCCTCGGTCAGGAAATCGCGGATATAACTGCGAAGACCTTCCACCGTCGTCGCCACGTTCGCAACATTGGCCGCGACATACGCGTCATCGATCGCGCTGTCGTTTTTCGCCACATAATTCAGCGTGACCGTGAACACCACGGCAACACCGGAAAGATCCGGATTCGGGTTGTACGGATTCGGGAACGTTACGTCGATGTCCACCGTCGTTCCGATCGTTTTGCCGATCAACGCGGACTCGAAACCGGGGATAAACGATTCGGATCCGATCCCGAGGAAGTAATCCGAACCGGTACCGCCGTCGAAGGCAACACCGTCTCTCTTTCCGACAAAATCGATATTCACGACGTCACCGTTCTGAACTTCCGAACCGTCTCTGGACGCATCCTTCACATAGTTCGGATAACTTTGCAACAGAAGCTCGATCTGCTTATCGATATCTTCCTCTGTTACAACGATCTTCTCCTGCGTAACCTCCAAACCCTTGTACTGACCGAGATTCACATTTCCGCCGCAGGGATGGTACAGGCTCTCCGACTCGCCTTCGGCAGGCGTCGGCGTTGCATCACCGGGCGACGGGATTGCTTCGGCGTTCGTCGGCGTCGCATCCCCGGGCGTCACCAAAGCTTCTACGGTCGGCGACAGATCCCCGGGTGCGGCAGTTGCCGCAGGGGTAACATCATCTTTCTTATCGTCTTTCTTCTCGCAGGCTGCCGAAACCGCTGCGGCTGCAAGCAGAATGCAGAGAAGCAACAGACATTTTACAACTTTCTTCATACAGATTCTCCTTATACTCTCTTCGGGCCCGAGATCACGGTCCCGACGGATGCGCGAAAAATGCGCTGTCACGGCGCTTATTATATCCTAAAACGCACGTCAAGTAAACAAAAAAACTTGCGGCCCCGCAACTGTGGAGCCGCAAGCAACGATCATTTAATGCGTTTTTCGGATTACAGACGAGCAACACCGGTATCGCGTGCAGCCTGTGCAACAGCCTTGGCAACAGCCTGAGCAACCGTCTTGTCAAGAGCGCTCGGGATGATGTAATCAGCCGAAAGCTTGTCATCGGTAACGAATGCAGCGATCGCCTTCGCAGCAGCGATCTTCATCGCATCGTTGATATCCTTTGCACGTACATCAAGCGCACCGCGGAAAATGCCCGGGAATGCAAGTACGTTGTTGATCTGGTTCGGGAAATCGCTGCGGCCGGTACCTACAACGGCAGCGCCTGCAGCCTTTGCCTCATCGGGCATGATCTCGGGAGTCGGGTTAGCCATCGGGAAGAGGATCGCGTTGGGAGCCATGCTCTTAACCATCTCAGGCGTTACGCAGCCGGGAGCGGAAACGCCGATAAATACGTCAGCGCCCTTGATCACATCCTCAAGGCTGCCCTTGCGCATCTGCTGGTTGGTCATCTCGGCGATGATCTCCTTCTCAGCGTTCAGACCGTCGCGGCCCTTGTAGATCGCACCCTTGCGGTCGCACATTACAACGTCCTTCAGACCCATGGAGATGAGGAGCTTGATGATCGCGATGCCGGCAGCACCTGCGCCGCTCGTTACAACACGGATCTCATCGATCTTCTTGTTGACAACCTTGAGAGCGTTCAGCATAGCGGCAAGACATACAACCGCGGTACCGTGCTGGTCGTCATGGAAGATCGGAATGTCGCAGCACTCCTTCAGCTTTCTCTCGATCTCGAAGCAACGAGGTGCGGAGATATCCTCAAGGTTAACGCCGCCGAAGGAACCTGCAAGGAGGCGAACCGTATTTACAATATCATCAACTTCCTTGGAACGGATGCAAAGCGGGATCGCGTCTACATCGCCGAAGGTCTTGAACAGAGCACATTTGCCCTCCATAACCGGCATACCGGCTTCCGGACCGATATCACCGAGACCGAGCACTGCGGTACCGTCGGTAACTACGGCAACGAGGTTGGAACGACGGGTGAGGTCATAGCTGAGATCAACGTTCTTCTGGATTTCAAGGCAGGGCTGCGCAACACCGGGGGTGTAAGCGAGCGAAAGATCTTCGCGGGTCTCCAACGGAGCACGGCAGATCATCTCGACCTTGCCCTTCCACTCATAATGCTTCTTCAGGGATTCTTCTGCATAGTTCATACTTTGTTTTTCCTTTCCTCGGTAAGCTCTCGCTTAGATTTATTTATTCCCTTACAACGATCAGCACATGTCTTCCGGACGGAAGATCTCATCGAATCGTTCCTCGGTGAGATATCCCAGGCTGACACAGGCTTCTTTCAGACTGATGTCCTCGCGGTACGCCTTCTTGGCGGTCTCCGCAGCCTTCTCGTAACCGATGTATGGGTTCAATGCTGTAACCAGCATCAGGGACTGTGTAAGGTTCCGACGCATCTTCGTGCGATCGGCCTGAATTCCGACGACGCAGTTCACGGTGAAGGAATGCATCGCGTCGGCAAGCAGTCGGACAGACTGCAGGAAATTGTATGCGCACACGGGCATGAACACGTTCAACTCGAAATTGCCCTGGCTCGCAGCCATTCCCACCGCCGTGTCATTAGCCATGACCTGAACGGCAACCATGGTGACCGCTTCACACTGGGTCGGGTTGACTTTGCCCGGCATGATGGAGGATCCGGGCTCGTTGGCCGGGATCGTGATCTCCGCAAGACCGTTTCTCGGACCGCTCGCAAGCCAGCGGACATCGTTGGCGATCTTCATCAGATCCGCAGCCAGCGCCTTCAGCGCACCGTGAGCGAACGCGATCTCGTCCTTCGAAGTCAGCGCATGGAACTTGTTGGGCGCCGTCACAAACGTCGTGCCGGTCAGTTCGGAAACCTTCGCCGCTACCGTCTCACCGTACCCTTTGGGGGCATTCAAACCGGTTCCCACGGCAGTTCCGCCGAGCGCGAGCCTGCGCAACATCGGCAGCGTGGCCTCGATCATCTCACGGTCCGTGACCAAACTCTCTCTCCATCCGGAGATCTCCTGGGAGAACCGGATCGGCGTCGCATCCTGAAGGTGTGTACGTCCGCATTTGACGACATCTTCATTGTCCTTCTCAAGCTTTGCGAACGCTTCGATCAGCTCCGCAAGCGCCGGCATCAGCCGCTCCTCGATGCCGAGGACCGCTGCGATGTGCATCGCTGTCGGGAACGTATCGTTCGAGGACTGCGACATGTTGACATCGTCGTTCGGATGTAACAGTTTCTTGCCGCAGATCTCATTGCCGCGGTTGGCAATGACTTCGTTGGCATTCATATTCGATTGTGTACCGCTTCCGGTCTGCCAAACGACAAGCGGAAAATGCTCGTCGAGCGTTCCGGCAATGACCTCGTCGGCCGCCGCGGTAAGCGCGGCAAGTTTCTCCGACGTCATGCGCTCCGGAACCAGCTCCCGGTTGGCAAGCGCTGCGGCTTTCTTGAGGATACCGAATGCGTGCGTGATCTCCCGCGGCATCGTCTCAAGTCCGACGCCGATCGGAAAATTGCCGCGGCTCCGCTCGGTCTGCGCCCCCCAATAACGGTCGGCGGGGACCCGAACATCACCCATGGAATCATGCTCAATGCGGTACTCCATTCGTATCCTCCTCGCAAAGTTCGCTCCGTTCAAGCGCAAAAGACAGCACTCCCCTCCGAGAATGCTGCCCACGCGCGAACTCTATTACTCAATGTTGATGTTCTTGATAACGCTCTTAAGGTTATCCGCGCTCTTCTGAAGAAGGGCAACCTCGTCGTCGGTAAGAGGAGTCTCAACGTTGCCGACGATACCGCTCTTGCCTACGATGGCAAGCGTGCTGAGGCATACATCGTCGATGCCGTACTCGCCGTGCATCATCGTGGAAACGGTCATCGTCGTCTCGATACCCGTAACGATCGTCTTTACGATGAACGCTACCGAAACAGCGATCGCGTAGTACGTTGCACCCTTGCGGCTGATCACGATGCCGCCGGACTTCTTAACGTAATCCTCAACGGCTTCCTTATCGAGCTCCGGGAACTCCTTAAGGGAGTTGTGAACGCGCTCCTTGTACTGGCTGAGCGGAACGTTCGAGATATTGGCGAGCGACCAGGTAACGAACGAAGAATCGCCGTGCTCACCGAAAACGTATGCATGTACGTTGCTCTGGCTGATATCGTAGATCTCGGCAAGACGTGCACGAAGACGGGAAGTATCCAGGATCGTACCGGAACCGATGATCTGATTCTCCGGAATGCCGGAGAACTTGTGGAATGCGTAAGTCATAACATCCACAGGGTTGCTTACGATGATATAGATGGCCTTCGGAGCGTAAACCGTGATCTTGGAAGCGATGTCCTTCATGATGTTTACGTTCGTCTGCGCAAGCTCAAGTCTCGACTGACCGGGCTTTCTCGGAATACCGGACGTGATAATAACGATATCGGAACCGACGGAATCACTGTAATCGCCGGCGATGATGTTCATCGAACCGAAGAAGGGAGCACCCTGAAGGATGTCCATAGCCTCGCCCTTCGCTTTTTCCTCATTTACATCGATGAGTACGATGTCCGAAGCCGTGCCGGCGGTAGCGAGTGTGAATGCGATCGTGGATCCTACACTGCCCGCGCCAATGATAGTGACCTTCATACATACCTCTTTCCGCGCTCTCGCGCTTGCAACTTACTTGCCCTTGTTATTTTACCCAAAATATAGATGTCGGCACGTTATTTTGTGCCAATTCCGATTTTACCACAGTGTGTTTTTTGTGACTATTGACAATCTTACGAAATTCTACAGTAAACCAGCGGTCGAATTATACAAAAATACAAAAAAACAATTATCCGTTATAACTTGCATCGAAAAATGTCAATTTCACTTACAAAATTGCCCTGAACAGTGACGTTTTTTCCTATGACAGGTCTCCGCCGAGTCCGGAATACAGATGTGAAACATGCGTGCCCTTCATCCCTGCCGTGATTGCCTCGAGAACAAGCGCGTACGTGTCTTCCACCAGCTCGCATTCCTCCGGCTTCACGCCCCGTTCTTCGGCGATCCTGCGGATCGTCGGGATCTTGTCACGATCGTGCGGAACGTTGATGACCTCGTCGAAGATCCCCGGCAGTTTCTGCGCGGTGAACCGTCTCTTGGCTGCGGCCTCCTCCTCCGTCTGCGACGTGGAAAGCACATACAGCCGCGTGACGCCGCTCTTAAGTTTCTCCGCATACTCCGCTACGAGCGGCACCTTCTTGCAATAGTCGTACGTCTTCTCCCCGTTCTTTTTACAGAACTCCGTCCATGCCGCGTCCGTCATTCCCGCTACCATCCTGCCGGCCACGTAAAACCGCGGCGCACTCAGAGTTCCGTCCATATCGAAAAATGCCAGTTTGATCATCTTCGGCTCCTTTCGCACGCATTTTCCCAAGCATACCACAGGATGCACCGTCGGTCAATGTGCTATATACAATGAAAAGAGTGCCGATACTCTCGCGAATATCGGCACTCTCCTATGGGTAAAATAGCACTTCCGCTCGTTGCAAACGCAGCGCCGCGGAACAGGTATGAATCGGCTGTCTCTTCTCATGTAAGATTAACTTACGGTTGTATTATACGGCAACTTGTTTATGGCGTAAAATGTATATTATGAATGGTTGTATATCATTTTGATATGTGTTATACTGTTTTGGAAAATGAGGCTACCGGGGAGTTTTCCTATGAATATCAATTACGAACACTACAAAGTATTTTACTATGTCGCCTACTACGGCAGTTTCACCAAGGCAGCGACGGCTCTGTTCGCGAACCAGCCCAACATCACGAGGACCATCGCGCATCTGGAATCGCAGCTCGGATGCCGTCTGTTCCAGCGCGGTCACCGCGGTGTTACACTGACGCCGGAGGGCGAGCTGCTCTTCAACCATGTCCGCATCGCGCACGAGCAGCTGCAGACCGCAGAGGCCGAGATCGCGGACACCGTGGCGCTCCGCACAGGGACCGTGACGATCGGCACCACCGAGATGGCGCTCAACCTCTTTCTGCTCGACCGGCTCAAGGAGTTCCGCGACCGCTATCCGAACATCCGTCTTCGCCTTCGGAACCATATCACGCCCCTCGC
>JBGUPV010000146.1:0-12073 GCA_045130455.1 Lachnospiraceae bacterium | reverse complement strand
ACGATCGGTGTTCTCGTCGGCTTCGGCGTCGCAGTCGGTGCCTTGGTCGGCTTCGGAGTTGCAGTTGCCTTCGGTGTCGCGGTTGCCTTCGGAGTCGGCGTCTTCTCCGCCGCACTCGTCACTTCCGCCGTCGGCGACGGAGTTTCCTCGCCGGGATCCGCAGGAGTAGGCGTTGAGGTCGCAGCAGCCTTGGTCGGCGTCACCTTCTTCGTGGGCGTCGGAGTTGCCTCCATCGGCGTGGGCGTATCCGTTGCCGCCGCTGCCACGGTAACCGTGGGCGTCGGGTCTCCCTTGCCGGGCGAATCCGGGTCGTCCGGAATAAACATAAACATGGTCAGAAATACGATCAACAGAAGGATCAGGCCGGCAAAGATCGCGATCGTGCGGCTCTGCCACAGCCACGCAAGTCCGGACTCTCCGTCGTCATCCTCGTCATCGTCCCAGTCGTCATCATCGTCGGGACCGTCAGGATCGCCGCCGGGCACATTTTCGAGATCGAACTCCTCATCGTCCGAATCATTTTCATCATCGAAGTCGTCGTCATCACGATCATCGTCATCGAGGTCATCGTCGTCGAGATCCTCGTCGTCGAGATCCTCGTCGTCCGAGTCTTTGCTCTTCAAAACGACGTCCGCCTCCGCAAGAGCGTCCAGCACATCCGGGATTTCCTCTTCGTCCTCAACGCTCTCCTCAAAATCCTCGTCCTCATCGTCGAGCCGCGCGACCGCCTTCTCCGCGGCCTCCTCAAGGGAGTCCACTGTTTCCTCCGCAGGCACCGCGGTTTCCTCCGCCGCGGCGCTCAGCTCCTCGAGCTCATCCTCATCGACGTAGGGCTCCTGCGGCTTCTCCTTGCGGCCTTTCCTGCGGGAACCGCCTTTGCCGCCCTTGCCGCTCTTCTTTTTATTCTCCTTGCTGCTGCCGAGCATACCGTTCTTTTCCTTCGCGGCCTCGGCGCGTTCTTTCCGAATGATCTCTTCGGGATTCTCCTCTAAAATATCATCTATCGAAGACATGACTTTCCTCCATACACACTCTCCCGCGCTCTCAAATCCTGCCTGAGAGCACAGCATTACAGGATACAAGTATAGCACATCCTCCGCACAAGTACAAGTAGCATCCCCCCGACCGTATTTTTATGTAAATACTATGAAAATACTTGCCTATTCCGGGTGCAGCAGATATAATGACGTGAGTTAATGAAAGGAGCAATCCCTCTATGCTGTACAAGAATCCCTACGCGGATCGTCCGAAGCGGCACGAGATCAAAGTCGTTCTGACATACCCTCAGTATGTGGAACTTCGAGCAAGGATTGCAGGGATCATGACTCCCGACCCGCACATGCCGGGCCCGGAGGGCTATCGGATCCAGAGCATCTATTTTGACACGATCAAAAAAGATGCCTATTACGAGAAAGACAGCGGCGTTCAGCACCGAAACAAATACCGGATCCGTTCCTACAACGGAGATGACTCATTTCTCGTATTGGAAAATAAGGAGAAGATCGACGACCGCATCAGCAAATCGTCCGCCCGCATCACAAGGGCCGATCACGACGCGATCCTCGCCGGTGACTTCACACCGCTCCTCGCGTACGATGATCCGCTCTGCCGGGAGGTGTACGGGCTGCATCAGACCAGCGGCCTGAAGCCGGCCGTCATCATCGAGTATCAGCGCCAGGCTTACGTCCACCCGCTGTCGATGGTGCGCGTCACGTTCGACAGTCTCATAAGCGCCGGCATCAACACGGTGGATATGTTTGATCCGAAGCTTGTGACACGCCCGCTGTTCCCGCAGCGCGAGGTGGTGCTCGAAGTCAAATACGGCGAGTACTATCCGATGTATCTGAAGCAGATCCTGCAAAACAACGGCATCAAGCTGGCCGTTTCCAAATTCGTGCTTGGCTGTGATTATCTGAAGAACAATTACATTTTACTATAAAGGAGCAACACATGTCCGAATACATCGACGAAATCAAGAAACTGATGGGGCAGGCCGACACGCTCACCACGACCACCGCGGCGCAGATCGTCGCCTGTCTGACATTTACCCTGGTGTGCGCGGCGATCATCTACTGCGTCTACCGTTTCTTCTATCGCGGAGCCTGCTACAGCGAGAACTTCGCGGTTCTCCTCGTACTCGTAGCCGTGATCACCGCAATGATCATCCTGACGATCTCCTCGAGCGTAGCACTTTCGCTCGGAACGATCGGCGCTCTGAGTATCATCCGTTTCCGTTCCGCGATCAAGGATCCCCTCGATGTCGGTTTCCTCTTCTGGTCCGTAGTCGTCGGTCTCACCACCGGCGCGGGCATGGTTCCGTTCGCACTGATCGGCTCCGTATTTATCGCGGTTCTCTACATCCTGCTGACGCTGCTCCGCACGTCCCGCGGCACCTATCTCCTTCTGGTGCGCTACAGTGACGCGGCAGCCGAGGATGTTTCGGCCATCGTCGAGTCTCTCGGGGGCCGTTTGAAAAATAAGACCACGTACAAGGAAGAGACCGAGCTCACCGTACAGATCCGTTTCAAGGGTACGGACACTCCTTTCCTTGACGAACTCCGCAAGATCGACGGCGTTTCCAACGCGGTTCTCGTGGAATTCACCGGCGAGTGATCCGGCACGGCATGATCTGCCTGCATATGACGACTTCGTTAAGCAGTTCGCACGAACTGCTTAACCTTATGTTTGGAGGTTTTACAACATGAAAAGCAGTAAGAAACCGGCTCTGATCGTACTTGCCTGCGTTGCCGTCATCGGCATCGTCATCGGTCTGATCGCCGCATTTTCCGGCAAGAACGACAAGCCCGCCGGCACGGACAAAGTCACCCCCAAGGCGACGACTGCACCGACCGGTGCAGTGACGACTCCCGAGGCTACGCCCACCGGCACCGGCCTTGAGAACATCGATCCCACGCCGACCCCTGTCCGTCAGGATTACTCCGGCGAGACGATTGAATTCACCAACGACATGCCCGATCTGGTCTATTCCCACAGCGGAAACTTCTACACGACGGACCAGACGATCCGCATTTACTCGCGCTTCGGAGGAACCATCCGTTACACGCTCGACGGCTCCCACCCGACCGCGGAGTCCGCTGCTTACGACCGCTCCGCCGGTCTGCTGCTCACGGCCAACGCCGGCACCATTCCGAAGGTATGGTCGCTGCGCGCAGCCGCATTTTACGATGACGGAACCAAGTCCGACGAGTTCGTTCACACGTACGTGCTCGGCGCAAAGGCCGACACGCGTTTCCAGACGATGGTCTTCACGATCAACGGCGACCCTGCCGAGCTGACCGAAGGACCCGACGGCATTCTCTTCGGCGAGAACTACAATGCCCGCGGCCGCGAGAGCGAGCGCGAGATCTACCTTGAAGTCTTCGAGCCCGACGGAACGCCCGTGACGGCACAGAAGGGCGGCGTCCGCGTATACGGCGCTTACTCCCGCCAGAACTCGCAGAAGTCCATGAAATTCTATGCGCGCAAGACCTACAGTCCCGAGACCGGTACCTTCTATCTGAACTGCCTCGACAACATCGCGGCGGACGGCACCGGAACGCAGGTGGTACGCTTCGACAAATTCGTCCTTCGCGCCAGCGGTAACGACTACCGCTTCGCGTTCATCCGCGACGAGCTCAACCAGACCCTCGCCCGCGAGGCCGGCTTCACCGAGTACGAGAGCGTCTGCCCGGCCATCTGCTACATTAACGGCACCTACTACGGTTTCTTCTGGGTTCACGCTTCCTACTGTGACACGTACTTCAAGAACAAGTACGGCGACTCCCCTGCCAAGACCGCGGCACGCGAAGCCGGCGAGGAGGAATACACCGAGGGCGAGTTCGTGATCCTCGAGGGCGGCGACGCCTCCAAGAAGACCGAGGAAGGCGATGACTTCAACAACACCTGGGCGAAGGCTTACGACGACGCCTACTACGATTTCGTATACCGCGACCTGACCGACGAAAAGAACTACAAAGAGCTTTGCGAGTGGATGGTCGTTGAGGATTATCTCGACTTCATGGCCTACAACATCTACCTCTGCAACTCCGACTGGCCGCACAACAACTACAAGTGCTTCCGTTACGTTCCCGCCGAGGGCGAGTCGCTCGGTGAAGGCGTATACGACGGTCGCTGGCGCTACCTGCTCCACGACATCGACTACTCTCTCGGCCTCTACTCGCAGAACGAGGTTCTGGCGACCTACGACACGCTCCGCCGTGTTCTGACCGAGGGTGACAAGCGGTACTCGCCGCTTCTCGACGCGCTCCTCAAGCGCGATGACTGCGTCGAGTATTTCGTGACGAAGACGCAGGAGTTCGCGAACGGCGCGCTCTCTCCGGAAAATATCCGCAGCACGCTGAACCGCATGCAGAGTTCCCGCGACCGCGAGATGACGTTCTACTACAACTACATCGCTTCGCTCGGCGCAGAGGACGCTTCCTGGGTTGACGAGTCGCAGCTTCCGGAGCAGCTTGACAAAATCCTGGAATTCGCACAGGCCCGCCCGGCTCGCTCCGCTTCGTTCATGAAGAGCCGTTTCGCGCTCGGCACGACGTACACGCTGAACATCGCGGCATGCCCGAACGCACAGTTCGTGATCGGTTCCTACCGCGCTCCGGCTGAGACCGCTTACACCGGAACATTTTTCGAGAACTACGCGACGACCGTGGAAGCTTCCGTCGCCGACGGATACGCGTTCGACTACTGGGAAGTCAACGGCAAAAAGGTTTCGACGAAGAAGCTTACGATCACGGAAGCCGACATTGAGAACGGCGCGATCGAAGTTGTTCTCCATGTGAAAAATGACCCGAACGCGACGGTTGTCATCGACATGATCAACGGCCGCAACGGTGATTACATCATGCTTGCCAACCCGACCGACCGTGACATCAACGTCGCGGGCTACACGCTCTCCGACGGTCCCGACGCGACGTTCCGCATTCCGGACGGCACGACGATCGCCGCAGGCGCGACGCTCCGTATCGAGTGCGCCAAGGCGGACAGCGAGGCAGCGGCGAACGACATGACATGCCCGTTCAAGCTCTCCCGCGACGATGTCCTCACCTTGAGCGACAGCCGCGGATCGGTGATCGCGAAGATCACGATCCCGAACCTTCACAGCGGTTTCGTGTACAAGAGAGACACGTACACCCATGAATACACGGAGGTTGCCGAATAACTACGGTCTCCGAACGAACCCTGAACTGCTTAACGCCGTGCGCGCCGACTCTGACGCGCACGGCATTATCGCGATTATAGGAAAGGATTTTCCCCCATGGATCAACTCAAAGAAAACAAGATGGGCACCATGCCCATCCCGAAGCTTCTGGTCAGCATGTCGCTGCCCATGGTGGCCTCCATGCTCGTCCAGGCGCTGTACAACGTCGTTGACAGTATCTTCGTTTCGAAATACGACCAAGCTGCCATGACTGCCGTCACCCTCGCCTTCCCGGCGCAGACGCTTTTGATCGCGTCGGCTGTCGGCACCGGCGTCGGTATCAATGCTCTTCTTTCCTACAACCTCGGAAGAAAGGACCAGAAGGGCGTAAACAACGCGGCGTCCCACGGCATTTTTCTCTACTCCATCTACGCTGTTGTCTTCTGCGTTTTGGGATTCACCCTCGCCGGGCCCTTCATCCGCTCTCAGTTTGCGCCGAAGGATTTTGCGGAAAATTACGATCTCACGATGAAGACCATCGGCTACGGAAAGGACTACCTCTCCATCGTCATGGGCTGCTCCGTGGGTATGTTTTTCCAGATCCTTCTCGAGCGTCTGCTGCAGTCCACCGGCAAGACCATCTACTCGATGATCACCCAGGCAACCGGCGCCGTCGTCAATATCATTCTCGACTACGCTCTCGTGTTCGGTCACTTCGGTCTTCCCCGCATGGGCGTCAAGGGTGCCGCGATCGCAACCGTCATCGGCCAGTGTATCGCCGCATTGATCGCGTTGTATTTTAACCTCCGCAAGAACAGGGAGGTCAGCCTCTCGATGCGCGGCTTCCGCCTTCACGGCGCGACCATCCGCAACATCTACAAAGTAGCCTTCCCGAGCATTCTCATGCAGGCGATCGCGTCCGTGATCACCTTCATCCTGAACAAGCTCTTAGCGGGCTTTACCATGGACGCCGTCACCGTGTTCGGCATCTACTTCCGTATCCAGAGTTTCATCTTCATGCCGGTCTTCGGTTTCAACAGCGGCATGGTCCCGATCCTCGCCTACAATTACGGCGCACGTCAAAAGAAACGTATGCTGGAGACGCTCCGCCTGAGTTACTTCATTGCCGCCGGCATCATGGTGGTCGGAACGATCCTCTTCTGGACCATCCCCGAGCAGCTTCTCTCGCTGTTCAGTGAGGACGCCGAGTCTCTGGAGAAACTTGTGACCTACGGCAAGCCTGCGTTCCATTACATCAGCCTACACTTTATCGCGGCATCGTTCTCCATCATCACGATCTCCGTGTTCCAGGCCCTCGGAAACGGCCTGTACGCAACCATCGTGTCCGTATGCCGTCAGGTGGTCATCCTCCTGCCGGTGGCATGGTTCATGGCAAAGGTTGTAAAACGCCTCGACTTCGTCTGGCTCTCCTACCCGATCGCCGAGTGCGCTTCCGCGCTGTTGTGCGCACTTTTCCTCATGCTGATCTACAAAAAGCAGATCGCGCCGTTGCCGGATTGATCCCGCGGAAAATGTTCTGACAATTGAAAGTGCCCGAGAGCTCTGAGGCTCTCGGGCATTTTTTTCTTCCGCCGCATGGTAATTATCTTTGCGATCAATTCCTTCTTACAGGTGCTTTTCCGCTGCGTTCATGGCTCTCGCGCACCGCGGAGCTTCGTACAGTTTTCCGTGCACGAACCAGTTGTAGGATCGGCATCCGCCCGCGCAGTACCCGCCGAGCTCACACGTCGCGCAAGGGCCGGTGAGCATGCTTTGATCGAACTTCCGGTTGTACGCAAACGCGTCCGGGTCCTCCCAGATCTCCCGCAGCGTACGCTCGCGAAGGTTGCCCTCCGTAAAATGAGGATCGTACATCGATTCGCAGCCCCGCACATTGCCCACGCTGTCGATGCCGATTGACGTCAGGCCGGCGCTGCACCCGGGATAGTACGCCCGGCCGCTCATATTGCCGCGGATGCTTCCTTCCTCCGGCGTAAAATACCCGATATTGTCGGCGACGCCGAGCATGAACGGCGCCTGCCGCATGTGACTGTCGACAAAACGGATGACCTCCCTCGGGTCAAAGGCGATATCGATCCCGCCGTTGGCGGCGTTGCCCATCGGCGAGCACGCCTGCAGCTGCCAGGCAAAGATCCCGCTGGGAAGGAGCGTCTCGTACAGTTCCGGCAGGCGCGGCGCATTTTCCGCGTTGAGGGTGCTGATGACCGACACCGGAATTCCGCTGCCCGCAAGCACGCGGATCGCACGCAGCGCGCGGTCGTAGCTGCCCTCCTGGCGGTATTTGTCATGCACCTCCTTCGGACCGTCCAAAGAGACCGAGACCGACTCGATATCAAGGCTCTTCAGGTCTTCGATCAGGCTGTCCGAGAAAAGGAAACCGTTCGTGATGATGTTGACGCGGATACCGTATCCGGTCAGCCTTCCGACGATCGCCTTCCAGTCCCTGCGCATGAACACTTCGCCGCCGATCATCGAAACGCGGCTGCAGCCGAGTTCCGCGAGCTGGTCGGCCACCGAAAAGCACTCTTCCGTGCTCAATTCATTGTCTCTGGCCCTGCCGCCCGCCGAGCCGCAGTAGCGGCACGAGAAACAGCACGCGAGCGTGATCTCCCAGACACAATGCTGTAAATTGTAATCCATAACTCTCCTTGCCGGGTCCGTTCATCGACAGGCCCGTTCACCGATCCGGTCAGACCGCTGTTCCGCCGTAATCCTCAGCAAAGTTCGGTCCCGTCATCCGATTTCTTCTTCTGCGGTGCGCCGCACTCGGGACAGAACCGGCATCCGGACACGATCTTATACCCGCAGCACGGACAGAACACGTACTCAACATCCTCCGGCTTCGCCTGCTCCGGCACAACCGGCTGCCCCGTCATCGAGGGCGGCTTGATGTTCGGGCCGGCGTAAGCAAGCATCATGTTCGGCCCCATGTTCATGAAACCGGACGGGCCCTTTGCCATCTGCGCAGGTCCCGCATAGACGAACATGATCTGCGGTTGGCTCATCTGTTCCGGTCCCGCGTAAACCGCCATCACGTTAACCTGCTCCATTCTCCGCCGCATTTCCTCGGAGTCGAACGAATTTCCGCCTTTCTTCTCCGCGTCCCCGGGATCATCCCCGGCTTCCTCCTGTTCGGAGTTCTCAGTCTCGTCCCCGCATTCCTCCGACTTGGCATTCTCGTCCTCATCGTCCCATTCGTCCGCGTCATCCCTGATCTCGATCACATCCGCCTCGAGAGGCCCCGCATAGAGGTCCTCCATCACGGGCTCATCCTCCTCCGGCCTGCGCCGGCGGGACATCTGCTCCGGCCCGGCGTACACACGCTCCATACGCCCGCCTTTCTGCTTTCTGTTGTTCGGATATTTATCTTTTCCGAAAAGATCATCAAAAAGTCCCATCGGTTCTCCTTTCTCCTCAAACCATTAACTCCGGCACACCGGCGAACGCCGGCTGTCACGGTAACAATAAAATTATACAATACATCGCGTGAGGAATCAATTCCCCTCAAAAAACACGCTGCTTCCGTGAAGTTCCGTGCCTGCCGGGGGCTGTTTTTTATTGACAGTCATTTTCCGATAAAGTATAATGGATTCAATGGCGGTTTACGTCAAATAAGAGAAAGGTTTGGTACTTAGAATGAGTAATATCCCTGTAGTAAAACTCGGTATTATCGCGGTCAGCCGTGACTGTTTCCCGATCGTACTCTCCGAGAAGCGCCGTGGCGCCATCAAGGCCGCTTACAAGGGCGACCTGTATGAGTGTCCCGTAACTGTGGAGAACGAGCTTGACATGCTCAAGGCTGTTGACGATGTTAAGAAGGCGGAGTGCAACGCGCTCGTTGTCTTCCTCGGCAACTTCGGCCCCGAGACTCCCGAGACTTTGATCGCAAAGAACTTTGACGGCCCTGTTATGTTCGTGGCTGCTGCAGAAGGCGACGGCGACATGATCAACGGCCGCGGCGACGCATACTGCGGTATGCTGAACTGCTCCTACAACCTCGGAATGCGCCACCTCAAGGGCTATATTCCGGAGTATCCGGTAGGAACCGCTGACGACATCGCGAAGATGATCGGCGAATTCGTTCCGATCGCACGCGCTATCATCGGTGTTAAGAACCTCAAGATCATTACCTTCGGACCTCGTCCGCAGGACTTCTTCGCATGCAACGCTCCCATCAAGGGTCTCTACGAACTCGGCATCGAGGTTGAGGAGAACTCCGAGCTTGACCTCTTCGTAGCTTACAAGGCTCATGAAAATGATCCTCGTATCCCTGAGGTTTGCGCTGACATGGCAGCTGAGATGGGCGAAGGCAAGTACTATCCTGAGATGAGCGCACGCATGGCACAGTTCGAGCTTACGCTCCTTGACTGGGCTGAGCAACACAAGGGTGCCCGCAAGTATGTGGCATTTGCCGACAAGTGCTGGCCTGCATTCCCGGAGACCTTCGGTTTCGAGCCTTGCTACGTAAACAGCCGTCTCGCAAGCCGCGGTATCCCGGTATCCTGCGAGGTTGATATCTACGGCGCACTCTCCGAGTACATCGGCGCTTGCGTAACCGGCGATGCGATCACCCTTCTTGATATCAACAACTCCGTTCCTCAGTACATCTACGACGAGGACATCAAGGGCAAGTACGACTACAAGCTCACCGATACGTTCATGGGCTTCCACTGCGGTAACACCCCGTCCTGCAAGATGTGCAGCGACCGTGCGATCAAGTATCAGCTCATCCAGCACCGTCTCCTTGAGCCGGAAGGAAGCGATCCTGATTTCACCCGCGGAACCCTTGAGGGCGACATCGCAGCAAGCGACATCACCTTCTATCGTCTGCAGTGCAACAGCGACGGAGAGCTTGTTTCCTACATCGCTGAGGGCGAGATCCTCGACGTACCTACCCGTTCCTTCGGCGGTATCGCAATCTTCGCTATCAAAGAGATGGGACGCTTCTATCGCCACGTGCTCATCCAGAAGAGATATCCTCACCACGGTGCGGTTGCATTCGGTCACTGCGGCAAGTCCCTCTTCGAGGTATTCAAGTTCCTCGGCATCAAGGACATTGCTTACAACCAGCCGAAGAGCCTTCCTTACCCGACCGAGAATCCCTGGGCATAAGGATACGAATTGCATAACAGCATAAAACGAAAATGGGAACCGCCTCATCGGCGGTTCCCGTTTTTTTCATTTTCAATTGTCAGTGCAGGTCAGCTCAGTTCTTTTGCATGTTCCTTTTTGATCAGTATGACCGAGGTCATTGTCAGGATGGACAGAAGAAGCATCAGGAAAATGCGCGATTTCGAAATGGTATCCGCTGTCTTGACACTCGTTTCCGCCTCAACTTCCGGAGTGCCTGTATCAATCTGCTTCTTTGACTCATCCCCGGAAGTGCCCGAATCCGTCTGCTTCTTTGACTCTTCCCCGGGAGTGGTGGTTTTGTCGGAAGCAGTAGATACGATAGCCTCATAGAGATTTTCACTGTTCTTCACGACCATCAAGTTGCCGGTCTTTCCGGTCACTACATCATAGCCATCGGGAACCTTCGTGATCGTTACCGTGTATACGCCTGCAGCCACCGTCGGAGTGTTTCCGTTCGCATCGACAACGCGGCCGTCCTTTCCGGTCACGTAAGTCACGGAAGTGCGATCCGATGCGGATGTAACCTCGATTACTGCGCCGGGTACAGCGCGCCCGGTCTTATCCTCGATCACACGGATCGAAAGCAAGCCGGTTTCGGCTTTCACCGTATCAGTTTTTGTCGTTTCGCCTGTCGTGTTCTGTTTGGTTTCGTTAGCCGTGTTCTGCGAGGTGTCCGTTGCTGCATTCTGAGTTGTGTTACTTGCAGTGTTCTGATCTGCATCCCCTGCGTCATTCTGTGCTGTGTTGTCCGCCGGGGTATTGGTGGCACCGTTGCCCTCCGTGTTATCGGTGGTACCGTTGCCTGCCTGAGTGTCGGTCGTACCGTTGTCGTTCGGCTCTTCGGTGGTACCGTTGTCGTTCGACTCTTCGGTGGTTCCGTTGCCGTGCGGCTCTTCGGTGGTACCGCTACCGTTCGGCTCTTCGGTGGTACCGCTACCGTTCGGCTCTTCGTTGGTTCCGTTGCCGTTCGGCTCTTCGGTGGTCCCGCTGCCATTCGGCTCTTCGGTGGTGCCGCTGCCGTTCGGCTCCTCATTGGTTCCGTTGCCGTTCGGCTCCTCATTGGTACCGTTGCCGTGCGGCTCTTCGGTGGTACCGCTGCCGTTCGGTTCTTCATTGGTGCCGCTGCCGTTCGGCTCTTCATTGGTACCGTTGCCGTTCGGCTCTTCGTTATTGCCGTTTCCGTTCGGCTCTTCGTTGGTTCCGTTACCGTTCGGCTCTTCGCTGGTACCGTTTCCGTTCGGGTCTTCGTTGGTGCCGTTGCCGTTCGGATCCTCGTTGTTGCCGTTGCCGTTCGGCTCTTCATTGGTTCCGTTGCCGTTCGGCTCTTCGTTGGTACCGTTTCCGTTCGGCTCTTCGTTATTGCCGTTTCCGTTCGGATCTTCGTTATTGCCGTTGCCGTTCGGATCTTCGTTGGTACCGTTACCGTTCGGATCTTCGTTATTGCCGTTTCCGTTCGGGTCTTCGTTGTTACCGTTACCGTTCGGGTCTTCGTTATTGCCGTTTCCGTTCGGATCTTCGTTATTGCCGTTTCCGTTCGGATCTTCGTTGTTGCCGTTGCCGTTCGGGTCTTCGTTGTTGCCGTTACCGTTCGGATCGTCGTTGTTGCCGTTTCCGTTCGGATCGTCGTTATTGCCGTTTCCGTTCGGATCGTCATTGTTGCCGTTCGGATCGCCATTGTTCGTTGTCACTGTCGTGTTGTGGAACGTGCGATCCTCCTTATTCATTTTCTCGCGCAGATTACCGTTCTCGAACTTCTTGTAG